>JBMTDQ010000011.1:0-39734 GCA_049432165.1 Ilumatobacteraceae bacterium
GCCATACGTGAACCTGAAGACCTCGTCGGTGAGTTCTTGCCACAAAACGCTCGGTCACCAACGGGAGTTTTCCAGCAGTTGGTGGGACTTGCGCAGCAAAGGCTCCCTTCGGAGTAGGAGCTCCAGCGGTAAGTCGAGTCGTCTCGACTGGTCCCAGACTCGTACACACCCGGTTACCGAACGCTCTGCGAACTGCTCGGAGGCGACGGTCACTGAAGCTCCCAACACATATTCGGTCGAGACAATCACGCTCGCTCAGCAGAGAGATCAGTGGCTGGAGTGCTTCATCTGACTTGCAGTCAACATTGATGCGCGCATGCGGGAACGAATCAAGAAGATCAACGAACTGTGGAATTGGGTGTGTTCCGTCGACTCTGGCCTCGCTGACCGCGTCCCAACTCAGATCATTAATCTTTCCGTCGATTCCACAGGTACGTTCGAGATCAGGGTCATGGAACGCAACCAGCACCCCATCGGATGTGAGGTGCACATCCGTCTCTAAGTAGGTGAAGCCGAGCTCAACTGCGTGCTGAAACGCAGCAAGAGTGTTTTCTGGCGCTTCACTCAAACCTCCACGATGAGCGAACGCAAGCACGCCATCCCATTCGAGGAACGGATGTGGAGCCGAAGGGCGGCCCACCATATTCAGATGCTTCTGCCAGCGGCAGCCCAGTACTCGTCCTTCAACAGACGCTTGTACAACTTGCCGGTTGGATGACGAGGCAGCTCCTCACGAAAGTCGATTGATCGTGGACATTTGACATCGGCAAGATGTTCACGACAGAACCGAATCAGTTCTCGTTCTAGTTCGCCAGCAGATGCTTCGTCGCCAGGCATCTCGGCAGGCTGAACAACGGCTTTCACTTCTTCGCCAAAGTCATCATTAGGAATTCCAAATACGGCGACATCGATAACCGCTGGATGGGTCACAAGGAGATTCTCCGACTCCTGTGGGTAGACGTTCACACCGCCCGTGATGATCATGTAGGCCTTTCGATCGGTGAGAAAGACAAATCCGTCTTCATCGAGGTAGCCGACGTCACCAAGTGTGCTCCAACCTTTCGGGTGTCGCGACCCGGCAGTCTTCTCAGGATCGTTGTGATATTCGAACGTTCCACCTGCTTCAAAATAAATGGTTCCTGATTCGCCGGTTGGAACTTCCTCGCCGTCCTCTCCCACAATGTGAACAACACAGTTCAACGGTGAGCCGACTGTTCCTGGGTGGGCGAGCCAACCCTCGCTGTTGCAGTAGACGAAACCGTTTCCTTCGGTTCCGGCGTAGTACTCGTGAATTACCGGGCCCCACCACTCAATCATCTGCTGTTTCACGGTCACTGGGCACGGCGCAGCTGCATGGACAGCAGCTTCAATCGTTGACACGTCATATTTGGCTCTGACGTCGTCACCAAGTTTCAACATCCGAACAAACATTGTCGGCACAAGCTGCGAGTGAGTGACCTTGTACTGATCGATGTACTTCAAGTAGTCCTCTGCGTCGAAATGTTCCATCAGTACGACCGTTGCACCAATCGCCTGTGTTGCAAGGCAGAAGCGAAGAGGAGCAGCGTGGTACATCGGAGCAGGGGAGAGGTACACCTTGCTTGCGTCCATTCCGAACAGCAACTGCTGGAGCCCTTCAATACTGCTTGACCATTCTTCAAGAGGCACTTCAGGAAGCGACGGAAAAACGCCTTTGGGGCGTCCCGTCGTTCCCGACGAGTACAGCATGTCTCGACCAGCGATGCGGTTGGCCAGTGGTGTACTGCTTGCCGCAGCCACTGCATCTTCGTATGATCCGTGGCCTTCGATTGTTCCATCGATCATCAAACGAAGAGTGACATTTGGTGTCTCCTCACGAACCTCTGCGGCTTGTTCCGCCTTATACATCGACGTGATGAAGGCTTTTGCCCCACAGTCGTTCATGATGTACGCGAGTTCGTCAGAGGTAAGCCGAGATGAGGCAGCCGTGTAGACCACCCCGGCGTAGTGGCAACCCCAGAGCACCTCGAGGAAGTGCGGGTTGTTCTCCATGCAGATCGCTACATGATCGCCGGCTTCAATCCCTGCATCTCGAAGGACATGGCTTAACCGATTGGCAGCTGCATCGAGCTCTGCGAAGGTTTGAACCTGCCCTGTACCGGCCATGATGAGAGCGGGCTTGTCAGGTTGGGTGACGATATGTGATCCGGGGAACATTCCCGAAACCTAGTACGTCACCATCGTTGCGCCGAAACGCACCGAGCGGGGCTACGTCACTCTGGAGCAGTCGCTGCTGGAGCGGCCTGCAGTGAGGTCCGTTTACAGATTTCATCAACCTGCTGACCGGCACGCAGCACTGCGTCATCTTCGACGAATCTTCCCTCAGCATCAAAGTTCTCATCGATTGTTGACACAGTGGAATTCACGGTGTCGGCTTCGACCGGCGATTGTCCTGACAGCACAATTGCCGCGGCGGTGAGGTCCCGTTCGATAACGCCGCCCGCCGTAACAGCCACCTCAAGGTAGAGCTGCGCAACGACATCCAACGGAGTTGTCTCGTCGACCGTCAATAACTTCTCGCACCATTCAGGTATTGGTTCGATCACCTCAACGACAGCGGTTGTTGTGACTGCTAGTTCAATAGAAACTGTTGACGATGCACCGTTTGCAGGATCAGAACGCTGCTCACGGAGAAACGCAATACCAACGGAGCCAATTGCTGTTATCAGAATGAGCCAACGCCACGCGCCTCGCATATTTCAAGCACCTGTTCGGATAAGCACTCCGAGAACCACCGCTGCGAGCGCAAACAACAATCCGAGTGCTCCACCAATTGCTTTTGCTGCGGTCGATGAACCAGCCGAGTGAATTGCGGCGGCGCCTCCACTGAGCAGGACTGCAAGCACTTTCAACATCATGGCCAATTGATAACCACTGGAGGTAGCGCCAACATCAACGGACATGACCGACCACATACCGGTAAGTACCGCTAATGCAAATGCAGGCCATGCGACACGAGAGAAACCCTTTGCGACGAGCGGCAGCGCAGCCCGATATTCGGATCGGAGCGCTGGGACAATTGCCGCTACAACAATCTGGCCACCAACCCACACCGCAACAGATGCGATATGCAATGAAATTCGGAGGGTGTCGAGAGCAGGGGTCAGCGAATTCATGATGTTCCTTTGTATTGAGAACCCTCTAGCGCAGCAAGCACCGCACTTGCCGACAGCGATCGGTCATCCATTTTTGGGCTGGCGAGCATTCCGCCACCGAGAAGAACCGTCGAAGCGCATTCGATTGCGGTTTGCAGTTCACGAATGTTGCGTGGGGGAGGGAAATACTCGTCCTCATCTGTGACCCGAACAAGTTCGATGCCGTGTTCTGGTGCGAGACGCTCCAACACCTCTCGCACCAATTGTTCTGGCGCAGAGGCGCCTGCCGTCACGCCAACAACCCCATCAAGCCCGTCTGGTAGTTCCTCTGCAGTGTTGATTCGCACAACGTTTGAGCAGCCAGCATCGGAAGCGAGTCGAGCGAGAGCGGTGGTGTTCGATGAGTTCGCAGAGCCGATCACCACGATGGAGTCACAACGCTCCGCCATTGCAAGCAATGAACTTTGTCGGTTCGTCGTCGCAAAGCAAAGATCGCTGCGACCAGGAGTCCACACATCCGGAAAGCGTTCTTTCACTCGGACAGCGACACCCTCCCAATCGCGATGCGAGAGCGTTGTTTGCGCGAGGAGGGCGACGGCGCCATCTAGTTCTGGCAGAGCATCGACTTCTTCAACGCTTTCCACACGGTCGATCGCATGAGGAGCAACCGCCATCGTTCCAACAGCCTCTTCGTGTCCTTCATGCCCGACGTAGACAATTCGGTATCCCTTTGCGGCACGAACTTTCACCTCGTGATGAACCTTCGTCACCAACGGACATACCGAGTCAACAACAAATGAACCGCGCTGTCGAGCACTAGCCACGACCTCGGGAGCGGAACCATGAGCCGACAACATGATCGGTCGACCAATAGGAACCTCTTCAATGTCGTCCACGAATTGCACACCCTGGGACCGAAAAGCATCAACAACAATCTGGTTGTGCACGATCTCGTGATAGCAGTACACAGGAGGCTCAAAGGCTCGGACCATCCAGGCCAATGCCTTAATTGCCATCTCAACGCCAGCGCAAAAGCCACGGGGCTCAGCAAGCAAGACGCGATCAACTGACATGGTGCCCTCAATCTAGCCGGGGCCGTTCAGAGGTAGCCTCTTCTTCCGCTATGTCAATGCCATCACAAACGCGCTTGCGAACGGAGGGCCCCATCATCACTGGGGTTGATCCAGATTCTCCTGCCGCAATTGCTGGCGCGCTCGTAGGTGACGAAATTACGGGCGTTGACGGTGTCATGCCGCGCGACATCATCGAGTGGCAGTGGGCGATCGATGTTCATGATCCAGTGATTTCTGTCTTGAGGGGTGGACTTGAAGTCGACCTCGAAGTTGTCAAGCCAGAGGGCACCAAACTCGGGATTGACATCGAAAGCGCAGTGTTCGATCGTGTCCGCACTTGCGACAACCACTGCGAGTTTTGTTTCATTCACCAGCTTCCGAAGGGAATGCGCCGAAGCCTGTACCTCAAAGACGATGACTACCGGCTCAGTTTTTTGTTCGGAAATTTCACAACTCTTACTCGTTTTACTGAAAGTGACCTCGAACGCGTGATCGACGAGCGTCTCTCTCCGTTGCACGTGAGTATTCATGCGATTGACCCATTTGACCGTTCTCGCATGCTGAAGAATCCGCGTGGCGGAATGAGTCTTCGCTGGCTACGGGCAATTCTCGATGCAGGCATCGAGGTTCGGGGCCAAATTGTTGTCTGCCCTGGGGTCAATGACGGGGAGATACTCGAACGAACAATGCTGGGAATTGCTGATTCGTTTTCTGATCTTGCATCGGTAGCGGTGGTACCTCTCGGCGTGTCGCGCTTCAATAGCGAATCCGCAATGCGGCCGCATACTCATGAGGAGGCGGTCAGCGTTCTCTCGACAGTTCTGGAATGGCAACACCTGTTCAACGACCTTGTTGGTCATCCAATGGTCTTCGCCGCTGATGAGTACTTTCTGCTGGCGGACAAAGACTTCCCGGCACTCGCTGATTACGGCGATTGCGACATGCACGAGGACGGCATCGGCATGGCCTCGACATTCAAGGAAGAATTCTTAGACCTTCTGCCGTCCGTGACCGCTCCACAACGAGGTTTCTTTGCAGCCGTTGATGTTGGTCAATTGGCAAATCCTGCTGCCTACACGGGCCTACGATCGACCCCAGTGACCCTTTCAAGAACGAAACGACCAGCATCTTCCGCAGTCACGATTATCACCGGAACACTCGGGGCAAAAGTTCTTCGTCCACTCCTTGATGACATCGACACCGATCTCGACGTCGAGGTGCTCCCTGTCATAAATGACTACTTCGGTGGAAACACTGGAGTGACGGGACTCCTCACAGGTACCGACATTTCAGCAGCACTAAGCAACGCTGACCCGCTGCGCCGCTATCTACTGCCCGACGTATGTCTCTCAGATTCAGGACAGTTTCTTGATGGAATGTCTGTCGATGACCTTCCCGTTGCCGTTGATGTTGTACCGACCCATGGCCATGCTCTTCGAGCGGCGTTAGGACTGAAATCATGACCGAAGACCAATCACTACCCACCGTGGTCATCGTTGGTCGCCCCAATGTTGGGAAATCGACGCTGTTTAATCGTATTGCCGGGGAGCAAGTTGCGATTACAGAGGATCGCCCCGGTATTACTCGAGACCGCAAAGAACTCGAAGCGGAATGGCTCGGAGTTCCATTCACCGTCGTCGATACCGGCGGATGGATGCCTGGTGGGGACGAACTGGACGAAAAGGTGAGCCGACAGGTTGAGTCAGCAGTCAGCACTGCTGATCTTGTGCTCCTTGTCGTCGATGCGAGTGTGGGCACAGTGTCACAAGATGACGAGATTGCGGCCTGGCTTCGTCGCACAGGAGTTGACGTCATCGTGGTGGCCAATAAGGCCGACAACGACATTCGCGAGCGTGAGATGTGGGAGTTTCTTGCGCTTGGATTGAATGAACCAGTACCGGTGAGTGCCCTTCATGGTCGTCGGGCGGGCGACCTCTTAGACATCGTGCTCGAGAGGCTCGGAGATCGAGCCAAACCTCGTGAGGAGGAAGTTGCTCCATGGCTTGACGATGAGCCACTTGATATCGCTCCCGACACTCCTCGAGTGGCGATTGTTGGTCGACCAAATGTGGGTAAGTCAACGCTCTTTAACCGGCTCGTTGGCGAGGATCGTTCAGTGGTGCACGACATGTCAGGCACCACACGGGATGCGATTGACACGCTCGTCGAGACCGATGATGGGCCAATCGTCTTCGTTGACACAGCCGGAATGCGTCGCCGATCAAAAGTTGATGACAGCGCCGAGTACTACTCGATGGTTCGAGCTCTCAGAGCAATCGATGAAGCCGACATTGCCCTGCTCGTAGTTGACGGCACCGAGGGCGTCACCGCTCAAGACCAGCGTTTGGCTGAACGTGTTGACGCTGCAGGATGCCCGATCGTTGTATTGCTGAATAAGTGGGAACTCATCGATGACGCAGATGAGCGAGCTGCACGTCGTGTCGAGGTTGGACGCAAACTTGCGTTTCTTGGGGATTCACCTGTCCTACCCATCTCGGCACTCACCGGAAAAGGTGTCCACAAATTACGACCGCTGCTCACCGACGCAGTTGAGCAATACCACCGCCGTGTTCCGACAAAGGATGTCAACCGTGTCATCGCTGCGGCACAGCAGGCTCAACCAGCAGGAGGCGGAGCGAAGGTGCTGTATGCAGTGCAGGGGGCAACTGATCCACCCACATTCACCCTGTTTGTCAATCGAGAATTACCACACCACCACGTTCGGTACCTTGAGCGAAAGATCCGTGAGGAATTTGGTTTCGGATCAACTCCGATCAAAATCAGAATTCGAAAGAAACAGGGCTGAGATGCCTTGGTGTGAGGAATGCGCACGTTATTTTGCTCCAACGGCGATGACCCAAGAGGGGAGCTGCCCAAGTTGTGGTCGACTGCTTGAAGAGTCGTCCTCTGCAATCGACGATGAGAAAACTCCCTGGCATTTCAAACTGCTGGTCGTCGCCTTAATTGCGTACTTGGGATGGCGAATCATCGATCTCTTCGTCTAAATAGCCCAGCCAACCGTTAGCATCCGAGGGACAGTTACGGGCTGTGGCGCAGCTTGGTTAGCGCGCTTGTCTGGGGGACAAGAGGTCGCGAGTTCGAATCTCGCCAGCCCGACCACTTTGTGGAGCATCGCTCCACAGCGGTTCTTCATCCGTGTTGGAAAAGCCCCATCGGCAGGCCCGTGTTTCGAAGGTGTGAGGTCTCGTTGAGAGTAACGATTGATCGAACGCCCGATCGAGAGGCAGCGACACGAGTGATTGAGGTGTAGTTGGGGTAAAAAAATCCTGGCCCCTCAACGTTCAGGCCGAGCACATCTCCTGCGTACAAATTGATCACGCCGCCGTGGCAGACGACTGCTACTCGGTCTCCACCGTGATCAGAAATGATTCGCTCAATCGAATTCATCACACGATCGCGAAACTCATCGCGATCATCAAATTCATCACCCTCACCCAACAAGAACTCGGTCAGCCGCGGATCTCCCGAAGCTTTCAGTTCCTCGACCGGAATGTACTCAGATGAATGCTGATCAAACTCAGCGATTCCCGGATCATCAATGATCTCGAGGCCAATACGAATAGATAGCGGCTGCGCTGTCTGTTGCGCCCTCAACAGCGGGCTCGCATAGATCGCATCAATCTTTTCACTTGCCAAATACTCGGCAAGCAACTCAGCCTGACGGAGCCCATCGTCTGACAGAGGAGGGTCTGCTGCTCCTTCGGTGACCTCGCGGCGAATCGGTAGCGCGTGTCGAATCAACAGAAGTTCCATAACGGCACACTATTCGGAGACAATCCTGTTACTCGTTCTGATCAACGACCCTGAAGGACGCGTCCGCTACCGTTCGGTTATGCAAGTGACTCCACTCACAGGAAGATTCGGGGCTGACGTCACCGGTATAGATCTCGCAGATCGACTCGCGCCGGACGACCTGGAGTCGCTCCAAGCAGCATTCCTTGAGCACTCGGTGTTGGCGATAAGGGACCAAGATCTGTCAATTGAAGCCTTTGAGGATTTCGCCCTCCAACTCGGCGACTTCGGCGATACTCCCTACATCACGCCGGTCGACGGCCACCCAAATGTGTTGAGGCTTCTACGAGAGTCTGATGAGGCTGGCCCGCTATTCGGGAGTGGCTGGCATAGCGACTGGAGCTTCCAGACTGAGCCTCCTAGTGCCACTCTGCTGTATGGGATCGACATCCCGCCTGCCGGGGGCGATACCGCCTTCATTCAGCAGGAGGCCGCATTCGATGCGCTCTCAGATGGAATGAAGGCGCTCCTCTCAGATCTTCACGGTGTGCACTCGGCTCGTCGTTCCTATGGGCCAAAAGGCACCTTTGGCCAGCGGGACGATCGCCGATCCATGGAGATCGTGGGTGACGAAACCGCCCTTGAAACACGCATCCACCCACTCGTTCGCACACACCCGGAAACTGGACGTAAGTCGCTGTTCATTAACGAGGTATACACGGTCGGAATCGCAGAGTTGCACGATTCTGAAGCAAAGCCAATCCTCGACTTTCTTTTCAATCATTGTCGTCGAATTGACTTCACGTGCCGAGTTCGATGGCAGAAGGGGACACTCACAATGTGGGATAACCGGTGCGTGCAGCATTACGCCATCGACGACTACTTCGGTTACCGCCGCGAGATGATGCGAATTACTCTCGCTGGTGATTCGCCGAAGTGATGTTGCTCATCGAGAGGAAGAGGTATGAAAACGACGACGATTATCCACACCGGCCTTCAGTTCGGCGAGGGCCCTCGTTGGCATGATGGCAAGTTCTGGTTCAGTGACTTCTTCCGCCATGGAGTGTTCACCTTGGACGAGGCTGGAACCGAAGAACGTGTCCTCACTGTCGAGGCGCGTCCGTCAGGACTTGGCTGGTTACCAAACGGAGATCTGCTTGTGGTCTCGATGAGCGACCATAAAATTCTCCGCTTCGACGGTTCCACTACCTCTGTTCACGCCGATCTCGGTGCAGTTTCTGAATACGACTGCAACGACATGGTCGTCGGACCAGATGGAACAGCGTACGTATCAATCTTTGGCTTCGACCTTCATGCAGAGCCCGCAATGGAGCCAGTACCAGCACATCTTGTCGTCGTCAGCCCAGACGGGACTGTCCGAACTGGGAACAAAGAACTGATGTTCCCGAATGGATCGGTCATTACCCCCGACGGAAAGACACTCATCGTCGGAGAGTCATACGGGCGACGATTTTCCGCCTATTGCATTGACGAGAGCGGCATGGCTGTTCAGCATCGAGTGTGGGCTGACCTCGGAGACCTCGTGCCTGACGGATGCTGTCTTGATGCTGAGGGTGCAATTTGGTTTGCCGACCCTGTGCATAAGAAGGTTGTCAGGGTTCGCGAGGGTGGGGAAGTGGTTGATGAGATCTCAACCGACCAGTCGGCAGTGGCGTGCATGCTGGGCGGCAAGAATGGGACAACGCTGTATGTGCTGACATCGCGCGGCACGCATCCTTCCCGAGTGAACGGCACGTCAACTGGACGTGTTGAGACGGCAGAGGTAGAAGTACCTGGAGCTGGTTGGCCATAAGCCATGTGCGGAAGATTCGTGCAGGCCCAACCTCATCACGAACTCGCATCCATTCTTGACGCCGTCCTCGATGCCGTCGTTGACTTACCGCCTGCCAGATTCAACATTGCCCCTTCCTCACAGGTCGCAATGCTTGTCGACAAAGGTGAACAGCGGATGTTGACCTCCGCCACGTGGGGACTTATTCCATCATGGGCCAAAGACCCATCGATCGGACAGAAGTTGTCGAATGCACGTGCGGAGACGGTCTGGGAAAAACCATCGTTTAGGTCAGCGATTCGATCATCTCGGGTTGTGGTGCCGGTTGACGGGTTTTACGAGTGGTCACCGGCGCGAGCGGATGGTCCGAAAGCAGCCAACGGCAAACCGGCAAAAGAGCCTCACTACTTTTCTCGCCGTGATGGATCAACAATGCTTCTGGCGGGAATCTCATCACAGTGGCGCGACCCCACTAATCCATCAGACCAACGGTCCACTGTCTGCTTGCTGACAACGGCGGCCAATGAAACAATGGAACCGATACACCACCGCATGCCGGTCATTCTCGAAAATGTTGATATCGAGCACTGGTTGACGGCTGATAAGAACGACGCCGAGGAGGAGTTACAAACTCTGCTTGCTCCTGCCGGCAACGATGTCTTGCATCAACGAATCGTCAACATGGCAGTGAATAACGCCCGAAATGAGGGCCAACACCTGCTGGATGAGGTCGACGAGACGCCAACAACTCTGTTCTAAAGACTTGATCAGGCGCCTAGTCGGCCAACCCCTGATACACCAGCTGTTTCAACTCGGGCCGTATTGGATGCGTGCTCGATGGCATTAACTGCGTCAGGAACACAACAGCAAGGTCTTCGCGTGGATCCACCCAAAACGCTGTGCTCGCTGCACCGCCCCAGGCCATTTCGCCAACTGTGCTCGGAACCTTGCTGGCTGCAGCATCAATGACGACAGAAAAACCAAGTCCGAATCCAACACCGACAAAGGCAGACTCGGCGAAGAGTGGACGGCCAATTGCTTCGAGGTCAACATTGCCGGGAAGATGATTCTGCCCCATATACGACAGTGTGTGCCGACCGATGACTCGCTCGTCATCGAGAACTCCACCGTTGAGGATCATCTGACAAAAACGCAGATAGTCAGCAGCTGTTCCATACAACCCTCCACCACCTGACAACATCGCCGGGCGGTCAGGCCGACGCAATACATCCGGCGCCCGCATCGCTGCTCCGGTCTCTGGGTGCGGGATATACAACTCAGCGAGACGGGCCTTTCGGTTCTCATCATCGATGTAGAAGCTTGTGTCGACCATCCCTAGGGGACCAAGAATCCGTTGTTGGAAATACTCCTCAAGATCAAGGCCTGATGCAACCTCGACCACGCGACCCAAGACATCTGTTGAAACGCCGTAGTTCCACTCGGTTCCAGGTTGAAACACCAGTGGAAGCTCAGCCCACCGGTCACAACAGGCCGCGAGATCGAGATGCTCTGGCTGCCCCCATTCAAAACCGTGATTGCGGTACATCGCATCAACAGGATGGGTGTTGTGAAATCCATAGGTCAAACCTGACATGTGAGTCATCAAATGCCACACGAGCATGGGCAGCGTCTGAGGCTCGGTCATTGGCTTCTGAACAGATCCAGACCGGTAGACCTGTGTGTCTGCAAATGAGGGAATGAACTTTGCCACAGGATCTTTCAGCTGAATAACTCCCTCTTCGACAAGTTGCATCGCAGCAAGGGTTGTCAGTGGTTTCGTCATCGAGTACATCCGCACGACGGTGTCGTCAGCAAATGGAGTTCCTTGTTCAACGTCTCGGACGCCATAGGTCGAATGGTGAGCGAGTTCACCATGCCTCGACACCATGACCTGCCATCCCGCCAGTCGCCCATCATCGACATAGCGTTGAAAATGCGAATCGATGCGGTTCAAGCGTCCGGTGTCGAAGCCGTGACTCATCGTGTTACCCCCGTTTCGTGGCCTTGCCCAACAAGTTCTTTGTGAATCGCATCCGCTGAGCGTTCGAGGTCCGCTCTGTCGACGGACGATGCCGCATTTGAGAAAGAAAGATCAGACATGTCATTAGTGGGCAACACATGGATGTGGGTGTGAGGAACCTCATATCCGGCGATGATCAGGCCAACGCGTGCAGGACTGAATGCCGCCTGTTGTGCGATCGAAATACGGTGTGCCACCGCAAATAAGTGTTGAGCGAGTTCTGGTTCAAGATCAACCCAATGGTCGACTTCCGCAATTGGGACCACGAGGGTGTGACCGAATGACATTGGGTTAATCGACATGAACGCAACACACTTGTCGTCCCGCCAAATGAAGGTTCCCGGGATTTCGCCCTCAATAATCCGAGTAAAAATAGTTGGCATTGAGACACCATAGAGCGGTCACAACCCAACGAACGAAGGTGGAGCGAGGCAGCGACGGCTACACCTCTTCACCTAACATTGACGCATCACGCCGTCGCCGAAAGAACCACGACAGACAATGAGCAACAACGACCCTCAAACTTCGGCCATCAGCATGTTTGATGGCATTGTCACCATTCCAAATGCTGTGACGTTGATTCGTTTGCTATGTCTTCCGGTATTTCTCTGGGTGCTGTTCGGCCTTGACAACCAACACGCTGCGGCGTGGCTGCTCGGAAGTATCAGCGCAACTGATTGGGTTGATGGATTTTTGGCGAGGCGACTCAACCAAACAAGCGAATTTGGAAAGGTGTTTGATCCAACTGTGGACCGGCTGCTCTTTTTCGTCGGAATCATCGCCCTCATCATCGATGGCTCAGTGCCACTGTGGTTCGCAGTGATCGTGCTCGTTCGCGAGCTGTTCGTTGCCGCCATGATGCTCGTCGCAACCTTCGTATTCAACATGAAACGTTTTGATGTAACGTGGTGGGGCAAGACGGCAGCATTTCTCCTGATGTTTACCTTCCCTGGGTTCCTCATGGGGGAGAGTGGCATGCCGATTGCCGGAGCATTCACCATCGCCTCTTGGATCCTGGGCATCCCTGGAATCATCCTCAGTCTGTACACCGCCCTTGCGTACGTACCACTCGTGCTCAATGGCGTCCGGGCGAACCAACAGAAGTCTTGAAATTCGATTGCTAGCCGTTCTCGGGATTGATGAAAACCGCTACCGTTATGGATATGGACGTCCCCAACCAGCTCAGGTACTCAGCCGACCATGAATGGGTTGCCACGAATGATGACGGTACCGTGCGCATCGGAATCACTGACTACGCCCAGGATGCGCTCGGCGATGTCGTGTTCGTTGACCTTCCAGCAGTCGATGCACGCTTTGAGAGTGGAGCAATGTGTGGTGAGGTTGAGAGCACTAAGTCAGTGTCGGAGATCTACACACCTCTCGCTGGGGTAGTTACCTCGGTCAATAGCGCTGTTCAGGATGATCCCTCTCTGCTGAACTCGGACCCGTACGGTGAAGGATGGATGATCGAGATTCGCGTTGATGATGCTTCGATGATTGAGCAACTCCTCACCGCGGATGCATACCGAGCGCTGACAGGGGAGTGACCGCAATGTCGTACGTGTTCTGCAACCAATGCGGACATCGAAACCCACCGGGTAGCAATTTCTGCTCCAGTTGTGGAGATCCGCTTGATGTTCTCGACGATCGCACGATCACCTTGATGACGGTTGACCCGCTTCAGGATGCCCCGGGTTCAGGGGACGATATTCAAGTGAATGTTGGAGAATTGTCCCAAGGTGTGGGCGTTCTCATTGTTCGTTCTGGCGGCCTCGCAGGAATGCGTTACAGCCTCGATTCCGAGAACACTCGAATTGGACGTCACCCCGATTCTGAGATTGTGCTTGATGACATCACTGTTTCTCGTCGTCATGCCGCCATCATTCGACGCGATAGCGAATACGAGGTGCTCGACTCAGGATCGCTCAACGGAACATATGTCAACCAGCAGCGAATTGACGCAAGTATGTTGCGTCACGGAGATGAAGTCCAGATCGGGAAGTTCCGTCTGGTGTTCTTTGAGCGCTCGGATGGCTGAGACAGAATCTGACTACCTCTCAATAGGGGAGGTACTAGGACTTCTCGTTGAGGAGTTCCCTGAAGTCACCATCTCAAAAATCAGATTTCTTGAGAGCCAGGGTCTCATCAACCCAGAGCGAACCACTTCGGGGTATCGCAAATTCCATGAGCTTGATGTTGAGCTTCTCCGAGTCATCCTGAGCGAACAACGCGAGAACTATCTCCCTCTTCGAATCATTAAAGATCGAATTGATTCAGGCGAGATTGATCCGTCAAAAGAGATTTCTCGCCCGTTTGGAATCAACCGCCCATCAGGCGTCGTTGACGTCGAAGATACACAGCAACACCCATCGGCTCGTTCACATCGCCCGGCTACCTCTGAGCCCGGTTCAACCCGAACTCCTCGAACAGTTGTCGGAATGGGGTCCGGCGTCAACCTTGACCGCAATGAATTCCGCTCGATGACCGGGCTTACCGAGCAGGAAATCACAGAACTCGAGTCCTACGGAATCATTCCCCCTCGCCGCCAACCAGCAACCTCGTATACCGAGCACGAAGTTGCGATAGGTGCATCGGCGCGAATTTTGTTGCGTCACGGCATCGATGCGCGCCACCTACGTAATTGGCGGACCACCGCCGAGCGCGAACTCTCGCTCATCGAACAACTTCTTGCTCATCAGATTCGCCAACGCGATCCTGGCTCGCGGTCTAAAGCCCGCCACCAAGCACACGAAATTTCAGAGGCAGGAGCGAAGTTGCGGACCGCCCTCCTTCAGGCAGGTTTACAACAACTGTTTGATTGACCCCGGCATGCATGCGCCAACTGGCCTGAAGTATTGTCGAGTCGTGCACCAGATGGAACTAGTTGGCGTTCGGGTTGAACTTCCTGCGAATACACCGATGATGCTGCTGAAAGAGACCGATGGCGATAGGCGGTTACTTCCGATTCTCATCGGGAGCCCTGAGGCGGCATCAATTCATGCTGCGATGCAGGGGATTCACCCACCGCGTCCACTCACGCACGACTTACTCTGCTCGGTGATTGAGGTCCTTGACCACCGTATTGAACGTGTCACGATCACTGAAATTCGGGATCACGTATTCATGGCTGAGCTGTCTCTTGTAGACGGTGATGGCGTGCAGACATCGATGTCGTGTCGCCCGTCTGATGCCTGTGCTCTCGCAATTCGTACCGAGGCGCCAATTTTCGCCTCTGACGATGTGATGATTGCTGCAGGCCAGGATGAACCGGCCACCGCAGATGAAGAAGAGGAAGAGCTTCTTGACGAATTTCAAGACTTCCTTGAGAGTGTGAATCCTGACGATTTTCTCGCCTGACGGCTGACTGCTTGGTAGACAACTTTTGGTTGACAACTTCGACCCTGGTCTATAGCGTTACCACCTCACATTGAGGTAATTACCTGGGTGTAAATGAGTGAAGTTCCAAGGGGATGCGAACGTGTTGAATGAATCCATATCTGAGGGTTTTAGCGGGCGCCAAACCGCAGAAATAGTGGGAATTAGCTATCGACAGCTCGATTATTGGGCTCGGACAGACCTTATTCGACCTTCCCTCGCTGACGCTTCTGGTAGCGGCTCCCGTCGTCGTTACAGCTACCAAGATCTTCTAGAACTCCGCGTTATCAAGACCTTGCTTGATGCAGGAATCAAACTCGAATCTGTTCGAGAGGTGTTCAACTATCTTCGTTCCCACGTCACCTCCGACATTGCCTCCGCCCATCTCGTCATTAGCGGACAGACCGTCGTGCTTGCGCAGGGCGACGAACTCATTGACGTAGTGAAGCAGGGTCAAGGTGTACTGAATGTGCTTTCACTGGCCGGTGTCAAAAATGATGTTGACGCGCAGTTGATCCCGCTTCGCTTCGAACCTCCTCAGGCGGTAGCTCTCTGAGTAATAGCACATCGCCACTTCACGAGGTCCACCTCACGGCCTCAGCGCGGATGGCTCAGTTTGGCGGTTGGGACATGCCGCTTGAATACTCCGGTACAATTAGCGAGCACCTTGCGTGCCGGCAATCGTGTGCAATGTTCGATGTCTCCCATCTAGGCACGGTTCGGCTCACCGATGGAGACGCGGCGCAGCGTGTGCACAGCACGCTGACGAATGACCTTTACAAAATTGCTCCAGGGCGAGCGCAATACACCCACCTTCTGAATGATGATGGGGGAGTTCTCGACGACATCATCATCTGGTGGCACCACGACGGAACCCTCGATGTGATGCCGAACGCATCCAACACCGCGTCTGTTCGTGAATCACTCGGTGGTGATGACATCACCAGTGATCGAGCCGTAATCGCTGTCCAAGGCCCAACGGCTCGTGAAATTGCGTCCGCAGTGTGTCCCGAATTTGGCGAGGTCGGGCGGTTCCGAGTCGCAGATCTTGTCTGGAACGGAACACCGTGCACAGTTGCGGGCACCGGCTACACAGGAGAACCAGGAATAGAAGTTTCAATTCCTGGAGAATCAGCGTCACAACTCTGGACAGCGCTTGCAGATGCAGGTGCAACGCCCGCAGGGCTCGGCGCCCGCGACACATTGCGTCTCGAAGCAGGATTGCCGCTACACGGCCAAGAACTGAGCGCAGACATATCACCTCTGCAGGCTGGTCTTGGCTGGGTGGTCGCGTTCGACACCGAGTTCATCGGAAAATCAGCCTTAATCGAGGAACGCAACAACGGAGTTGTCCGTCACCTGGTGGGAATATCCACCGAGGGACGTAGGCCACCTCGAACCGGCTCACGGGTGTTGGTCGGTGGCGCCGATGTCGGCGAGGTCACCTCAGGAAATTTCTCTCCGGTACTTCAACACGGGATTGCAATGGCATTTGTGCCGCCTGAGGTCTCAATTTCAGACGAGGTTCAGATTTCAATCCGCGGTTCAGAGGTTGGTGGAACCGTCGTCTCAATGCCCTTCGTTTAGCAGCTCACAGAGAGCTGAAGACGTTATTTTTTCGCAGAAGGCTTCTTCGTTGGCGCTTTCTTCGCTGGAGCCTTCTTGGTTGGCGCTTTCTTAGCCGGAGCTTTTTTCGCTGGCGCCTTCTTCGCTACTGGCTTCTGGGAGGCACCCGAGGACTTCTTTGCCAAGCGTGAGGTTGCTGGCGCCGCTTTACGAGCGGCCGTTGTACTCGCACGTGTTGTACCTGATGCACCCTTACCCCCTGCGGGTGCCGATGCTGGCTTAGATGCAGAACTACCGCCAAACATCCCTGCGGCTCCCTGGGCGAGCATGAGGAGCGGTCCTAACCCATCGACAAGAGAATTGACTGACGACCAAGTCGAGCGCATCTGGGCTGCGAGATCGTCGGGGGCTTCATCAAGAAGCTGGCCAAGCATCTGAGCGGCACGTGCGAACTGGGGGACTGCCTCACGGAGAGGTTGCTCAATTTCATCAAGCAACGACACCATACGACGGGCAACATCACCGGCCCGGCGAGCATCTTCAACAATCTGCTCGAGGTGCTCCTGCAACTCCATTCGACGCTGATTTGCTTCGCCAGCTTTTTTCACACCTGCGGAGACAGGCCCAGCAAGCATGTTCACCACTTCGGTAATGAACTCGGTACGGTCTTTCGTCGTCGACATACCTTGAACGCTAGTTCAGGTCTGGCTTGCGTACACCTCGAGCGGCTCACAAGTACAAATCAAATTTCGATCTCCAGCCGCCGCATCAATACGTCCTACCGGAGCAAAATATTTACTCTGCCGCAATTCACTGAGGGGATAGGCCCCTAATTCTCTCGAGTACTGACGATCCCACGGTCCAATGAGGTCCTCTGCGGTGTGCGGGGCGTACCGAAGTGGGCTTTCTTCGACTGCCCATTCACCATCAGCAACACGGTCGATTTCTCCACGGATGGAAATCATCGCATCGCAGAATCGGTCAATTTCAACCAACGATTCGCTCTCTGTCGGTTCGACCATCAGAGTTCCAGCAACCGGAAATGACATTGTCGGCGCGTGGATTCCATGATCCATTAATCGCTTTGCCACGTCATCAACAGTGACACCGGTCGACTTCGTGAGTGGCCGAAGATCCAAAATGCATTCATGTGCGACATGCCCATTTGAGTCGGTGTACAAAATAGGGAAGTGGGCTGACAGCCGTGATGCAACATAATTGGCCGCGAGAATCGCCGTCATCGTCGCGTTACGCAAACCATCCGAGCCCATCAACCTTGCGTACACCCAAGGAATTGGCAGAATCCCAGCAGATCCATAACGAGCGGCGCTCACAGGACCAACAGCACCTGTAGGCGCAATTGGATCACTCGGCAGAAACTCCGCCAGGTGAGCACGCACTGCAACCGGGCCAACGCCTGGTCCACCACCACCATGAGGAATACAGAAAGTTTTGTGCAAATTGAGATGGCTCACATCGGCACCGAAAACACCCGGTTGGGCAAGGCCGACAAGAGCATTCAGATTGGCTCCATCGACATACACCTGGCCGCCAACCGCGTGAAGCTTCTCACAGATTGCAGTCACAGTTGTTTCAAACACACCATGGGTGGACGGATAGGTGATCATGATGGCTGCGGTACGTTCACCGTGCTCTGCGATCAGGCGGTCAAGGTCGTCAAGGTCGACGTCTCCTCGATCGTTACAAGCAACAACGACGACCCTCATTCCAGCCATCACCGCACTTGCGGCATTGGTTCCGTGGGCACTTGAAGGAATGAGGCATACATCGCGCTCCAAGTCGCCTCGGCTCCGGTGGTACGCCCGAATCGCCAGCAGACCAGCAAACTCTCCTTGACTCCCAGCATTTGGTTGAAGGCTCACGGCGTCATACCCAGTGATCTCAGCCAGCATCCTCTCTAGTTCACTCACCAGTTGCTGATATCCCGCAATCTGTGATTCGGGAGCGTATGGATGGATATTCCCAAACTCAGGCCACGAGATCGGTTCCATTTCCGAAGTGGCATTGAGCTTCATCGTGCAGGAGCCAAGCGGAATGATTGTTCGATCAAGCGCAAGGTCTTTGTCGCTGAGACGCCGCAGATACCGCAGCATTTCATGTTCGCTGCGATAGCGATGGAAGACCTCTTGAGCCATCAACTCGTCGTGGCGTGCCACGGCAGATGCAAACTTCCGTTCGTTGTCGACATCAGCAAGGTCGCGAACTACACCAAAGCTGTCGAGGAGTAGTTGTACAACGCTGTCACCTGTGGTCTCGTCAAAGGTCATCGAGACTGTTGATGAGTCGACCTTGCGGATATTGATGCCGCGTTCTTGTGCCGCCAAGCTGATCTGCTCCGCATCAACATCGTCGACGCAGACGGTGTCGAAGATCTCGGTATGACGGATAGAGAATCCTGCTTCAGCAAGCACTCGCGAGGTCTGAGCCGCGTAACCAGCGACACGTTCCGCAATCGCGCGAAGTCCGTCCGGCCCGTGCCAGCAGGCGTACAGGCCAGCGATATTTGCAAGCAACACCTGCGCCGTGCAGATATTCGAGGTCGCTCGCTCTCGACGAATGTGTTGCTCACGAGTTTGTAAGGCAAGACGAAGCGCCGGACGACCCGCATCGTCGACGCTCACCCCGACGACACGACCCGGCATGGAGCGGGCGAGATTCTCTGTCACAGCCATGAAGGCAGCGTGAGGCCCCCCGCCGCCCATGGGAACCCCAAAACGTTGGGCGCTGCCAATTGCGATGTCAGCACCCATCGATCCTGCAGACCGCAGCAGAACCGCAGCAAGAGGGTCGACCGCCATCACACAGAGCGCCCCGCGCTCATGAACCATGTTTGTGACAGATGAGAGATCTCGTACACAGCCAGTGGATGATGGAAATGAAAACAATGCCCCAAATAAGCCCTCGATGTTCGCCACCAACTCATCGTCGCCGACAACGATCCTCACCCCGACTGGCTCCGCCCTCGTCTGCAGGACAGCGATGATCTGGGGATGTACGTCATGATGAACAAAGAACACATCACCAGTCTTTGTGGTGCGACGACAAACAGTCATTGCCTCTGCAGCAGCGGTTGCTTCGTCGAGAAGGGAGGCGTTGGCAACAGGCAGTCCGGTGAGTTCGGTGACCATCGTCTGAAAATTCAATAACGCCTCAAGACGTCCTTGGCTGATCTCTGGTTGATACGGGGTGTAAGCCGTGTACCAGGCGGGGCTCTCCAATACGTTCCGCCGAATCACAGGAGGCATCACAGTCCCGGTGTACCCCATGCCGATCAATGACGTCATTTGAGTATTTTTTGCGGCGATTGCACGCAATTCTTCGAGAGCTTCTGTCTCACTCAACGCCGGTGGAAGGTCAAGCGATGAGCGTTGCCGAATGGCCTCGGGAACAATCTGATCGATAAGACTCGCAAGGGAGTCAGACCCAACCCGCTCCACCATGACGTCAACATCTCGCCCTTGCGGCCCAATATGCCGATCTTCGAATCGTCGTACTGCTTCGGCCCTAAGTTCAGACATGGAAACTCCTCTTCACGATCGAGCCCCCGCTGTCATCGGTACCTGAGAGTTTCACCGCTCACGCGATTTTCCCCTTGGGCGAGCCCTAAAGCTGCTTTCCAGCGTCGCATTCCGTATCGGTCCTGTTGCCTGAGAGATTCCGGGGAGGTTGCTCCTTCGGCGTGAATATCACACAGGTGCTGTGCGCTTCACTCTCCCGATACAGCTTGGTAGCGAAATATGTGTGTACGTCTACTTGAGACTGTAGCCAAAAGGTCACCCTATGTGGGGTACGCCAGGCTCCAGCAGGATGACTCTGTCAATACCTCGCGCATCCATTTCCTGCCTCGTTGGATGCTCTGGATCAAGCAAGGCAGAGTCATATGGCAGAAATGTTGTCCAGACAAAATCTGATGCGGGATCTGCACGACGACATGCTTCGAAAAATTCATCACGCCTTGGATGGTTCCAAGCAACATTGATTCCGTCTGCCTTCAGCGCCGCAATTTTGGATAGTCGAACGCTGTTCACTCCGACGATCCGTCGTGGGGTAACACGTGGATACAGAAACGTTGGGAATTCATCAACTGAGGTGGTCCACATCTTGTTGCTGAGATCGAGTAACTCTTCAACGCGATCTTGACGTCGCTCCATCGATGGTTCAATTTGGGCATTCACCATCTGCTGTTCCCACGCAAATGAACTATTTGGTGAAGTGCCAGCACCCACGCCGAACCAGAATCGACGCTGCGATATCTCTGCCACCGTCGCTGCAGCAACGATCGCAGTCCCGATACTCCGGTTCCACACATTTGTGACGAGCGAACCCAACTCAATTCGTTCGGTTGTGGCTGCGATAGCCCCGAGCCACGTAAACGCCTCATACGCCTGCTCTCCGCCCATCGATCGACCTGCAATGTGGTCGACAACCCAGATTGCGCCGAAACCGTTGTCTTCCGCCCATTGGGCCGAGTCTTGAAGGCGAGCCCAATCGCAGTGACCTGAGGTCATTTGGTAGTCGATTGTGACAGACACAGTTCCAGCCTACGGGTTGAGTGAAACCTGCAGGTTCTGCAATCAGTTGCTGGAGGTGACAGCCACTGGATCAGTGACTGCACAACCATCAATTGCCTTCACAATCGGGTACGGGTTGATCGCTGCGCCACCACCAGGATGAATCTCAAAGTGAAGGTGGGCTGTACCAGCGTTGCCCGTGCTACCAACTTGGCCAATGACTTGACCAGCGACCACCTTTGCGCCAACCTCGACGCCTTCTGCAAAGGAGGAAAGGTGAGCGTAGAAGAAGTACGTGCCATCTTCCATTTCAAGACGGATTCCATTGCCAGCCAGCGATCCAGGACTATCGGTGTAGATCTTCGTGATCGTGCCGTCGGCCACGGCGTACAGCAGTTTTCCTTCGGCTGCAATGATGTCAACACCCAAGTGGAGGCGGCCACCAGAGCGGGCGGCATGCCATGTGTCAGAGAATCCACACATACCCTGCACTGGGAATGCGCCCAACGCCAGGGTTGCGACAGGGGAGTCTGTTGGGGCTGATGCTGACGTCAGGCCAAGCGCCTCTGCCGTGGCTGAGTTGACGACACCAGTCACCTGAAGGGCTTCACGGCGCTGGAACGACATGACTGCTGCTGAGGTGGCTGAACCAAACACACCGTCAGCTCCACCACGAACGGTGATGCCTGCGTTCATAAGCGCTCGTTGAAGTGCGGCTACACGCTCGCTCGTCTCGCCATAGACGCCAAAGCCCTGAGTGGTTGTGGATGTCTCTGAATCAGCAACATGATCATGATCGTCTTCGGTTGCGGCCTCGCTTGCTGAATTGCGAGAAAGAGCGGCAGCTGTTTCGTCGTCGACAATCCCTGTTGCCTCGAGACCACGATCTGTCTGAAATGCCTTAACTGAACTGGAAGTCGCCGGACCGAAAATCCCGTCGGCGCCACCTCGCACCGTCACGCCGAGATCGAGAAGGCGCCGTTGCAGTGCCGCAACTGATTCACCCAGTGCACCCGGACGGAGACCGACCAGCTGGGAGAATTCAGCGGGCACTGCAACAGCAGATTCCTCGCCGTTGTTTAACGGAGCAGTGAGAGCCATCAACGTTGCTTCGTCAGCAACACCTGACGCTTCGAGACCAGCAGACTTCTGAAACTGCTTTAGCGCAGCCTCACTGACGCGCCCGAATTCGCCATCTGCACCACCACGCAACGAAACTCCGGCATCGATAAGAAGCTGCTGAACGGCCTTCGCAGACGCACTGACCGCACCGTAGCGGACACCAATGAGCTCAGAAATTTCTGGAGCAAGCACTGGTGCTTGCTCAGCGGGAGCGGAATTCGATTCCTCCGCAGGGGATGGAGCGACTGGAGCATTTGTCACCGCACCAAGGCGAGCAACTGTGATTTCGTCGGCAACGCCTGTTACGGGCAGACCCGCACCATTCTGGAATGCGCGTAACGCTGCTTCGGTTGCAGGGCCAAATCGCCCATCAGCACCGCCCTTTGGGGTGTGCCCAGCACCAATCAGTGCCTCTTGGAGGGCTTTCACGCTTTCTCCGGTCGACCCAACAGCAAGCCCAGTAAGGGGTGAAACTGCGGTACCAACAGCGATTGCGGTTGCCTCGTCAACAGAATTGGTGACCTCGAGACCGACTGAACGCTGAAACTCATTTAAAGCAGCAAGAGTTTTTGGACCAAAATGCCCATCGGCACCGCCGACCACGGCGATACCGCGAGCGATAAGGGCCTCTTGGAGCGCCTTCACTGACTCACCAGACGATCCTGTGGTGAGCCCCTGCAACGCCGCAATTGAAGGCGAGGCTGCTTGGACTGAGCCAGTTGATGCCAGCAGGGGAGTGACGACCAATCCTGCGGCGATGATCTTGTAACCGAGACGCCGGGGGAGGCGTGTGCGAAGTGAAATATTCATTGTTGATCTCCTGATCGGGTGCAGGAGATTCATCGGAAGATTCCGTGATTCGCTGAAGTAATTGCTGAGGAAGCGACACAGGTGATCGGCGAAAGGCGTTCGAAATCAACGGTTGGAGAGGGAAGTGGCTATTTCCGTTTGTCTCGGTTGACTTTACATAACGGTTATTATGGGCGTTCAATTAAAATCGGGGTCCAATCGAAAGCTGGCATGATCAGTCCTGTTGAGCACCTTCGACCAGCCAGATTGCAGACTCCAGCGGCAGCATCCCCTCGCATGGTTTCATTCTGGGCATTGGTTCCGTAGCCACCGCTCACAAACCGGCGGCCTTTCCCGAAAAACGTCCGCTCGCCGCAGCGAAGATCGTTCGGTGAAAGCCAGGACGATGCCCCGTACGCTGAGAATCGGCCCGCCGCAATGACAATCCTGCACCCGCCCACTGCTACATCTTGAATTATTTCGTCATGACATTATTTGAGTGGTCCACCAGGTGCGGAGACTTCGTAATCACGAAGGGGTTTTGCGCTGTCCAGTAGCCACTGAACGATTCGCCGCAGCTCGGCTGGCTCATTATTCACCTCGGCAAGATCTCGCTCGGTGTCGTCTACTGCGCAAGCAAGCACATACAGCGCATCATGCAACATATCGAGCTCGCGTCGCGCCATGACCAGTTCACCCTCACCAAGTTCGAGTTCGTTCGCCCGATTCTGCGCTACCCAATTCCACTGGCGGCATCGCTGCGAGCAAAAACGTTTTGGCCGACCACGGCCACCCCGCAGTTCAATCGGACGGCGACACCAACCACAGTGATGCATTTTCGTCATGACAAAATACTATGCGGTCGGGCTCCGCCACATTGATCATTAGGTCCCGACGCTGATTGGCTCCAGCATCAAATCGGGTTCGTCGCTTTCGATTCGTTGAAGTCGATATCTGCTTTCGAAAAGTGCGACCAAGCGACCGTCTGATCGTCGCATGATACGAATACCACCAATCTCTTTCAGACGTTCAGCACTCGCATCATCAGTGAACCTGATTGACTCATATGGCGACGGAGTCACCTCTGACGGCGCATTGAATTCGATGTCCAACCGCGAAGCAAACACTTCGAACTGCAACTGCCCCACTGCGGCCAGCACCGGATTTGCATCCCCCTGTTGAGGGTCACGCAGCACCTGCACCACTCCTTCGGAGTCGAGCTGTTCGAGTCCCCGCCTGAACTGCTTGAACTTTCCTGTGTCTAGCGGTCGAGCCGACGCGAACACTTCGGGGGCAAATCTTGGGATTGCAGGGAACTCAACCGACTCCCCGACATACAGGGAATCACCGATCTGAAGATCGGCGGCATTCACCAACCCCACCACATCGCCAGGAAATGCCTCGTCGACGGTGGTGCGCTCGGCACCAAATACCTGTGAGGCGTATTTGGTCGCAAACGGTTTGCCCGTTCGCTGGCAGGTCAGCACCATTCCGCGTTCAAACATGCCTGAGCACACACGCACAAAGGCAATGCGATCTCGATGCGACCTGTCCATGTTGGCTTGAACCTTGAACACAAAAGCGGAACAACCAGCGTCAAGGGGGCGAGCGACTCCGTTTACGTCACGCCGCTCCCCTGCCGGTGGAGCGAGGTCAACAAGGGTGTCGAGGACGTGCCGGACGCCGAAGTTGGTCAATGCAGAGCCAACGAATACCGGGGTCGACTCAGCAGCAAGAAAAGAGTCACGATCAACGACCGCGCCAACTGCGTCGAGTAACTCAACATCATCGAGTGCCTGGGACCACGCGCTCCCCTCTTCCTGTGCAGCCTGCTCCGCTGAAACAAGTTCCTCAGGGGCAATAGCTGAGCCTCGCACCGTCCGAGTGAATCTTGTGAATTCACCGGTACTTCTGTCGATCACGCCACGAAAATCACCCGGAATTCCAACCGGCCAGGTCGCCGGAGTTGGACGAAGACCAATCTGCTCCTCAATCTCATCAAGCAATTCGAGCGGTGCACGTCCTGGACGGTCATATTTGTTGAGGAATGTGATCACCGGAAGATTGCGACTCCGACACACCTCGAAGAGCTTTAACGTTTGAGGCTCAATTCCTTTCGCAACGTCGAGCACCATCACGACAGAGTCGACGGCAGCGAGCACTCGATAGGTGTCCTCAGAGAAATCGCGGTGCCCAGGGGTATCGAGAAGGTTGAACTGCATACCTCTGTAATCGAAGGTCAGGGCAGTTGATGAAATGGAGATTCCTCTCTTCTTCTCCATCTCCATCCAGTCACTCGTCGCAGATCGCCGCCCTTCACGAGCCTTCACCGCTCCCGCCTCTCCGACGGCCCCGGCATACAGCAGGAACTTCTCTGTCAAGGTCGTTTTCCCCGCGTCAGGGTGACTAATGATCGCAAAAGTTCGACGTCGAGACGCTTCAAAAACTGGCTGTGACACGGCGGGCAGGCTAACTGGCCTGTGATACTAGAGGTGTGATGTTTCCAGATCCCCCAGGATGTTCTTTTGCGAGCGACAATGCTGCCGGTATTCACCCAGACGTGATTGCTGCGATTTCTTCAGCAAACACCGGCCACGCTCTTGCGTATGGTGCAGACCGTTGGACATCCCAAGTCGAGCAGGAGTTCAACAATCTGTTCGGTCAGGAAGTGTCAGTGTTTCTGACCTTGAACGGCACGGGAACCAATATTCTCGCCCTTGCCACCATGCTTCAACCCGGTGAATCTGTGCTCTGCACCGATTGGTCGCACATTAACGATGATGAGGCTGCTGCACCGGAGCGCATTCTCAGCACAAAACTCATTCCAACTCCATCAACTAACGGCAAGATGAGCGTTGACGCAGTCCACGCTCGAGCGGAAGCTCTCGGCAATATCCACCATGCCCAGCCAGGCGTTCTCTCGCTCACCCAAGCAACTGAATGGGGCACGACATACACCGTTGATGAAATCGGTGAGTTGTGTGATGTGGCTCACTCCTACGGAATGCGGGTTCATCTTGATGGGGCGCGTATCGCAAACGCCGTGGCTGCCCTCGGAAAAGGACGTGACGGCCTGAGGCAAATGGTGGTCGAGACAGGTATCGACACACTGTCATTTGGAGGAACTAAAAACGGTTTGATGGCAGCGGAGGCGGTTGTTCACCTCTCCCCTTATTCAAAACAGCTTGGTCAACACCTGCGCAAACAGGTGAACCAACTTGGTTCAAAGATGAGATTCGTTGCTGCACAGTTTCTTGCCGCTCTCAACGAGGACCGGTGGCTTGATTGGGCGTCACATGCCAACTCGATGGCAGCCGTTCTTCATGCCGGTGCGGTCAACATCATCGGCGAGGCCGCTGGACCACCTCCTGCAGTGAACAGCATGTTTCCGGTTCTTCCCGACACAGTCGCCATCCCGCTTCGCGAATGGTGCTTTTTCTGGGGTTGGAACTCGGCGTCGTCTCAACACCGTTGGATGACCTCTTGGGATACCACGGAGGCCGATGTGTCTCGATTCCTCGAGGGACTTGCGCTTGCAGTCGAGGGAGCCGAAAAACGCAATTGACCAACCCCTACCCCACCATCTATCATCTTGGACGGATCCTGTGGGGGGATCTCATCACACATAGGGGGAAGCAATGAGCAACGTTCTCGATTTCATCACTCGACATCTCACTGACGACGAGTGGATGGAAGATGCAGCGTGCAAGGGAATGACTCACCTTTTCTTCCCCACCCCCGCCGAACGGCCTCAGACCCGTGAGCGTCGAGAGGATGCTGCACGCGAAATTTGTCAATCGTGCTCAGTGAAGTTGGTGTGCCGCGACTTTGCGCGTGACAACCATGAGTACGGGCTCTGGGGCGCAGAAAGTGAAGACGAGCGCCATACCGCCGGCTACCGACTCATCGCCCCAATCGGTGTAAGAGCTCGCCAATCGAGCTGACGTCAATGGCCTCAGCGCCAATAGCTGCCGGAACAGTCATTGTTGTTGGTAGCGCCAATCTTGATCTTGTCGCCACTACAGAGCGACATCCCCTTCCCGGAGAGACCCTGACTGGAACTGAGTACAGCGAGTATCCCGGTGGGAAAGGCCTCAATCAAGCCGTCGCCTCGTCACGGTCTGGGTCGCCTACTTCGTTTATCTGCGCCCTAGGCGCAGACGATGCAGGTCGTTTTCTACACACCGTCGCAATCAATGACGGGATCGACCTCTCAGGGGCGCGTATCAGCGAAACCACATCAACTGGTCGGGCCCTCATCGTCGTTGATGAACACGGTGAGAACACAATCATTGTTATCCCTGGCTCAAACGCCGAATGCCCGCCAGCGCTCAATATCGACTCTTCCGACGTCGTTCTTGCTCAACTCGAGGTGCCGATCTCTACCGTCATCGACTCGTTTACGGCAGCACGCGCTGCAGGCGCAAGAACCATTTTGAACCCGGCTCCCGCAACCGCACTCGATCGCTCCCTCCTCGCTCTTTGTGACATCGTTGTTCCCAATGAGCATGAAGTTGAACTTTTAGGCGGTGTTGCAGCCCTACAACGCTTCGGAGTGGAAATTGTCATCGTGACTCGCGGGTCGCAAGGAATTGACGTCCACCAAGGTGGAGCGACGACTTCACTCCCCTCGTTTACTGTGAATCCTGTTGATACCACCGGGGCGGGTGATGCATTCTGCGGGACTCTCGCAGCGTCACTCGCTGCTGGCTGCGAGCTAAACGAGGCGTGCCAACGCGCATTGGCCGCTGGTGCTCTCGCCACAACAAAGCACGGTGCAGTGCCTTCTCTACCGTTCAGGGCCGACATCGAAGCCCTTATTTCATCCGCCTCATAAGCACTGAGTACCAGCCTTCGAGAACCATCTCTTCCACAATTTCGCAACCCAGTGCCAGGTAGCGCTCGACCACATGAGCACTGCGATCTTCGTGCAAACCGGACAGAATGATGAGCCCCTCTGGCTCAACGGCCCGGACGATTGAATCAGAGAGCTCTAGCAGAACAGGCGCCAGAATGTTTGCAGCAACGAGGTCAAACGTTTCCCCAGAGGGAACTGCAGATCCGTGTCGAAATTCAGTTTGGTCGACCACAGAATTTCGTGCTGCGTTTCTCTCGGCCACGGTTACCGCCCCAGACGAACGATCAATTCCCAGCACCCGCGTTGCCCCCTGCAGAGCCGCAACAATTGACAACACACCGGACCCAGACCCCATGTCAAGCACCGACATCCCGGGGCACACATGTCGCCACAGCATGTCTGCAACAAGTCGGGTGGTGGGGTGATCTCCGAGCCCAAACGATTCCTCTGGGTCGATCAGAATCGCAGTCCTAGTGCCGTCACTGGCGTCGATTGGACGCCAAGAAGGAACAATCGTGAGTTGAGGATTGACCTCGACCGCCTGAGCAAATTCTTTCCACGCGTCACTCAATGTGATGTCAACCCACTCAACGCGACCCGCCCATCCGCCAACACAATCAGTTAGGCAGCGCTCGCTCGCTTCAACATCACCGATAACCGCCCACAGTTCAACCAATTGGCCGAAAGGGCGCTCCTCCACCGCTCGAGCTCCGTGTTGCATTAAGAAATCTGCCGCGAGTTCTACCTGTACCGGCTCTACAGAAAGCACCACGTGAACCACCTGGTTGCCCTCATTTTTGTAGTCGTCAGTCATCGATGCGGCGCAGTTCGCGGCGAAAACGACGGCCTCGTTCAACATACGAATCCGCGGCGAGTCCGATCATCGACGTGTCCGCACGCCCTTCCTTGATCGTCGCCGGAGAACCAACCGCAAGAGCCCCAGAAGGAACCTCAACGTCGTACAACACAACAGAATTTGCCGCGACAATCGCACCGGGGTGCACCACCGAACGATGGAGCACCATCGCGCCGTTACCGACGAGCGAACCGTCCATGATCGTGCACCCCTCGAGGTGGACGATATGACCGATCACGCAATCATCTCCAACAACCGTGTGATCCATCGGGGTCGTATGCAATACAGCATTGTCTTGAATGCTGGTCCGCGCTCCAATTCGGATCTCGCCATCATCCCCACGCAAAACAGCCCCTGGCCAAATCGTTGATTCCGGGCCGATCTTCACTGAACCTATGACAACCGCATCGGGGTGAACATAGGCGGTTTCATCGATCTCTGGAACTTGGTCGCCGAGTGCGTAGATAGGCATTTGAGCACCGTACCGAACAAGACAACATCGATGCGAATTCGATTCTTCCGACCACAACGAGACCTTTGCGACACGAACCGTGGCCTGAGCCGATACCGTTTCTGCCTATGTCCCGACGGATTGAAATTGAACTAACAAGCAGTCAAGATGACGGCACCTGGACGTGGCGTGCCGCTGGCGCAAAGAATCCGAAGGGCGTGCTCGATGGCGGCATCCTTCAAGGTGGTGCATCCGTTGGAGATGTGATCAAAGTTGAGGTCGAACAAGGCGTAGACGGCATGTCGGTGCTGTCCGTTGTCGGTGGTCGTCAACGTAATGACTCCAACCAATTACTCGAACTCATCGGTGGAGCAGATTTCGATCCGGTGGTCGAAACACGGGCTAAGCGCGATCGCAAAGATGGCGGCCGTCGCGGAGGGCGCGACGGAGGAAAGCGCCGTCGTAACGACGGTGATGGCAAGGAAGGTTCCGATCGCCGTCCGCGCAGGGAGAACCAGCGCCGTGGACCTCGGTTCACCCCTCCACCAGAACTCCCGCAACGCCCGAAACCGAAGCGTTTGAAGGCCCAACGTCATCATCGCAACGAGGTGCTTGCTGGTCTTCCTGAAGAGCAGCGCCCAATTGCCGAACTTGCACTCCAAGGAATGGCTGCAGTTCGCACACGACTGAAGTCCGAGAATGAGAAGGCGACTAACGAAGGTCGCGCCACAATGCCGGAGGCATCGGTCTTGAAAATGGCAGAAGAATTGCTTCCTCGTCTGCGCGTGGCTGAGTGGTATGACCGAGCAGAGGCCGCAAAGAAACTGTCAGGCGACATCGATCTTCGAGATCTACGGTCGGTCGTTGCTGCTAGCGATGATCCTATGGTTGCTCGCGACAAGAGCACCCGCGCTCTCGCCGACGAACTTCGTGACCTACTTCGGACCCGTCAAGAGGAAGAACTCCAATTGTGGTTTGGAGACGTTGATGCCGCTCTTGCCATTGGTCGCGTCATTCGAGCCTTGCGTCTGTCGTCACAACCCCCGAAGGCTGGTGTTCCGTTCCCGACGGAAATTTCGCAACGGCTCGTTGACTCGACGAACGCGACGTTGACTCCTGTTGAGACGTCCGAGCGTTGGATCGCTGTTCTGGAAGCGGCGGCATTTTCGCCAATTCATCTCCTCATTGCTCCAATGGGTCTGCCGGCAAAGGTCAGCGACGAACTCACGGCAACGGTGAAGCGCCTCGCTCCAGCAATTCCGCAGGTTGCAGCACTGTTCGGTATTGAAGTCGAAGAAGGCGCTCCGATGCCTCGACCAATCCGCAATAACCCCGCAAAGGAACGCCGCGAGAAGAAAGCAGCGTCCAGCAAGAACCAGTCGAAGTCAGAAAAGCCTTCAGACAAAAGTCCTGAATCAGAACCATTGACGGATGAAGCATCCACTGCGACCGTCGAGGGTGACGACACCTCCGCAAACTCTCCCGCAATAGAGAACGAAGTTCAATCATCAACTGGTGATGAGAATTCCGCTGATGCATCTGAGGCAGTCGTTGAAGAAAATGTCGAGGGCGACGTCGCAGGTGATGCAGCCTCAGATTCTGAATCATCAATTGATGAGGTAGCAGAAGAGGCTGCGTCGGCAGACCATGTCGCTGACGACAAGGAAGACAAAGTCGCTGACGACAGAGCAGACGATAACTCAGACGACGCCTGACTCGCAGACCACGGAAAGTGGTCTCTACCATCAAGTCATGTCAGAAATCGTCACATATGAGGTTCAAGGGCGTGTAGGAGTCATCACGCTCAACCGGCCAGATGCCCGCAACGCAATTAATGGAGATGTTGCGAAAGGCGTTGAAGCAGCAGTCGATCAACTAGAAGAAGATGACAACGTCTGGGTTGGCATTCTTACCGCCAACACCGAAGGTCAAGAACGTCCAGTGTTCTGTGCCGGAGCCGACCTGAAGGCTATTAATGCTGGAAAAGGCAACGAACTTGGCACCTCTCGAGGCGGGTTCGGCGGTTTCGTCTATCGCGAGCGCAAAAAGCCTGTCATCGTTGCGGTCGACGGGCTCGCCACTGCAGGCGGATGCGAACTTGTTCTTGCTGCTGATCTCGTTGTCGCCACCGAACGTTCTGCATTCGGACTTGCAGAGGTGAAGCGCAATCTCATCGCTGGCGCCGGAGGGTTGTTCCGACTTCCAAGAGCAATTGGCCAGGCCGCGGCGATGGAAGCCATCCTCACAGGGGAACCCATTCCCGCACAGCGTGCGTATGAATTAGGGCTTGTGTCACGGTTGGTGCCGGCAGGCCAAGCCATTGCCGAAGCGCACAAACTCGCTGAGGCGATAACGGCCTCTGCACCACTCGCTGTATGGGCAAGTCGGAAAGTGGTTTTGGCCTCAGCGTGGGCAGATGATGAGACCCTTAAGCGCATGACGAATGAGGAGTTCGCTCACGTTCTCGATTCAGAAGACACGAAAGAAGGCCTCACCGCGTTCATCGAGAAGCGAGCCCCTAACTGGAAGGGCCACTGAGGTCGACCGAAACGGTGATTGCCTTCGCAGTAATCGAGGCCCTCTCGTAAAGGTTTTTTGTCTCACGATCACCCGGAAGGGCTGTCGCCTCGAGGCGACGACTTCCAAACTCTTCGGCTAACGAACGTGCAGCGCCCAGCAGGGCGTCGCCACATCCGACTTCTCGGGCTTCCTCGCGCACGAAGACACTTTCGATGACGGAAATGTCATCAAGTTTGAGGACAAGAAACCCCACGGGAACATCATCGATGAGTGAGACGAGAGTCTCCACACCCTCTTCAAACCAGCGATCGACCCTTGAAGCAACAAGTTCCAACAAACGCTGTCCGCCTCGCTCATCGTTCAATCCCAGGCGCGCTCGTCGCTCTAGTTCGTTGAGCTCCCCCACATCTTCAGGGAGAGCATGACGAATTACTGGTGCCGTCACCCGCTGATGATCGGACAGTCGTCGTCTCCGACCGGGCAAGTTGGAGCACCACTGCGAACGAGGAGGAAGCAACTCGGGCAGACCTTTTCATCTGAACGTTTTGGTTGCACCCCATCAACGGCCTCGGCATTGCTATCGACCACGAGCGGAGTGTCCTCTTCGTCCTCGTCATCTTCTTCGACTGTCACCATTCGATCTTTAAGAATGGTGTCGAGGTCTGCCTCTACATCGTCTTCGTTGACAAGATCATCTTCATCGTCATCGTCTTCTTTCGACTGCCGTCGACTCTTCGTAGTCGAGTCATCGTCGTCTTCTTCTTCGTCTTCTTCTTCGTCGTCATCGCCGCCGTCGAAGTCGTCATCGTCGTCCTCTTCGAACGCGCCAACCTCATCATCTTCAGAGTCAAACTCATCATCGTTGAGTTCTTCGTCTTCACTTTCTTCGTCGTCAATGTCGTCAACAATTTCGTCGTCTGCCATGTCGAAGATCCTTTATGTTCTGGGGGTGAGCGAGTCGAAGGATGTTTGGCCATTTCAACTCAAGATGATTGCATCTATCGCGATTTTCTGCGTAACAAATTCGCTAATTTGCGCACTTTAGCGCTCTAAAGCGCGTCTCGCCTCGGCACGACGTTCAGAATCCAGCCGCTCAAGATCCGGAGCCTCCGTCGTGAGGTGAGTCATAGAGTTTGCAACTGCGCGATGACCTGCCTCTTCAGCAATTAACCGGTGCATCTCCAGAACTACGCGCCGATACGACGGATGCCCTTGGGGAGATGACCGGAGTTCGATCAGATGAATCGCCTCACGAGCATTGAACTGCATTGAATACCGAATGCGGTATGCCATTGCCACCGCGTAAGAGGCTTGCTGCGCGAAGTCTGGCTTCAGCAAGTCGTATAGGTCAGCAGACCGTTCCATTGACTCATCAAACAGGTGACGCACGCCTGCCTCTTCGACGAGATCGGGGCGAACAAACCCGTTATTTGGTGTCAGTCGCTGCCAATCGATCGTCATGAGTCGATGCCGCTGCAGATCCCGAAAACCTCCGTAATCGCTCAGCACGTCGAAACGGTAATCAAGCCGCTCAAATGATCGTCCGGGCTTGTGACGTCGGTTTTCACGATCACCGATTGCCGCCGTCAACAATGCGGTCCGCTGTTCCTCGGTGAGCGACCGCACCTTCTCTTGGAGTTGGCGTTCTGACATTGCCGAATGCGGGTAGCAAATAGCGGCGAGCAGTTTCTCCTCGCCCTGAGGATCAAAATCAACGAGTTCGACTTCGGCTGCGTTCTCGACTGGAGTCGATCCAAACAGACTGTCGACCAGTTCCTCGGTTTGAGCGTTGATATCAGACAGGTAGGCCGACCACGCTCCCCCACGCTCCGGAACGTCAACACGACGCAAGAAACTCGGGATCACCTTGCGAAGTTCGACAAGCATTTGATCTGCGTATTCTCTGGCTTCTGGAAGCGGGTGGGCCCTCATCCGAAGCAGAAGTGCCTCAAACGCCTGGCCGCTCCCATAGATTCCGAGATTTGAGGTCGCTGAAGCAGGCAACATCCCACGAACCGCGTCTAATGCCTTTGCACGGGTTGCCTGTCGATACACAAAATCACTATCTCCAGGGGCCTGCGGTACAACTCTACGAATGTGTTCCGTCACCTGCTCAAGCGCACTCGAGTAGGCCTCAAACATGCGATCCATTTCACCGATGTATCGAGTGCCGACACGGGATGCGAGGAGGTGGGGATCCCGGTAGTAGCGAAATCGTCCTCCAAGCCGAGCGTCGTAAGCGATATACCGGGTGCTCTGTTCGAGGTACGACATCAGTCGACCGCGCTCGAGCACTTTGGTCAAGATATTCGATGCCTGCTCACACGCAAGGTGAACTCCCCCGAGTTGCGCAACGGAGTCATCGCCGTACTCAACAAACACCTTTTCATAGAGTTCCTCGGCTCGAGTGAGACCCATCGTGGCATCAACTGATGCGTCACCTGAGATATCGAGATCTCCAACGAATTCGTCAAGAAAGAGCCTCCGCAGACTTTTTGGACTGCGGCTGTAACGAGCGAACAATGCGCCCTTGACAACTTCGGGAAGATTGACCAACGCAAAAACTGGTTGGTCAAGGTTCGTGAAATACCTCCGGAGAATGTCCGCCTCAGTCGATGTGAACTCTTCGGCTACGTACGTCACCCGAGCGATGCTAGGCGGGTACGAGCCACTCGTCGTGGATCATCTCAAGATCTCAGATGAAAATCTCGCCTGCATCAGGAATCACCGTCACGATCGCTCCCCCGGTAACACGCCGAGAATGACCATCAACCACTATTTCTTCGTTTGGATGCAGTGACATCTCAAAGCTCTCTCCAACTGAAGCAGTCAATTGCGGATGAGGAAGATGAGAACCAGAGGCTGCGCGCCGCCAGGCTAAGCGTCGCTGACGAAATGACATTGCCTGATGAACGTCGAGACGGTCAAGACGCCCATCATTTGGGTGGGCGCGAGGACAAGCGTTCACACCTTTAAATTCACCGCAATTTGAGACAAGAATCGCCCGGCCGCGAAGTACGCCAAATAGCCGGCGACGAATGAGAACATTTGCGATAGCCAGACCAAGGCGCTCACCATTATCTATTCGACGCACATCAATCGCATCAACCATCATTCGACGAGTCACGTCCTGCCCGGCCGGCGCTCCAAGTGATGAATGTAAGGATCCACCTCGAACGATGACAGGTTGACCTGCAGCGATCGATACAGCGACATCACTATCGGAATAGCCAACCACGGCGTTCGGGGGCGCTGAACTTACTGGAATTCCCCAGTCCTCCCCGGCACGTATTGTCATGGCCTGATTTCCTCGGTGTCCGTATCGACAGCCGCAGGGTCGCCATCGCTTCCATCTGCCCCCGCCACATCAATCACCACACCACGGGTACACATTGCAACCGCATCACGGGCAGCGGCGCGGATAGTTGGGTCAACCGACACCTCGCCAATCTGTCGGCACAGGTCAATAACCTGTCGGAGATTTCGCACAATGTCGCCGCCAGCAAGTTCTCCATCATCAACGAGATCTGCTAGTTCGACACCTGAGCACCAGCCGTGTGCCAATGCAAGGAATCCCGCATCAGGAGGCCGGTGAGCAGATAGTCCGTGCTTCCCTTCAACAACATCAATCTGAAGGCTCAACCCTTCAAGTTTCCGAAAACGATCTTGCAGTTCTCGGGTTGGAAACCATGGTGGCGGTGGATCGTCAGGCCCTCGATACTCATACACAATAGATGACACAAGACCCGCCAATTCCGCTGGCGAAAGATCGTTGAAGAGCCCTGCTCGCAATGCCTCAACCACAAGAAGATCCGACTCATGGAAGATGCGCGACAGTACACGGCCGTCATCGGTCAGCTCCCAGCGCTTTTCATCGAGGAACCCCATTTCGGCCATGACGGAAATAACGCCATCAAAGTCGCGTCCAAGTGAGCCACGTCGCGACGAAATATCGTTCTCGAGACGAGCGATTTCCTTCGCCCGTCGGTCGGCATCTTCTGCTGCCCGTAGGCGCATCTTGAGGTCAGGATCAAGTTCGACAGGGTGCACTCCTGAACCACGCGATGCTCCACTCTGTCCAGACCGAGGAGCACGGGAGCCCTCCGGTCGTAATTTTGCCCGCTTCAATCGACGAGATGCTTCCTGACGAAATTCTTTTCGATGTGGAGAAAATGCCCCTGGCATGACAACAGTCCCGACGACCGCTCCGTCGCCAACGAACTCTTGTGATGGCACTGTGGCCAACTTCCCGCTTGCGGTAATCAGCGAGAGCCGAAGTCCACCAGCTCGATGTGCTGTTGCGGCAACCACCGCAGGCCCGCGGTATGCGCCCACAGCGGTGTACACGACATCGCCAGGCCGCAGGTGGGTGAGGTCAGTGGATCCACCACCCCGATCCTCCCCGACATCTCGTTTCAGCTCGCGATACTCGTTGATGTCACCGTAGGGGCTTTGTGACTGCTGACGACGGTCGTTGTATTCAGTGCGCCGTCGGGCAAGACGTGCTTGCAAGCGGACCACATCGTGATCGCGTTGGTACTGCGCGAATGACAGCATCAGCATTTCACGAGCTTCCTCACGACTGCACCTACTGACGAGATTTGCGTCCATGTTGAACGTGGGGCGAAATACCGACCGCAGGTTGTAGGACGCACTTCCCGCCAGTTCAGCAACCTCCGAGTAGCGAACAAAAGGACTCCACAGCACAACGGCATGGCCAACCTCGTCAAGTCCGCGCCGACCAGCACGACCTGTCAGCTGAGTAAATTCACCGGGGTTGAGCGATACGTGGTGGTCACCGTTGTATTTCGTGGTTTTTTCAATCACCACCGAAGTGGCGGGCATATTCACACCAACCGCAAGCGTCTCAGTTGCGAATACAACCTTGAGAAGTCCGGCGATGAATGCGTGTTCAACGATTTCTTTGAATGCGGGGACCATCCCTGCGTGATGCGGAGCCACACCGGACATCAACTGGTGAATGAACTGCTCTACCCCGAGCGCAGAGAGATCGTCCGCATGAAAGTCTTCCAGTCGCCGATCAACAATTTGCATGATCAAATTCTGTGAGTCTTGCGAGATGAGTTGAATGCCGGAATTTGCCGCCATTGACGCTGCCTCGTCACACTGCCGCCGGCTAAAAATGAAGTAGATCGCCGGAAGCATCCCCCGTCCATCGAGAGCATCAACCACCTCAAGCCTTGTCGGCGTTGCGAGTTTTCGTGTGCCTCCTGAGCCACCTCGCTGGCGCTTGCCGGACCACCGGTGCCGGGCGCCTGATTCGTCAAGCCGAACCGCATCACGGTTCACGGCACCGCCAACGAACGTTGGCAAAAAATGCAGACGATCGTTCGTTTTGTCGAACACCATGTAGTGGTTCTCGAGCGGAACAGGACGAGTGGTTTCAGTAACGACAGCAGTTCGGTAACGGACCTCTGTCATCCATTCTGCGAGTTGTGGCGCGTTACTCACAGTCGCAGAAAGACAGACGAGCCGGATCGAAGTATCGAGATGGATGATGATCTCTTCCCAAACTGGCCCTCGATACGCATCCTGAAGAAAATGCACTTCATCGAGAATGACGTAGTCAACCTCGTCAAGCGCCGATGAACCTGCGTACATCATGTTGCGCAGCACTTCGGTGGTCATCACAACAATCGAGGCATCAGCATTAATTGCTACGTCCCCGGTAAGTAGCCCAACTCGCTCCTCTCCGAAGAGGTCAACGAGATCATGAAATTTCTGATTGGAAAGTGCTTTGAGCGGTGTTGTGTAGAAGCTTCGTCGCCCTCGCTGAAGCGTTGCCGCAAGGGCGTATTCCGCCACAACCGTCTTTCCGCTACCCGTAGGAGCAGCTACGACGACGTCATCACCGCGAGCAATGGCGTCACAGGCTTCGCGTTGAAACCGGTCGAGAGGAAATGCGAGTTGCTGCGCGAACCAACCATGAACATCACCGCTTGTCGACGATGACACCTCAGTCAATGGGCTCCCCTGCCGAACGTCGCCTGCGGGTGAGCAGTGATCCCACACCGATTGCCGCAAAATACAGAACGATCATCGGAACTGAGAGGCTGGCAAGCGAGACAGGGTCACCAGATGGGGTGATCGCTGCGGCGATGAACACCACACCAACAATCGCATAGCGCCAAACGCTAAGGAGGGCCTTCGGCGTCAGCACGCCAATGAGTTGCAGAAAGACGAGTAGCACGGGGACTGTGAAACCAATCCCGAATGCGATCACCATCAGCGTGACCAGTCTGATGTAGGAACTCACTCGGAAGACCTGATCAACGCCGTCACCTGACCATTCGATGAGAAATTCGATGGCTCGACCGAGGGTAGAGAACGCGAGCAGTCCTCCGGAGGCGAATAACACTAGAGCACTCACGATGAAACTGACGGCATAGCGGCGTTCGTTCTTGTGCATCGCCGGAACGATGAATTTCCAAATCTGCCAAAGAATGACGGGCAAGCCGAGGATGATGCCACCGTACGTGGCAATTCTCATTCGGGTCGTGAAACCCTCCACCGGATCCATGGTGAACAAGCTCACCGAGTCAAGAGCCGAGTCATACGAAAGACCGCAGAACCCGGGCTGCCGGCGGCGACACAGTTCAAGATACGGCTCGGTCAAGAACCGCAACACCGAGTTGTACGCGAACAGAACCACAACGGCTCCCGCTGCTACTGCGAGAGCCGAGCGAATAATCCGTGACCGCAATTCCGCGAGGTGCTCCATGAGGCCCATCGTTCCGTCGGAAGGAACGGCCCGTTTTGTACGGCGCCACAACTTCATGTTGACGCTGTGCCTTGCTCATCGGCTGCTGGATCCTCCGAAGTAGCGGTGTCTCCAACATCATCTGGGTATTGCGATTGTTCGGTGCTGCTCACTATGCCGGATTGATCGTCAGGCACACTCGAGGCAATTGCCTCATTCATAGAGGCCTTCATGTCGTTCACGGGCTCCGAAACAGCGTCACGAAGGTCATTCAAGGGCTCTTTGACCGCAGACTGAAACTCTCTGTTAAACCCATCACCTAACTGGCGGATTTGTGCGTACATACGGCCAACCCATCGAGCCGCCTCCGGCAACTTCTCTGGACCCAACACAACCAATGCCAATAGCGCAATGATGATGAGTTCTCCACCCTGCAGGTTAAACACCTCATGAAGTCTACGAGCATGAAAGCATGGCAGTAGTGGAGCAACAACAACTTCCATCTCTCATCGGTTCCTCAATTTTGTTCGCTCATCGAGGGGCTCGCGCTCACGCGCCCGAAAACACAATGGAAGCGTTTCATCTCGCAATCCGGTTAGGTGCAACTGGCCTCGAAAGCGACGTATGGGTCACCAACGACAACGTTGCGGTTCTCGACCATGACGGAAAAGCCCAAGTCGGCAGACTGCGCTCTAGAGCGATCCGTGACATCGCATTTGAGCAGCTGCCTGCCCACATTCCGAAACTCATCGATGTACTCGAGTTACTCATGGTGTACCCGCATCTTCAACTGTCACTTGACATCAAAGATGACAATGCGTTCAGCCATACGCTTCACACCATTGAGGACACAAACGCCAGCCTCGCTTCACGCGTCTGGCTGTGTCACCCGAACCACACCCTGCTGCGACTCCAGCGACGCTCATTTCCTGAGGCTCGACTGGTGAACTCGGTGCGACTGAATTCGATTCGAGAAGGGGTCGAGGTTCGCTGTGCCTCACTCGCGAACGACGGTATCGATGCCCTGAACATGCGTTTCGATGATTGGAATGGCGGCCTCGTCACACTTGCGCATCGATTCTCTCGGTTCGCATTTGGCTGGAATCTGCAACAGCCACATGAGATTCGTACAGGGCTTCGAATGGGACTCGACGGAATCTTCAGCGACTACG
>JBMTDQ010000012.1:0-39498 GCA_049432165.1 Ilumatobacteraceae bacterium
CAAGTAACGCATGTGTCCTGCAAGAACGCCTCGGAGCGGTGAATGCCGGAGCGTTTGATCTCAACGCAGCGTGCTCCGGTTTTGTGTATGGCTTCGCATCCGCAACGTCAATGGTGGCATCAGGAGTCGCACGACGTGTCTTGCTCGTCGGTGTTGAGAAACTTCATTTCGTCCTCGATTACCGCGATCGAAATACCTGTGTGATCTTTGGTGATGGGGCGGGTGCGGTCATCATCGAGCAGTCTGACTCATCTGATGTTGGTGTCCTCGGGGTCGATCTCGGCGCAGACGGCCCAGCGGGCTCGACAATGGTGATCCCAACCTTAGGTACCCGCGGTGAGTTGTCGACCTATCGAGACCCTGCGGTTCACCGACTGCATTTTGAGGGTCAAGCGGTGTACAAAATCGCGGTGAAAGGAATGGCAGATTCAGTAACGAGAGCCTTAGAGCGCGCCTCGCTCACTGCTGATGACATTGACCTCGTCGTTCCTCATCAGGCCAACCTCCGCATCATTCGTGCAGCAACAGCGCGACTTGGTGTACCCGAAGCGAAGGTGATGGTGAACATTGAGACCCATGGCAACACCTCAGCAGCCTCGATCCCGATGGCGCTGTGCGACGCCCTCGATCAGGGTCGGGTTGCCCCGAACGACACGATTGCGATCGCTGCGTTTGGAGGAGGGGTGACATGGGGTTCGGTGATTTTCCGATGGGGCGATCGTGTCACCCGATTGGCAACAAGCGATGCTGTGCTCCCTGAGCCGACTGGCGATGTCTTCGATGTGCTTGCTGCGAACCGTGAGTTCTACGCCTCGGTTCACGAGGATGCTTAGGTTGGTGTTGCGTTACGCCAATTCGGTGAGTGCTGCGGTTCGCTGAGACCGAAACATGGCAACACGTTGCTCTTTGAGTTCCTCGTACCCGCGAATGACATCGGGCAATGCAGCGATTTCAACGAGGCGCTCGTACGACGCGGTTGAGATTGACGCCGAAATCGCTTCCACCAATTCGAGATATTCGCCCGGAAGTGATCGTTCGATTCTGCGGATCTTTGCGTAGCCAAACACATCAAGTGGGGTTCCCCGAAGAACGCGTCCGTGCTTCAACAGTCTGAACATCGGGATCCATGCTGGCCCAAAGCGCAGTTTCCGCTTCACTCCCATCGACGCGAGAATTGGTGGATGGAGCAGGCGATAACGAACGCCCCTTCCTCCAGCGATTAAATCCGCGGCTCCAGCTCCGCCACCGGTGGTGATGAGTCGTGCGACCTCATACTCATCTTTGTAGGTGAGGAGCTGATGAAGATGGGTTGCAACGGTGCTCGTCAGCTTCAGTTCAGGTTGGTTGTCGATGTTGCGAACTTCTGTGATCGCTGAACGGAACTCTGTTGCCCGTCGCGAACCGCTGTGCGCTTTGACGTCATTGGCAAGTCGTTCAATGAGTTGTTCAACCGATTCACTCATGGGCGATGACTCAGCAACGTCAACCGGTAGCTGGCCTGCGGCGTAGAGCCGACCGAGTCGAAGAGCGGTCAAATTGGCTTCGACTGCAGCCCCGTTAACCCGAATTGCCTCGCTGAAGCTACTCACCGAGATTGGCAATGCACCGATTTGAATCGCCATGCCAACTACAAACACATTCGCTGTCGTGGAATCACCAAGGAAGTGGGTAGTGATTTTGGTTGCATCTGCCCACAGTTGGACCTCGCCGCCGGCAACGTCTGTCAGGGTTTGCTCAATGTCGTGAGCGCTTGGAAGGTGAAGCTCGGGGTGGGCAATCATTGATGCAGTCGGAGTTTCTGCAGATGATCCAATCACCATCGTGTGAGGTGAAATGACACCGAGCCCATGAGTACCTGCAGCGACGAGATTGTCCAGCGCAATGAGGACATCGGCGTCTCCTTGGCCTAATCGACTCGCTTGTACTGCGCTTCCTCGCGATAGACGGATGTCGCTGACAACCGGCCCAGCTTTTTGGCTAAGTCCGATCTGATCGATCCCTTGCACATGCCAGCCATCGAGCATCGCTGCTGTCCCGATTACCTGAGCGACGGTGATCACACCGGTGCCGCCTACGCCGGTGAGTCGAACTGCGAGTTCATCTCGAGGGCCCGCAACTGTGGGTTCAGGTGGCTCGGTGTCTGGCGCGACTGATGAGCGTTGAATCTTCTTTTGCCGTGGGGTTGGATCGAACACGCGTGACGAGAGACGTGCGAACAGGCTTGGCTCGGTATCGACTGCAATGAATGACGGGCAATCTCCATCGACACATGACTGGTCGAGGTTGCAGGAGTTCTGGTCGATACGAGTTTTGCGTCCCCAAGGGGTATCAAAAGATTGCACGGACAAGCAGTTACTTGTTCGGCCACAATCGCCGCACCCTTCGCAGATCCGGTGATCGATGACAATTCGGTCAGTAGGGGTGAGCGCCCGACCGCGCTTGCGATCTCGTCGAAGTTCGGCGGCGCAGGGCTGATCGTGGATGAGGACGGTGACACCAGGGGTGGCTGCGAGAACCTCCTGAGCCTCGATGAGCCTCGATCGGTGCCACACATCAACTTCGGCCGGCCAGTCATTGTGGCGCTCGGTGTCGTCGGTGGTCACGATCACACGGGTCACTCCCTGGCGAAGAAGGTTGGCAGCGACGGCGGCTGGCGACAGTTGACCCGAAGGTGTTTGACCGCCTGTCATCGAGACAGCACCGTTGTACAGGAGTTTGAAGGTCATGTGACTTCCAGCGGCAACCGCTGACGTCACGGCCAACTGGCCGCTATGGAAATACGTCCCGTCGCCAATGTTCTGGATCATGTGGTCGGTGGAGACAAAATGTTCCATCCCGATCCAAAGCGACCCTTCGTTGCCCATGGCGGTGACTCCGACGATGTCACCACCTCGGCCAGGTTCGCCAAGCATGACCATCGTGTGGCAGCCAATTCCTGCTCCGACGACCGAACCCTCGGGTACGACCGTCGATGAGTTATGAGGACATCCTGAGCAGAAGAATGGGCTCCGTTCGACCGTGAGTTCGATATGTCGGATTTGCTGAGGTGCTGCTGGAGCGAGCCGATCTCCCAGCCGATCCGTGAGCTGCTGACGAAGGGCTGTAGCGATCGTTCCGGTATCGATCGTTCCGTGATGGGGAAGGATCGGATCGCCATGGTGGATCGATTTTCCGATGATTCGCGGAGCGTTCGATCGTCCTGAAAGAATTTCACGAACGGCGGTTTCGACGATCGGTTGCTTCTCCTCGATGATGATGAGTTCTTCAAGTCCGGAGGCAAAATCTCTCACCGTTGCCGTATCGACGGGATACGTCACTGCCATCTCGAGGATTCTGATTCCACTCGCCGCTATGTCGTCATTCGACTTCATGCCAAGCCGTTTCATTGCCTCATGTACCTGGCGATGGGTGTTTCCAGAAGCAATGATGCCGACAGTCGCTCGGTCGTTGCCAGCCGTTACACGGTTGAGTCTGTTCAAACGGATGTATTCGAGTGCGATGGGTAGACGAACTTCAATCAGCTCGCGCTCGAGCTCCAGGTTGAACGGCGAGATAACCCGACCGGTTGGGGCGAGCAAGTTGGCTGGGCGTTCCGGCAGCACCGGATGATGGTCGAACGCATCAAGCGCAACAGAAGCGGTGCCGTCTGCAACATCGGCAACAACTCGAACCGAAGCCCACAGCCCTGCCGCCCTACTCATTGAAATTGCGTGACGGCCAAGTGATAGCAACGCTGCAGGGTCACCTGGCACGAGAACCGGAATGCGAAGTGCGGCCAAAATATCCGTCGAGTTTGACGGCACTGTCGAACTTTTTGCGCCGGGGTCATCGCCAACAAGAGCGACAACCCCGCCAAGTGCACCGGTTCCTGCAAGGACTGCGTGGCGGATTGCATCACTTGCCCGTTCGAGGCCGGGTGCTTTTCCGTACCACACGCCAACAACACCGTCGTGAAGCGCGTCAGAGCGAGTCGTCACAAGTTGTGAACCCATTACAGCGGTTGCGGCGTGTTCCTCGTTGATGGCAGGAATATGGCGAACCGGCAGATCGTGTGCGATTGAGGTTGCTCGATCGACCTCATCGCCGTAGCCGCCAAGCGGAGAACCTGGATATCCGCTTACGAAGGCCGCCGTGTTGTGGCCATCGCGGCGGTCGGCCATGAGTTGCTCAAGAGGTAACCGCGCTAACGCTTGAACACCGGAAAGAAACGAAGTTGTTTGTTCCTTGGTGTACCTATCACTTAGTGCGTATTCATCAATCGTCATGTGCTGATGCCCCCATTTGCCGACGAGTGTGTCCCCAGCCTAGTTATTCACGGGGTGGGGCTTTGTCAGCGGAGAAATGAAACGATGATGTCGATCGAAAGGCTGATGCACGAGGTGATAACAAGGGTGAGCACTGCTCGATCAAATGCTGTCCCAGACAGCCGTCGACGCAATGGTGGCCCGAGCGGAACCGAAGCGAGCACAACTGCAGAGATCAGTAGTGAGACGAGAAGCCGCCCTTCGAGGTGTCCTTTTGCTGCGAGTGTTGCGGTTTGGGCAGCTCCGATAAGGCCAAATGCTGTAGCGATTGAAAACACGAACGCATCTCGGGGGAGTCGCAGTGCTTGATGCCAAGCGGCTACCACGGGTCCTGACACTCCGGATCCACCTTGGAACACTCCAGCAATAATTCCAGCCAGGGGAGACATCTTCGTTTCATGGCGTTCGGGTACTCGGTGATCAGGATTCCGTAATCGCTGGTACAGCCAGGCGATGACGGTTGCGTTGAGAGCGATCAGCGTGACTTGTTCTGGCACCGCGCCGAGTGAGAGGGTTCCGATCACGACTCCTACGCCTCCGGCTATGCAGAAGGAGACGAGGCCCCGGGTGTCGTGACGCGCATGCCAATTTGTTGACACGATTCCGACGTTTTGGACAATTGCCGGTATTGCAAGAACTGCAATACCAGTTTCGGGCGTGACAAATAGCGAGATAATCGGCAGTGCGATGAGTGGCAAGCCCATTCCGGTGACGCTTTTCACGAGTGCGCCTGCGATGACCGCAATACCGATGACGAGCAGGTCGATGGACGACATCAGTGTGTTGAGTTCGATTCGAACGAGGTTGTGATCACTTCTACATCGCCAACGCGATCCACAATAGAGAACGTGAGATTGGCGAGATTGATTTCTGCAGTGATCTCCGCCTCAGCGTCTGGGCATGTCCAGCGAACGCGCAGTTGGTGTTGATCCGAGTGGGGGATGAGTTCAAAGTTGCCGCCGAAGGCAGGGTGATTGGACCGCCAACGCAGCAAGTTGAGCATCTGCTCAACCAGCGGTGTGTCGAGCGCTGAAAGTATCTCTTGTGGTGTGTAGTAGTGGCGATTGATGTCTCGCCCCACTCGGGTTTCTTTCAACAATGTGAGATCGTTTCGACCTCCGAGCAGGCCGACGTAATACACCTGCGGGACTCCTGGTAGCAGCACTTGGATGAGGCGGGCAATGATGTACGAGTTCACATCATTTGCGAGGGCGTCGAGGTAGGTGCAGTTCACTTGGTACAGATCAAGGTTTGATGCTGCCGCTCCAGTTGCGAGCGTGCTTTCGCCCGAGGATCGTCGGGCGATTTCGTTCACGAGTTGGTCGATTCGCTCCGGCGAGAGCAAACCTGGTCGAGTCTGATCGCTGGGGTGCGCTCCGACATCGATGACACCGATGCCGTCATGGGTGTCGAGCACGGTGATGCAATTGGTGGGCCGGATCTTGATCCACTCTTTCAGCGGGTTGGTGTCAGCCGTGTAGATCGCATCCAGCACGAGCGGAGGAAGAGCAAAGTCGTACACAAGGTCAACCTGTTTCGCAATCGAGATTTGGTCCTCGTAGAAGCCGTGAATCTCGAGGAGGACCTCCATCGAACGCGACCGGCATCGCTCGGCAAGCTGTTCGATGAACTCATAGGTTTCGGGAAGCATGAAGCAGGTTGTTCCGGGCCGCTTGATGGCATACCCGACGGCATCTAGTCGAACAAGATTTACCCCACCTGATGCAAAGGCATCGAGAATCGAGTCGAGATATGCCGACCCCGATTGCGATTCAACATCGATGTCGATCTGCTGCGATGTAAAAGTTGTCCAGACGAGTCGGTTCGTTCCATCGCCCATGGTTGTCGTCGTAAATGGCAACCCTGGGCGCGGACGATAAATCTTTGCGAGATCGTCCTCACTTGCCCCGTCAGGAAATACCGAGCTCAAGGTGAGGAACATGTCATCCCATCGAGATTCGACACCCAGTTGTATCCAGTTCTGAAATTGCTCTGAATCGCTCGATACGTGGTTGACGATGAGGTCGGCCATCACATCAAAATGTGCTGAGATGTTGGCGATGTCGTTCCACGTGCCGAGGCGCTGATCAACGCTCGTGTGGTCACGAGGGTCAAAGCCGGCGTCTGCGCCATCGATTGGGTCGAAGAACGGGAGGATGTGCACTCCACCGAAGGCTCCTGCGAACGGTCCGCTGAGGAGTTGCAGCACTCCTTGAATGTCGCCTGCGAGGCGATCGGCATAGGTGATGAGTTGTGGTGAGTTTCGCATGATTCTGCTGGTGAGTGAAACGACCTTGGTAAGCCCGAATAGTTAACTGTCGACTGAACTCGGAAATTGCTCGTTGATGAATGACAATTGAAGGTGCAGAAGGTTCTCTGCCACGACCTCCTGCGGCGTCATGTGACTCACTCCAGCGAGTGGAAGCACAGAGTGTTGCGCGCCCACTGCAAGCAGAGCGGATGAGAGTTGCAGAGTATGCGCTGCCACGACGTTGTCATCAGCAAGCCCATGGATGAGCAGAAGCGGGCGTTCGAGAGATTCAAGACCATCGACAAGTGACGAACGTCGATACGGAGTGTCATCAACGTTGGGGTTGCCAAGGTATCGCTCGGTGTAGTGCGTGTCGTACCACCGCCACTCGGTGACGGGCGCTCCTGCGACGGCGACATGGAAACGGCGGGGCTCTCTAAGCACTGCGAGAGCAGCAAGGTAGCCGCCGAAACTCCATCCTCGGATCGCTACTCGCGAAAGATCAAGTTGATAGCCAAGTTGTTTCTCGCAATGCTCCGCTGCGATGTCGAGAGCGGCTACCTGATCGGAAAGCACACGAGTTGCGAGGTCTCCATGCACTGAGCGCTCCCACTGTGCGCCTCTCCCGGGCGTTCCTCGGCCATCGCAGACGATGACGGCAAATCCCTGATCGGCAAACCATTGCGAGTTGAGGTGGGCGCGGCGTGATCGAATGGCACGAAGGGCGTGTGGTCCGCCGTAAGGGTCGACCAGCACCGGTAAGGGTCCCTCGATCGGTTCTGATGGCAGCAGTATGGCAACGCTCAGCGTGTGTCCTTCGGGTGCTGTACCGCATGTGATTGTGATATTCGGCTCGCAGAGCGGCACCTCTACATGCGAGGTGAGATGCTGACCACTCGGAAGCATCCACGGCTGATCGGTAACCTCAAGTTTCGCTATTCGAGTGATCGTGAAGTCGACGGTTCCAGTTGCTTGGGCGATGACATCGCCCGAAATGATCTCGCTGCAACCGCTGTGTCGATGCCACCTCCAGACGTGTTGGACTGTGCTGTCGTCGATGGGATTCGCAGTGAATACGGCCACATCATGGTTTGCGTGAACGATTGAACGAACCTGGAGATCGGGCGGGGTCACAGGCTCGCCATCGACGATGAGCCGACGTGCTCCATCGCGATCTGCGGTGGTGATGATCTGGTCTGGTCCGGTACCAACGGGTGCGCCAGCAACAAGTTCAACCCAGCAGTCATCTTCGTCACGCCAGATTGAGGTCGTTGAGCCGTTCGTGGGATCGACGCGCAGCACCTCTAGCGAACGCTGGTCACGTGATTGAACGGTGATGAGAGGACCAAACGCATCCCATGACACCCGAGCGAGATACTCGAATCTGACGTTGTCCCAGACGACCTCAGTGAGATCACCCGATTCAAGGTCAGCAATGTGGAGCGATACCGAAGCATTTGTTGTGCCGGCAGCGGGATATCGAGTTGTTCGAGGAGGGACCCACGGTTGAGCCGGGTCGCTTAGCGACCACTCAGAGACGTTCGAGTTGTCGACACGGGAGACGAGTATCTTTGTGCTGTCGGGTGACCACCAGAAGCCGCGCATGCGTCCCATCTCTTCCGCGGCGATGAACTCTGCCACTCCCCATAGATCCTCACTAGATTCTGCTGTGAGCTCGACAAGTGGCGACTGGGGCTCCTTGAGAGTGACGACCCGAAATGATGGGCCGACAACAGCAGCAAGACGTGTTCCATCTGGTGAGAGACGTGGGTCAAAGGCTCCATCGCCGATGTCAATCTCGGTGGTGTCACCCGATGAAAGGTCGACGTGGAAGGTGCGTCCCGACACGGTGAATACTGCCGTTGAACATGTGGCATCAGTGTCGTAGCTGGTGATTCCCTCGGCTGATTCGCGAAGTCGTTCACGAACGGCACGTTCGGCTGCTGATAGCCCCGACCCAGAGTTGAGGTTGCTGGGGTCGACAACGAGTCGCTCATGTCCTGAATTTGTGTCGCAGGCCCACAGGCATGTGACTGGGTCACTTCCACTTCGCGACCGGGCGAAGAACACCGTTGTGTGCTCGGGGTTAACTCGTAGGTCACGAGGTTCCCCGAGAGTGAATCTCCTTGTTCGAGCGTATTGGCGTGGGAAGGTGTCGGTTGTCAACGGTCAGTGCTTCCAGCGGCGATCGCGTCGACAGTGACCGCCCATGCAGCATCTGCATCGACTGTTGTGAGAACAGTGCAGTTTGCAGCAGGCCGATCGATAAGCGTGCGCTGGTCGACAACTGTCATTCCGCGTGTGTGCTCTCCGTCGATGACGACGTCGACAAATCGTTCCTGTGTGGTGAACAATTGAGGGTGGGTGAGAGCAAGCACGGCGAGCGGGTCGTGAACGGCGGCGCCGTCCATGTCGTCATGGCGTGAGCTGTAGTTGGCAGAGAAGAAGTCAAACAACCCCGACAGAACGCCCGCGAGTTGGCCATCGATCGACTTCACCTGTTCGATTCGGGGGGTTGTCGCTTGAAACTGGTGCGTGACGTCGAGCCCAGCCATGATGAGCGGGAGTCCGGAGTTGATCACTACGGCTGCTGCGTGGGGATCTGCCCAAAAGTTGAATTCTGACATCGCAGTTCGATTTCCGAATGTGCCACCGCCCATGAACGAGATTCCGGCGATGCGATCACCAAGTGACGGGTCGCTCCGCAATGCGAGGGCGATGTTGGTCATTGGCCCGGTCACGACGAGATGGCATCCGGGGTTGTCTCGAGTCGTGTCGATGAGGAACTGAACTCCGTCTGTTCCGTCTAGCGCACGTGTTGGTTCAGGAAGGTCAGCACCGTCGAGGCCGCTTTCACCGTGCACGTACCCAGCGAATGCCGGTTCGACAACGAGCGGTCGGCCGGCACCGGAGTGAACTTCGACGTCAAGGTCGAGCATGTGGCGAAGTACTCGAGCGTTATGAGTGGTTCGGTCGAGTGGGGCATTCCCCGCCACCGTGGTGATGCCGAGGATCTCGCAGGTGTGAGCCGCCACCACGATTGCGACGGCGTCATCGTGGCCGGGGTCGCAGTCGAGAATGATCCGGGGCTTGGCAGGAGAACTTGTCATGGACTGATCATGCCATTTAGCCGCAGCTCAGTTCACCGCAGAGCTATGCGACAGGTTCGAAGTCGTGGTCGGAATTGACGTGCACAACCTCGCCAACGTGCTCTCCTTCAAGCAGGTGCGACAGCACTGAAGGGTTGGTGCTCTTGCCGAACGTGCGACGACCATCAGCCAATCGAATTGCCGCCCATGCGGTTTCGGGCTGAGATGTCTTGCCGTGCATCACGGTATAGGCCTCGATCTGCGTGCTGGAGTCGCCTACAGCGTCGGAGGCATCGGCCCACCCTGCTCGTGGAAGGGCATCGATTTCCTCCTGTGGTTCCGCGTGGCGGAAATCTTGCGCAGGTGGAGTCGTTGAGTAGATGCCGAATGCGTGCTTTGTCACAAATCCGCCATTTGCCCAGACCAATCCGGTCGAGCCAGGATCGGAGCGAAGTGTGTCAACCATTGTTGCGATTGAGTGCATGACGTACTCATTCCATGGGCCTCCTGCGAATGACAGGCCACCGGTTTGGGTGAGTGATCGAGTTTCGTTATACGGGTCAATGCCGAGTGACTTCGCCCCGAGTTGCACCGCTGACGGGAAGCACGAGTACAGATCAAGATGTGCGATGTCGTCGATGCTGAGGTTCGCAAGTTCGAGTGCCTGACGACCTCCCAACTCGACGGCAGGCGTGCGGGCGAAATCATCGCGATCTGAGATGAAGAGATGTTCGTGGCAGTCAGCTCCGCTGAGAGGGAATACCCACAGCTCTCGGGGAACACCGAGAGATTCAGCATGAGCGACCGAGCAAATGATGACCGCTGCCGCCATATCAACGTCGTTATTTGAGTTCATCGACTTCGTGTACGGATAGCCCACCATTCGATTCGAATCTGTTGCGTTCGTGATTTCTTCGGCGGTGAGCGACGTTCTCAACCAGGCGTGTGGGTTCTGTTCGGCAACTTTGCTGAATGCCGACCACATGCGCCCAACGTCTGAGAGGTGCTGTTCCGGGCTGACTCCTCGGGCGGCCCTGATCGCAGATTCGAACATCGGGTAGACCTGCACGGGCATCACGAGCCCGAGTGCTTCCTCCTGTGGGCTCGACATGTAGAGGTCATACCCCCAGGTTTCAGGAGGTTCATTCGCAAGCACCTCAGCATCGACCTTTGGCCACGAGAGATCAATTCCACGTTTTTTTGCCCGCATGCGGGACCGCCATGTCTCACCGCCGACCAATAGCGCGCAGTCAAGTTCCCCTCGAAGGATTCGTAGCGATGCTGAGTTGATGAGCGATTGGGGAGAGTTACCGCCCATTGGAGTGACCACCCTCTGAGGAGTGATGCCAAGACGATCGGCGACAATCCGTGCCGGATCTCCGTACCGCCATGAGAGGGTGTTTACGACAGCGAGCATGTTTGCTGAGACAATCGGATCGTTCGATGCCTGGGAGTCACTGGCTGCAGTTCGAATGGCATCTGCCATGAGAGAGGTTGCATCCTCTGCGATGGTCGGATCATCAACTCGCTGTTCAACTTGGCCGACGCCGATGATGACAGGGGTATTTGGATGAGGGATTGTTGTCACGACCGAGACCCTACGCAAGTCTGCCCGTACACTTTGGAGTCGTGGCAACCATCTCCTTCGGCTCTGATCACGCCGGCTTTGAACTTAAACAGCACCTCATTGCCTACGTTGAAGCAGCGGGTCACACCGTGATTGACCATGGCACCGGCTCAACTGACAGCGTTGATTACCCAGAGTTTTGTTCTGCAGCAGGTCGGTCGGTCCGAGACGGACAAGCAGACTTTGGCATTGTGCTCGGCGGTAGTGGTCAAGGTGAGCAGTTGGCGGCGAACAAAGTTCGCGGTGTTCGAGCAGCGCTATGCAACTGTTTATACACGGCGCGGATGGCACGCGAACACAACAATGCAAACGTGCTGTCGATTGGCGCCCGGGTTGTTGGTGTGGGGCTTGCTGAAGAGATTGTTGATGTGTTTTTAGGAACCGATTTTGAGGGTGGCCGCCACGCTCGAAGGGTCGACCAGATCACCGCTTTAGAGGAGGAGTTCTGACATGCCGTTTCCATCCGATGCGCAGCCCGATCTTGAGGTTGAGGCGTTGTTGTCGGCCGAGTTCGATCGCCAACAGACCGGCCTCCAACTCATCGCAAGCGAGAACTTCACATCGCCGGCGGTGATGAAAGCCGTCGGTTCAGTGCTGACGAACAAGTACTCCGAGGGCTATCCGGGTAAGCGCTACTACGGTGGCAACCAGGTTGTTGATTCAATTGAGTCGATTGCAATTGAGCGTGTAAAGCAACTTTTTGGGGCTGATCACGCGAATGTTCAACCGCATTCCGGCGCAAATGCGAACATGTGCGTCTACCAGGCCTTGCTTTCGCCCGGTGACACCGTTCTCGGCCTCAGCCTTGATCATGGCGGGCACCTCACCCACGGTTCTCCGGTGAACGCGAGTGGGTTGCTCTACAACTTTGTGTCGTACGGAGTAGGGGCAGAAGAACGAATCGACATGGATCGCGTTCGAGATCTCGCCCGAGAGCATCAACCGAAGCTCATCGTGGCAGGTACGACCAGTTACCCGCGTCGACTTGATCCGGAGCCGTTCAAACAGATCGCCGATGAAGTGGGCGCTCTACTGCTGTTTGACATTGCTCACTTGGCGGGACTCGTTGCTGGCGGCGCTCACCCAAACCCGGTTCCGTATGCCGATGTGGTGACATTTACCACTCATAAGACATTGAGAGGACCTCGTGGCGGATGCATTTTGTCGAAAGCTGAGCATGCCGCAGCGATCGATAAGTCGGTGTTCCCGGGTTGGCAGGGTGGCCCGCTCGAGCACGTCATTGCCGGAAAGGCGATTGCGTTCAGAGAGGCAATGTCCTCCGAATTTAAAGAGTACGCCCATCGCATTGTCTCCAATGCCTCTCAACTTGCTGAGTCTCTTGCGGGTCATGGATTCCGTATGGTGTCGGGAGGCACTGATACGCACATGATTGTGGTCGACCTTCGACCGTTCGATGAAGAGCTGACTGGCAAAGAGGCTCAAGCTGTGCTTGATGATGCGGGTATCACGCTCAATAAGAACACCGTCCCAGATGACCCGCGCAGCCCATTCGTGACGAGCGGCGTCCGCATTGGCACGCCGTCGGTAACGACTCAGGGAATGGGAGCCGATGAAATGCCGGTCATTGCGGATCTCATCGCGCGGACATTGCGTCACCGAGGGGATCCTGCCGCAGTCGCCGAGGTTCGGAGCGAGGTTGCTGCATTGTGCGAGAGGTTCCCGGCGTACTGAGAGGTATCGGGTCTAAGGTCTCGCCATGCCAAGCCTGTTTGATTATCTGATCATTGGCTTTGTGGCGGCGGGCGTCACCTATGTTGCTACCCCGGTCGTCAGCATTGTTGCAGTCCGCCGAGGCTGGGTTGCACAACCGAATGACCGCAGCGTTCATACTTCAGCAATTCCAAATGTTGGCGGTCTTGCCATGTTGTTGGGATTGTTGTTTGCTCTCGCCACGGCGCAGTCGCTAGGCCGCTTTGAGACTTTATTTGAGGGGAACATTGAGCAGGTCGGCATCGTGCTCGCTGCACTTGCGATTGCGATTGTGGGTTTCTTTGATGACACAAGAGATCTCGCTCCACCGGCGAAGGTGACGGGAATTGTTGTCGCCGCGATGGTTCTCACTTGGTTCGGGGCGACGATGTACTACTTCCGCGTGCCGTACCTCGATGTGTTCATTCTGTCGGGAGATTGGCAGCCGGTGGTGACGGTGATCTGGCTGCTTGGCATGACCCAGGCGATCAACTTGATCGATGGTCTCGATGGGCTCGCAGCCGGCATTGTTGCGATTGGTGCCGGGGCGTTTTTTCTGTATGCGTTCAAGCTTTCGGATATCGGTTTGTTGAGTCAGCCGAATTTGGGTCCTTTGGTCGCCATCATTGCCGCTGGAGTTGCGGCAGGGTTTCTTCCTCACAACTTCAATCCGGCTACGACATTCATGGGCGACGGCGGGGCATTTCTGCTCGGGTTGTTACTTGCGGTCGCAACGGGAATGGTTGGCGGAAGAGCTGACCCGCTGACGCAGGCATTTGTTGGGCAGACGTTCTTCTTCCTTGCCCCGCTAGCGATTCCGATCCTCATTCTCGGTGTGCCCATTCTTGACACCTTCTTTGCGATTGTCCGACGAGCGTCCCAACGGCAAGCAATCGATGTGGCAGATAAAGGTCACCTGCATCACCGTTTGATGAACCTTGGCCACGGCCATCGTCGAAGCGTCGCGATTTTGTGGGCGTGGACAGCGCTGTTATCCACGTTTGTGTTGTATCCGGTGCTCACTAATACGAATCCGACCTATCTGCCATTCGGGATGGGGGCGCTTGGGATCGTGCTGTTCACGGTGTTGCATCCAAGCGTTCGCCGGAAACGAGCCGAAGAGATCGAGGCAGCGTTGCTTCGTCCGGCATCTGAGCAGATTGTCTCTGACGACTAACGACCTGCGAACACGTTGGTGAACGATTGCCAACAAACTGAAACATTTGGTGGTTGCGTTGCGGACTTAAGTTGGTCTAGTTTGTGCAGGCGTTCACAAGCATCAAGTGTGCGTGAGCGCGATTCCCTACCTACCTCCCATGAAGTTGCTATTCACTCAAGCCCGAACTGCCCGCGCTGGCGGAGCCGATGACAACCTCGGTCGTGGTATGGAGACAGCACTTCTGCTTGCGTTCTTTTTGGGAATCGGCTGGTTGCTCGATCAGTGGCTCGGAACGCGACCGTTGTTCATGATCGGCTTGGTGCTCTTCGGAGCAGCCGGATCGTTTGTCAAAATGAAGTTTGACTACGACAGCCGCATGGATCGCCTTGAGGAAGAGCGACGCAATGCCTCCGCATCGAGGGCATCGAAATGACCACTGCAGGTACATCGACACCGAGCGATTCCTCTCTCGACGAAAATCCGATTGAAGTTCGTATTTCGCTTGACATGGTGAAGCGAGGGCTCTACATCACGCCGCTTGTCATTGCGGTTGCGGCGATGCCTTGGGGTGGTCCCGGTGCTCTATCTGCGGCCTTTGCACTTGGCCTTGTGTTTGTCAACTTCTTGCTTGCCGCCGCTCTCGTTTCGGGTGCTGCAAAAATTTCCACTGCATTAGTCATGGCTGCAACGTTGTTCGGCTATCTCATTCGTCTAGGATTGATCCTCGTTGCCTTCCTTCTCGTGCGTGATGCGTCGTGGATTTCGCGTCCAGCACTCGGAGCGACCATAATTGTGTCTCATATAGGACTCCTCGTGTGGGAGTTGAAGTACGTAGCAATCTCGCTGGCTCACGCTGGCTTAAAACCTGCCCGCCCGTAGAAACAACAGGAACGAAACAACGTGTTCGCACTCGAATTTCCACCAATTAACGAAATCCTCCGCTGGAGTGATCTGTTCCCGTCGTTCAACAAGATCGCGATCATCACCGTTTCAGCTGCGCTCATCGGTTCGCTGATCTTCTTGCTCGCCGGAAATGCAGACGGATCGAAAGCCCCCAAGGGTGTTCGTAACCTCGCTGAGGCAATTGTCGAATTCATCGAAGGCCAGATCATCATGCCGACCATGGGTCGTGACGGACTTGGCTGGACCCCGTTCCTTCTCAGCATCTTCTCGTTCATCTACCTATGCAACGTGCCGGGAATCATCCCAGTCCTTCAGATGCCAGCAACGGCTCGTATGGCGATCCCGTTGTTCCTGTCGCTGCTCGTCTGGGTCGTGTTCATCGGCGTCGGATTCAAGCACCAGGGTCTCGGCTACCTCAAGAACTCGCTGTTCCCTCCAGGCGTCCCAGGTCCGCTGTACATCTTGGTGACCCCGATTGAGTTCATCTCAACGTTCCTGGTCCGCCCGTTCTCGCTGACAGTCCGTTTGTTTGCGAACATGCTCGCCGGTCACATCCTTCTCGTGACCTTCGCCCTTCTCACGAAGGAATTGGTTCAGGGTGGCAACATCGCCCTGGTTCCCGTCGGCATTTTGCCGTTCTTCATGCTGGTGTTCCTCACCGCGTTCGAGGTTCTCGTCGCGTTCTTGCAGGCTTACATCTTCACGATTCTCGCTGCCGTGTACATCGGTGGCGCCGCCCATCCTGAGCACTAACACTCAGGTCCGAATTCTCCCACTACAAACCAACCAGGAGACAACCCCAACATGGAAGCATTCACCATTCTCGCTCAGGAAGCCGACAAGGCTGCAGCCGCCGCTAGTTCGGCCGGGTTCGCGTACGGACTCGCCGCAATTGGCCCCGGTATCGGCATCGGCTATTTGGTCGGTAAGTCCGTTGAGGCAATGGCTCGTCAGCCTGAGGCTGCCGGCATGGTCCGTACCACGATGTTCCTCGGCATCGCCTTCACTGAGGCGCTCGCCCTCATTGGCTTCGTGGTCTTCATCCTCATCGGTCTCTGATCGCCCGATCCGGCATCGACCGGGTCTTGTATACGTAACCGATAACTGCAGATCAAGGAGTTGACGTGCTGACAGCCGTCGTGACATACGGGTCAAATGGACCTGAAGTGCTCCTCTCCGCCAGCGAAGGCGAGGAGGGCCATTCCTCCGAGTACACGTACGCGGACTGTTCGATCATTCCTGAGGGCAAAGAGTCTTCAGAGAAGATCGAATCTTTAGAGGAGTGCGATCCGGGCCCAAGCCCGATCATGCCTGAAGCAAAAGAGTTGTACTGGGGCGCGAGTTCCTTCGTTCTCTTTGCGCTCTTAATGCGCTTCTTCCTCTATCCACGGCTTCGCCGAAGCATGGATGCCCGCTACGACTCGATTCGTGGCGCGCATGCCGAGGCGGATCAGGCTCGGAGCGAGGCACAGGCAGAAGTTGCCACTTACGAGGCAGCCCTCGCCGAGGTGAAAGCAGAGGCAGCCGCTCGTATTGAGGCTGCTCGTGCAACCTTGGAACAAGAGCGTGCTTCGCAACTCGCTGAGGCAAATGCTCGCATTTCGAGTGCTCGTGACGCTGCTGCTGCTGAGGCCGCTGCTGCACACGAAGCAATCCGAGGCGATATTGGTTCAGCCGCAGCGTCGGTTGCATCGCGGACAGTTGAACTCGCAATTGGCCGCACGCCTGATGCGACAGCAGTCTCGTCAGCCGTTGAAGGAACAATGACGTCAGGAGCAACACGATGAACCTGATTGCAGCAGGAAATATCGATCCCGCACAGAGTGTCAACTGGTTGCTCCCCGCAACCTCAGAGCTCATTTACGGCGGTCTCGCTTCCATCATTATTTTTGCCCTGATATACAAGTTCGCTGGTCCTGCAGCAAAGAAGGGTATGGCTGACCGCACGGCGAAGATCCAAGCTCAGCTTGATGGCGCCGCAGAGGCCCTTACAACTGCCCGTTCAGAAGCCGAAGAGATTCGCCGGGCAGCTGGCGATATCGCATCTGAGCGTGCCCGCCTTCTCGCTGAGGCAGATGAGCAGGCAGCAGCGCTTCTCGCTGAAGGCCGTGAGCGCCTTGCCGCTGAGATCGCTGATCTCGACGCACGTGCCCAGGCTGAAGCAGCAGGTCTTGCTGGTCGTATGGGTGACGAACTTCGTGTAGAGGTTTCTCGAATCTCATCTTCGGTTGTTGATCAGCTTGTCGCAGACTCACTCGATGACGCGACCCAGCAGGCGCTCATTGAAGACTTCATCCAGAAGGTAGGTGCAGGATCATGAGTGACGCACGTATCGAGGGCTACGCACGAGCCCTGTTTGAAATTGCTCGGGCCGAAGGCAATCTCGACGAGGTTGAGGACGAACTGTTTCGGTTCGCTCGCTCATACGAGTCGAGTGATGCACTCCGTGCTGCTCTAACCGACGACATGGTGCCTGCCGATCGTCGCCAGGCGATCGTTGAGAGCCTTCTCGGCGATCGGGCAACGGCAACGACCATGCAACTCGTGTCCATGGTGATCGGCTCAGGCCGTGGTCGGGATCTTCCTGAAATCATCGACAGCCTTGTTGCCAGGGCTTCTGCATCAAAGGATCTCGCTGTCGCTGAGGTTCGTACTGCGGTCGCACTTTCTGACGACCAGGTCAACCGCCTGAAAGCAGCGCTGACAAATTCGTCAGGGCATGAGGTGAACCTCAAAGTTGTTATTGATCCCACCGTCATTGGTGGAGTCGTCGCAACCGTAGGTGACAGCGTCATCGACGGAAGCGTTCGTACCCGTCTCGATCAGTTGAAGAGCCGTCTCTAGGAGAACACGTCATGGCTGAACTCACACTTTCCGCTGCCGATATTGCGGCAGCAATCACTAAGAACCTCGATGGCTATCAGCCGTCGGTTGAGGCTCGTACCGTCGGACGAGTCATCGAAGTTGGTGACGGTATTGCCCGTGTCGCCGGCTTGCCTGACGCCGCGGTGAACGAGCTTCTTGAATTCCCAGGCGGGGTGCTTGGCCTTGCGCTCAACCTCGATGAGGGTTCGATTGGTGCCGTTGTACTCGGATCCTCAGACCACATTGAAGAGGGCCAGTCGGTTACCGCTACTGGACGAATTCTCTCGGTTCCGTCAGGTGATGGTGTTCTTGGTCGCGTCGTCAACGCGATTGGTGAGCCAGTTGACGGTAAGGGAGACCTTGTTGGTGTCGAGATGCGCCGTATGGAAATCCAGGCGCCGGGCATCATGGGCCGCAAGCCAGTGCACGAGCCGCTGCAGACTGGTATCAAGGCCATTGACGCCATGACCCCTATCGGTCGTGGACAGCGTGAGCTCATCATTGGTGACCGCAAGACCGGTAAGACCACTGTTGCAATCGACACGATCCTGAACCAAAAGGGACAGGGCGTGAAGTGCATTTATGTCGCAATCGGCCAGAAGGGGTCGACGGTCGCACAGACTGTCCAGACACTTCGCGATGCCGGCGCTATGGAGTACACCGTCGTGGTGACGGCTCCTGCCGCTGACTCGGCTCCGTTCAAGTACCTTGCCCCTTACGCCGGCTGCGCGATGGGTCAGCACTGGATGGAAAAGGGCGAGCACGCCCTCGTGGTGTATGACGACCTCTCCAAGCAAGCTGAGGCATATCGCCAGTTGTCGCTGCTGCTTCGCCGCCCGCCGGGCCGTGAGGCCTACCCGGGTGACGTGTTCTACTTGCACAGCCGCCTCCTCGAGCGCGCCGCCAAGCTCTCTGACGAGAACGGTGCAGGTTCGCTCACCGCTCTTCCGATTATCGAAACAAAGGCCGGCGACGTCTCAGCGTTCATTCCGACCAATGTGATTTCGATTACTGACGGCCAGGTGTACTTGCAGGACAACCTGTTCAAGTCAGGTGTTCGCCCCGCAGTCGACGTGGGTATTTCAGTGTCACGAGTCGGTGGCGCAGCCCAGATCAAGTCGATGAAGGGTGTTGCCGGTACCTTGAAGCTCGACTTGGCTCAGTTCCGTGAGCTCGAGGCATTCGCAACATTCGGTTCCGAACTTGACGCAGTGTCAAAAGCCCAGCTTGAGCGCGGCTACCGTCTCGTTGAATTGCTGAAGCAGCCCCTCAACAGCCCAATGTCGGTTGAAGAGCAAGTCGTGTCGATTTTCGCCGGCACGAAGGGCTACATCGACGATGTGCCGGTTGCCGACGTGATTCGCTTTGAGCAGGAACTCCTCGAGTTCATGCGCAGCCGTCATGCAGGTCTGTTGCAGGAGATTCGGACCTCGGGTGTCCCAGACAGCCTTGCCGACATCGTGCAGTCATTCAAAGATTCATTCGTTGCAGCAAGCGCCGCATCTGGTGTGAATGCTGACCCAACAGCAGTTGATGCTGATGAGGTTGGCGACGCAAACTCCGACAAGACCCTCGCCACGGAGTGATCTAGATGGCAGGAGGTCAGGAGCGTATTCTTCGCGGTCGCATCAAATCGATGCAGGCCACCAAGAAGATCACACGCGCCATGGAACTGATTGCGGGTTCACGAATCGTGAAAGCCCAGCAGCGGGTTCAGGCGGCGGTGCCATACTCAGAGCAGATCACCGAGGTAGTGAAAGACCTTGCAGCTGCTGGAGGCTCATCTGATTCACCATTGTTGCTCGGTAGAGATGAAATCCGAACGACCTGTTACGTCGTGATTTCTGCTGATCGCGGACTTTGCGGTGGGTATAACGCCGGTGTGCAGCGTGCAGCTGAAGGCGAGATCAAAGCTGACACTCTCGGAGGCAAGGACTACCGCATCGTGACCGCTGGTCGCAAGGCTGAGGGTTACTTCAAGTTCCGGAACTACAACGTTGCGGCATCATTCGGTGGTTTCAGTGACAGCCCGTCGTATGACAATGCTCGTGATATCGCTCAGGCAGCTGTTGCCATGTACGAATCTGGTGAAGTCGATCGCATCGAACTTGTGTACACGCGGTTTATTACACCGGGCAGCCAAGAAGTCGTCCTTCGTCCACTCGTTCCGCTCACCACTGAAGCCATTCAAGGCGGAGACGGTAAGGCCGGTTCGACCGATGGAAGCGGTGGCGACTATGAATTTGAGCCTGACCCATCAACGATTCTCGACACTCTGATTCCTCGGTATGTCGAGGCTCGTGTATATGCCGCATTGCTTAACGCAGCAGCATCTGAGCACGCGTTCCGTCAGCGAGCCATGAAATCCGCAACCGATAATGCTGAAGAATTGATCAACAACCTTAGCATCGTCATGAACCGCGCCCGTCAGGACGCAATTACCACCGAGATCATGGAGATCGTCGGTGGTGCCGAAGCCCTCGGATCGGGGAAATCCTCGACCGCCCAATATGTCGACCTCCTCGGAGAGTCGCCCGTCCCAGCAGCACAGCACGGAGACAACTGACATGAGTATGACCGAAACCGAACTCGCAACAGGACGCGTCGTCGCAATCGCCGGACCGGTGATCGACGTTGAGTTCCCACGTGGTGCGCTCCCAGAGCTCAACACCGCAGTCGAGTTTGACATCATCGTTGATGGACAACCACAGCCAGTGTTGGCAGAGGTTGCGCAGCAGCTCGGCTCCGGCCGAGTCCGTGCTGTCTGCCTGAAGCCAACCGACGGGCTCACCCGTGGCACCACCGTTCGTAACACTGGCCGCGGTATCACCGTTCCGGTTGGCGACAAAGTACTCGGTCACGTGTGGAACGTGTGGGGCGAAGCGCTCGACGAGGACCCAGAAGGCTTCGACCAGATGGATCGTTGGGAGATTCACCGTGAAGCTCCTTCGTTTGACTCGCTCGAGCCACAGGCCCGCATGTTCGAGACGGGTATTAAGGTCATCGACCTTCTCACTCCGTACCTCGCTGGCGGCAAGATCGGCCTTTTCGGTGGTGCCGGCGTGGGCAAGACGGTGTTGATCACCGAAATGATTAACCGTGTTGCATCACAGCACGGTGGTGTGTCGGTGTTCGCCGGAGTTGGTGAGCGCACCCGTGAAGGAACCGACCTTCGTCTTGAGATGATGGAATCGGGCGTGTTCGAAAAGGCTGCATTGGTCTTCGGCCAGATGGACGAACCACCAGGCGTGCGCCTGCGTGTTGCTCTCTCAGCCCTCACCATGGCTGAGTATTTCCGGGATGTTCAAAACCAGGACGTGTTGCTCTTCGTTGACAACATCTTCCGTTTTGTTCAGGCCGGTTCTGAGGTGTCGACGCTGCTCGGCCGTATGCCGTCTGCTGTGGGTTACCAGCCAACTCTCGCTGACGAGATGGGCCAGTTGCAGGAGCGTATTACCTCAACCCGTGGCCGATCCATTACCTCGCTTCAGGCCGTGTACGTCCCTGCTGACGACTACACCGACCCTGCACCGTTCACCACCTTCACGCACCTCGATGCGACGACAGAGTTGTCCCGTCAGGTTGCTGCTCTTGGTATCTACCCAGCGGTGGACCCACTGGCGTCAACCTCAACGATCCTTTCGCCTGAGGTCGTCGGTGATCACCACTACACCGTGGCTCGCCGGGTGCAGGAAACACTGCAGCGCTACAAGGAACTGCAGGACATCATTGCCATTCTCGGCCTCGACGAACTCTCAGAAGAGGACCGTCTCACCGTTAACCGTGCCCGTAAGGTGCAGCGTTTCTTGTCGCAGCCGTTCTACGTCGCTGAGGTCTTCACTGGCCTCAAGGGTGAGTATGTGCCCGTTGCGGAGACGGTTGAATCCTTCGAAGCACTCATTGACGGTGAACTCGATGACCTTCCTGAGCAGGCATTCTTGAACGTTGGCAACATCGATCAGGTGCAGGCGAAGGCAAAGGCATTGAGGGAGAGCTGATCAATGTCGGCCACCATGAAGGTAGAGGTTGTATCGCCTGAGGCGGTGCTGTATTCGGGCGAGGCCACAATGGTGATTACCCGAACCCTCGGTGGTGGAGAGATCGCGTTCCAGCCCGGTCATGCAGCATTTCTTGGAGCCTTGACGCAAAGCCACACCCGGGTGTTCCTTGCTGATGGCTCAACTGAGGACATTGCAGTCCACGGCGGATTCGTTGAGGTCAGCAATAACAAGGTGTCAATCCTCTCAGATACTGCTGAAATTGCTTCTCAGATTGACGTTGATCGTGCCCGTGCCGCCAAGGAACGTGCAGAATCTCAACTCCGCGGTGAGCATGACGCCAATGCTGTTGCTGCTCTCGGACGAGCGAATGCACGTCTCAGCGCAGCCGGCGTTCAGGTGTAATCAATCGCTGAGAATTCCTGAAGCTTCTGTACCCGGTGACGGGCATCGATGAACCGAACGGTTCCTGAGCGGGAGCGCATCACCAGGCTTTGAGTTCGAGCACCGCGCCCGTCGAAGCGCACACCTCGAAGTAGTTGCCCATCGGTGAGGCCTGTGGCCGCAAAGAAACAGTTGTCTCCCTGGACGAGGTCGTCTTGATTGAGAACACGTCCGAGATCAAGTCCTGCGGCGGTCACATTGGCGCGTTCCTCATCTGACTGCGGGTCAATCATTGCTTGAATTTCGCCGCCCATGCTTTTTAGGGCTGCGGCGCTGATAACTCCCTCTGGAGTGCCGCCGACGCCGAACAGCACGTCGACCCCTGCGTCAGGCCATGAGGTCGCGATTGCGCCGTACACGTCGCCATCGCGAATGAGACGAATCCGCGCACCGGTTGAGCGAACTTCGTCGATGAGATCCTGGTGTCGTGGTCGGTCAAGGATGACGGCGGTGAGATCGCGAACGGTTGTCTGCTTCGCTTTTGCGATCCAGCGCAGATTCTGTGTTGCGCTTGCGGTGATGTCGATGCACCCATGGGCCTCGGGTCCAACAGCAATCTTATTCATGTAGAACGAAGGACCTGGGTCGAACATTGATCCCCGCTCGCCAACAGCAATAACGGAGAGGGCATTGTTGAGTCCAAGAGCGGTGAGGGTCGTTCCGTCAATCGGGTCGACGGCTACATCGACCTGAGGATCGCTGCCGTCACCGACGACCTCACCGTTGAAGAGCATTGGAGCATCGTCCTTCTCGCCCTCGCCAATGATGACAACGCCGTTCATCTGCACGGTCGACAGGCTGAGACGCATAGCGTCAACCGCTGCTGCATCGGCGCCGTCTTTGTCACCACGACCAACCCAGCGAGCAGCGGCCATTGCCGCGGACTCTGTCGCACGAACAAGTTCAAGGGCGAGGTTTCGATCTGGTCGCTGGCCGCTCGTATCAGACATACCCACACGGTAGTGCGAGAAGGTACCGTCGTCACTATGGGCATTACCCCTACCGTCGACATGTGCATCGCTGGGAGAGAGATCACTGAACCTAGGCCATCACCAGTCGGGTCAACGGTGATGTTTCTCTCTCGAGTATCTGGCGAGTCGACAGCGTTTGTCGAGGTTGGTATTGACGGTGCCAGCGAGGTTGTCCGTACCGTCGACGTACCGCCAGCCTCAGGACGAGGCGGAAGTGGCGGTGTGTGGTGTTGGTACTCCGATGATGGGGCGGTCGTCTACGTTGGCGCCGACGGAAGCCTTCGCCTGTGGCCCGACCGAACAACTCCCGCAACCATTGAGTTGGCGTCTCCCGGCGAATCGTTAGAAAGCCCGGTAGTAATTCCGGGGCGAGATGCCGTCGTTGTCACGTCAGACCGTGGTTCGGTGTGGATGGTGCCGGTCGGCGAGGGTCGTGTTGAGCGGCTTGATGATGGCCGTCACGAATTTTGCGCTGATCCAGCAGTGACCTGCCATGGAGATGGGTTAACGGTGTTCTGGCAAGCGTGGTCGGTTCCACATATGCCGTGGGATCGCTCTGTGCAGGTTCGGTACAACCTTCATGAGAGGACGTATGACATCGTCGAGGGCGCGGGTCAGTTGCAGCAGATCACACCATCAGATCGTGGAGTGTTTGCGTTACGAGACGACACCGGATGGCTGAACCTGTGGTGCGATGACGAGGTGATGGTTGCCGAAGAGGTTGAACACGGTGGCCCGTCGTGGGGAGCATCTCAGCGATCGTTCGCAATTTCGCCTGACGGCCGCCAACTTGCATTCACTCGCAATCTTGGCGGGTTCGGTGAACTTTGTGTCCTGTCATTTGACGTCGGCGAGGTAGCGGTGATCGGTCGTGGAGTGCACCACCAAGTGCACTGGGGAAGTGAAGGTATCAGCGCCCTTCGAAGTGGGGCACGCACTCCGAATCAACTCGTTATCTACCGACTCAACAGCGGTTCATCGCCAGGTGACGCTGAGAGCTGGAGCCGAACGGTGCTCGCAACTGGCCCGGTGCATGAGTGGTCGGACGTTGAGCTTTCGGAGCCGACGCTTGAGGTCGCCGATGCGGGCGGAGCGAACGTGCCGTTTCGTCGATATGCAGCCGGTCAAGGTCGATGTCTCGTCCATCTTCATGGCGGCCCAACAGATCAATGGCAGGTTGAATTCATGCCTCGCGTTGCCTACTGGCAGTCTCAGGGGTGGGACGTCATCATTCCCGATCCGCGAGGGTCAACAGGTCACGGCCGCTCCTACACGCAGGCATTGCACGGGGGATGGGGTCGACACGACGTTGATGATGTCGCAGCAGTTATTAAGGAGTGCCACCGTCGCAAATGGTCAACCCCTTCGTCGACAGTAGTGATGGGCTCGTCCTCAGGTGGAATGGCCACTCTTGGCGTACTTATCGATCATCCAGAAATCACGGCTGGCGGGGTAGCGCTCTACCCGGTGAGCGATGCAGCAGCGTTAGCAGGGGCAACTCATCGCTTCGAAGCCCATTACAACTATTCGTTGATCGGTCCTGACGGCGACCGCCGCTATGCCGAGCGTTCAATGGTTGATCGGGCGGCCTCCATCACACAACCGATCCTGCTGATGCATGGAACTCATGATCCGGTCGTGCCCGTCGAGCAAAGCCGTGTCATGCGCCAGACCCTTGAAAGCAACGATGTGTCAGTCGAATATGTCGAATTTGATGGCGAAGGCCATGGCTTTCGCCAGCCTGAGAATCGATACCGCGAGTATGAACTGGTTGGGGCATTCCTTTCTCGTATCGCTGCGGGGTGAAATGACGGCACCACAACAACGGGTAGTGTCATCGCGTGCCCAACGTTCAAGAGTTTGATGCGAATGATGACGAGTCAGTCAATGTGTTCTACGACTTGACAGTCTGGGATGCTGACCAACGCAGTGCGCTCGTTGAATCTCTTGCGGCGGCCTCAATCCCGCATGGTTGGCGTGGCAATGAACTCGTTGTCCCTGAAGTTGCCGAGGATGCCACAGATGAGATCTTTGATCGGTTAGAACGCGAAGTTGGACCATTCCCGATCCCGCTTGACGATGAAGAAGAGGCCGTTGAATTCCAACTTGATGAATGGTCGCTCTCCGAGCGGGGCGTGCTCGTGGAGCAACTCATAGCAGGAGAGATTCCGCACCGCTGGAATGGTGAGTCGCTATTCGTGATTGCTGACGCCGCGGATGACGTCGATGACTTGCTTGATGCAATTGAATCGGGTGATCTTGCGGTGCTCGACAGTTCTGCTCCGGACGGTGCACTCAATTTGCTGTTCTCAGTTGGTGACAACCTCGCCAGATCGGTCGATGATGCGACTGCACGAATGCAGTTGTTCGATTTGATGCCACAGCTTTCAAAAACGGCACCGCCCTATGGGGTTGCTCGCAACACTTGGGAAGCTGTGTTTACTGCTGTTCAGCAATTGGCAGGGTCGTTCACCGAGGAACCATTCGATCCTGAGAATATTGCAACAGCGGCACGGGATTTACGTGACCGATGCCGCCCTTGGGTGTGAGTTAAGAGCACGAAAGGACGTGGTCGCCGGGCGTCGCTACGCTGACCACCATGTTGCTCGCCGAACTGGAAATTTTCCATTCTCGGCAGGCGCAACCCACTCGGCGCGTGGCGCTCGGGCATATTGTTCTGCCTGTTGAACCCGCCCCGGGCCTCGGGGGAATCCTTCTTGGTGCTGTTGTCGCAAAACACGCCCGCGAGCTCAGTGACGACGATGTCATCGGCCTTCGGCATCTCATTCGAGAGGTTGGAGATGGTCGTCGAATTATCCAGCCGCGAATGAGGAATCGCTATCAGGTTGATCGCCATGGCCTGACATCTAGTGTTCACCGGCTCATTGGCGAAGGCGATGAGATGTCGTTCGAGTTTGCTGATCGAGGAGGAGATCTTGCTCAGGTGCTTGGAGCAATTTACGCGGTGGAGCGAGTAGATCAGCAGCATCGAGCCCCAATCGCTGATGTTCTTATGTCTGCCCTTCGATGGAAGGGGCCGATTGGCCCTGCAATGGTGGCATTTTTGGCGGGAGCCCAAAGTTCGTCGTTGGCTGCGCTTGCTGACCCTCGTGCCTGGGCGCTCGATCGACTTGGATTTCCTGAGTCTGAGAAAGACCCATCCTCTCGTGAGGTAGCTCGTCGTTACCGTCAGCAAATGAGGACTGTGCATCCTGACCATGGGGGCGCTCACGAAGATGCCAGCGCTGCAATTCGCGAGCTTGCTGAGGCTCGTCGTATTTTGACCAAAGCCTGATGCACTTGGTGCCACTGCGGCTCAGCTGATGTCCTCGAGTTCTTTCTGAGCGGTCTCGGGAAGTCCTGTAAGTACAAGTACGACTGCAATGAACTGCCCCACCATGAGGACACCCATGACCGACCGGTAGTCCCATCCTTGGTCCAGTAACGCTCCTGCACCAAGGAGCCCACCTATTCCTCCGAGCAATGCAGCAACGGTCAAGAGCCCGGCGGCTCTACTTCTGTTACCGGTCGGAAAGAGTTCAGCTCGATACACCGCAAGGGCCGGGTATGCGACTCCACCAAGCAGCCCACCTCCAAACGCAGTGATCCACATTGGAACGCCTCCAACACTAAACGAGGCAACGATGAGGACTGCAGCGCATGGCAGTGACACAGCAATGAGGTGTCGACGGCCGCGTCGATCGGCTGCTCGGCCGCCAAGAATGAGTCCGATTGCGGCTGGTGTTGCGGTCGCGAGACTGAAGAGAGAGATCGATGTGCCTGAAAGTTCACGTACATCGCTGAGGTAACGGTTTTGGAACAAGCTTGCAGGGGCAACCAATAGGTTGACCCCGACGAGAATTGCTGCGAGCGTTGCAAATCTCTGACGATGTAATCGAACGTGTTCTGCATGCGGAGCGCTAAAACGTTGCGATTCTGGTAGCCGCCGTGCGATGTCGACGGCGATGACCAGCCAGACGAGGGTGATTGCAAATACCCACCGCCATCCAGATGGGCCGAGATCGGTAAGCGGAAGGGCCATGACGGCGACACCAGCTCCGAGTCCGCTGGCCATCGCCATAATTGCAACGGCGTAGGCGCGCGAGCCGCGCGGCATCTCCTCTGCAGCGATGACGGCAATCAGAAAGTCAAGGGCGAGCCCAAGCGGTCGCCCAATGCTTTGCGTGGCAACAAGCAGGGGAAAGTTCGGGGCGAGGGCGCCAGCGGCAGTCACGAGAGGTGCAGCCCAGGCCATTGCGACGACAACTTTCCGTCGACCAATTCGGTCACCTGCAATCGCAAGAGGAATGGTGATGAGAATCCCAGCCCGCACAAGTGCTCCGGCGATTCCGACACCGGTGTTACCAACTCCAAAATCGTCGGCCGCAAAAGTAACAGTCTGGGTGAAGACCGTATTCGTGAACGCTGAACTCATCGCTGCAGCGGCGAGGAGGCCGAGGATCTTTACCTGGCGAGCGTTCAGGCGATCAGTAGGAGCCCACCACGGGAGCGATGTAGCTGATTGGTGTGTCGATGTCGGCGGTGCACCCGATCGGCGAACGAATAGCAAAATGGGAAGGAAGAACACCCAGCCAAACCAAGGAATGTCAATGCGATAGTTGGTGTGTTCGGTGATCGTGTCATCGGTCGATGTCACCCTGCGCTCCCAATGCGAAAATGGCCCCTCGCAAGAGAGAAATAGGTACGTTCCACCATCTTCGATTGTGGGCTCAGCCTCGCGAACAATGTCATTTCGTGGGGTTGTCAGTGTCGAGAGCGCCTGTGGGTTGAGCGCCCACGACCGTGTCACTATTCGAGTGCCCCGACTTACCGTCACGGCGGGAGCATACTGTTGCAGTGCCACATCGCAGGACGGATACGAACGGAGAGGTTGCTGAACCGGTTATTCGGATAGATCACAACGGACCGCTCGAGGGCGAAGTTCGAGTACCCGGTGCCAAGAATTCTGTGCTCAAACTGATGGCGGCAACAGTGCTCGCAGATGGTGAGTTTGTGATCAGCAATGTTCCGGGAATCGTTGATGTCGAGATCATGTCGCAGCTCTTAACGTCGCTTGGCTCGAGTGTTGAGCCTGTCGATGGTGATTCGTTATTGATTCGACACGAGGGTGACTTATCGACGGAAGTTCCCGCCGAACTTGCGGGCCGACTTCGGGCATCAATCAACTTGCTCGGGCCACTCGTCGCACGATTTGGCAGAATTCAAATTGCGCTGCCCGGTGGTGACGACTTTGGATTGCGTCCGATTGACATGCATATTTCTGGCCTTGAGTCGATGGGCGCAACATGTCACTTTGCTGGCGGCGTCCTCACCGTGCATGCCTCTCGTCTACGCGGGGCCAACATCCGGTTCTCATTTCCTAGCGTTGGGGCAACCGAGAACCTAGTAACAGCTGCGATCTTCGCAGATGGTGTAACAACAATCGACGGCGCAGCCCGAGAGCCAGAAGTGGTCGATCTTTGCCGGTTCCTTGTTGCAATGGGAGCCGATATTGAAGGAATCGGCGAATCAACACTCCGAATCACCGGCGTTCCTCGCGGAGCGTTGCACTCAGCGTCCCACCGCGTTGTGCCAGATCGAATCCAGGCTGCGACGTATGTTGCATCGGTCGCAGTTGCCGGTGGCGAGGTTGACATGATCGACGCCCAGCGGGGCGATATGGAGATGTTTCTCCGACGCTGCACCGAGATGGGGCTCGTATTCACTGATCTCGACAGAACTGGGCTTCGAGTTGCCTCTTCGAACCGTCTGCGGGCAGTTGATGTCCAGACGTTGCCCTTCCCGGGGGTCGCCACCGATTACAAGCCGTTGGTGATTGCGATGCTGTCAGTAGCGAACGGTTCTGCCGTCGTCACAGAGAACTTGTATCCGGGCCGTTTCAAATATGTTGATGAACTGGTTGCCCTTGGCGCCAACATCACGATGCACGAGCACCACGCGGAGATCACCGGCGTATCTCGACTGTCGGGAACCAACGTCATAGCGCATGACATTCGTGCTGGCGCGGCTCTCGTTGTTGCTGGACTGGCAGCAGACGGAGTGACAACGATTGGCGGAGTTGGTCACATCGACCGCGGGTACGACGACTTAGTCGGACGGCTTCGAGGCATCGGTGCCGGAATCCGAAGAGACTGACGACTCAGGTGCATAGTTTGCCGAGTGAGCAGCCCGCTCAACTCGCCGCTTTACGATCGCAAGTAACCCAATCACGATCACGATTGGGACTGCAATGAGGAGAAGTTCATCCCAACCGCCTTGGTGCGCAAAAACAGCCGGAATATCATCCCGAATCACCTTCACGGGTTGAGCGTAGGTGATGTTGCGAGCGATCACATCGCTCGAGGGGAGTAATCCGACGCTCGAATGGTTGAATAGAGGCGTCATGTTAGAAAAAGTTCTTGCAACTATCGAGGTCATTCGTCCCGTCCTTCAGGCAGATGGTGGAGACGTAGAACTCGTCGGCGTTGACGAAGAAACAGGTGTCGTTTCGGTGCGCCTTATTGGAGCGTGCGGTACCTGCCCGGTTTCAACACAAACGCTAAAAGGTGGCATCGAACGAATTATGCGGGACCGCGTTGATGGCGTAACCGAGGTCGTTGACGTCGCAGCAGCAGAAAACGTGATCTGATGGGTCGCCCAGCAGTAGATCCGGAAGCCCTTTTTGCCGCCGCGATCCAAGGTGACCGTGCGGCGACCGCACGTTTGCTCTCATTGATCGAACGTGGTGGTGAGCCGGGCCGTGTCGTCGGTCGACTGGCATACCCATTGAGTGGCGGTGGCTACACGGTGGGCCTCACCGGTGCGCCCGGTGCTGGCAAAAGTACTCTTACCAGCGCAACAATCGGACACCTTCGCTCACTCGAACTCGAAGTTGCGGTGTTGGCGATCGACCCGTCGTCACCGTTCACGGGTGGAGCGATTCTTGGTGACAGAGTTCGCATGCAGGACCATGCGACAGACCCAGGAGTGTTTATTCGGTCGATGGCGACGCGTGGTCACCTTGGCGGACTATCCCTAGCAACCCCCGAGGCTGTTCGACTGCTAGACGCGCTCGGCCGAAAATGGATTCTTGTCGAAACGGTCGGTGTCGGCCAGGTCGAGGTTGAGGTTGCTGGCAAGGCCGACACAACAGTCGTCGTCGTGAATCCAGGCTGGGGTGACAGCGTTCAGGCGAATAAGGCCGGACTGATGGAAATCGCTGATGTATTCGTGATAAATAAAGCCGACCGCAAAGGTGTTGAGGAAACTCGACGAGATCTTGAGCAAATGCTCGACCTTTCAGATCTTCCGCATGATGCGTGGCGGCCGACGATCATTTCGACCGTTGCAAGCACCGGTGAGGGTGTACCAGATCTCTGGAATGCTGTGCTTGAGCACCGCAAGTTTGCTGAACAGTCAGGGCTCCTCGAAGAACGTCGACGATTCCGCTCCTCTGAAGAACTTCGAGAGATTGTTGCGAATCGCCTGCGTGAACGGGCTCGTCAGATCTGTACCGGTGACCGCTGGGATGAAGTGACCGGTGACGTGGTTGAGCACCGGCGAGATCCATGGTCAGCTGCTGATGAGATGCTCGCTCCGGTCGAGGCGTAACGAGCCACGGGACTGTGACTGGCCGCCCGCTGAAGCGCATCGATAACGAATGAGGGTCCAGGCCTGCCTCGTGTTTGCCACCGGCTTGCGGCACTCTGGATTTCAGTAACTGTCCATCCACTTTTCAGAGCTGAAATGAGCGCTGTCGCCGTCGCTGACTCAGATGCATGGGCTCGGAGTAGTGCAAGTGTGCTTGGCACACTCAGAACGGGAATGCCATCGATATCGACGACATCGTCGTCACGAAGACCTCGTGTGAAGTGGGTGACGATTTCTCCCGGCGCTCCTGGCCACGATCCCTTGCGGCAGAGCAAATGGACTCGGTCATCGTCTTCGCAACCGTCAAGTCCATGGAGCCGAATAGCGGCCGCATGAGAGATAACGCCGTTACCGGGGCCCATGGTGGCAAGGCGACACCGCTGACGCCACGTCTCGGGCACCGCGGTTGCCCGTAACACCCGATGAGCAGGCCGATCGAGGACACCGAGGTCGATGAGGCGACGCTCTTTGTGCCAGGTGACGCCGAATTCTCTGGCAACAGCCGAGCCTGCAACACCGTCATGTTCACGTAGGTATCTGAAAAAGTCATGCATGCGCCAAGGGTGGTTAACCCCTCGGCATGACAGGAAGGTGTTTAGCGCCCTGTGAACTCAGCCTTACCTGGTCCGTGCTCCAAGAAGCTCTTAACCCCGATTTGTGAATCCTCCGAACGGAATACCTCTGTGAACACGTGACGTTCTACGGCAAGCCCTTCATCGAGTGACATTGACAGCCCTCGATCAATGGCCTCCTTGGCGAGCCCCTGCGCAACTAATGCTCCTTTTGCAAGGCTTGTCGCAAGTTCGAGTGAACGATCGCGGAGTGAGTCGTGCTCAACGACTTCATCAGCAAGCCCAATACGCAGTGCCTCATCAGCTGCAACCTGACGACCCGACAGAGAAATTTCTTTGGCTCGGCTTGCGCCGACAATGCGAGGAAGGCGCTGTGTGCCTCCACCTCCTGGGATGATCCCAAGCAAGATTTCCGGTTGGCCAAACACCGCTTTCGTGGAGGCAATTCGATAATCACATGCCATCGCCAGTTCGCATCCGCCACCGAGCGCGTATCCGGCGACCTCAGCGATCACCATACGAGGGAGGGCAGAGAGAGCGCCGAGTGCATCGTGAAACTTACGGGTAATTGCTGCACCCTCCTCCGGCCCACCAAACTCAGAAATATCGGCGCCAGCCGCAAAGATGCGTTCGCCACCGGTCACGATGATTGCCCCTGGGAGATCGGCGGCAAGGTCGTTTGCGATCGAGTGCAAACCATCGAGTACTGCAGTGGACAGTGCGTTTACTTTGCCGTTTGTGAGAGTGATGATGGCAACTCCGTCATCGCGGCGTTCAAGATTGATAACTGATTCGCTGGACATCACTCCAGCATTACCGATTTACCTCGCTTGAGCCGAGCGCATCGAGATAACAATCCATCATTCGCCCAGCAATCGCCGGCCACGAGTAGGACTCTTCGATAAGTGCGCGGCCGTTCTGGCTGAGTGAGTGGGCGAGATCGCGGTCGCGAAGGACTGCATCAAGACACTCTGCGAGCTGGGTGGTGTTACCAGGCTCAAAGGTCAATGCGGCCTCTGTTCCCTCAACAATCTCGGACAGCCCTCCAGTTTTTGCGATGACCAGTGGAGAGCCACCAGCTAGTGCCTCGAGAGCGATAACCCCAAACGGTTCGTACAGGGACGGAATAACGACACAGGCGGAGCGATGTAAAGCGGCGCGAAGTTCATTATCGGAGATATATCCGGGCAGTTCGATGAGATCACTCACGCCAATGACATCGATCTGCGACTGCAGTTCAGCCAAATACGACCCTCGACCAGCGATGACGCAATGCACGCTCGGATGGGCTGATCGCACTTCCGCCATGGCCGCTGCGAGGACATGGAAACCCTTTTCGTACTGAATTCGACCCCACGCGAACACCAAATTCTCATCCGGTCGCTCATCAATATCAGGTTGTGGAGCTGCCCACCACATCTGATCAATTCCACCGGGCACACTTCTCACCGCAGCTGGATCGAGCTCAAAATCTGAGGTCACCTGTCTCCCAAGAATTTTTGAGATCGTAATGACCCGGCGCGAATTCGATGCAAGCCACCACTCAATTCCATTGACATCTGTCGGCACCCCTGGCGGGACATGACCACCGTGGCGGCTGCGTTCAGTTCCGTGAAATGTGGTGATGAGAGGACATTGGTAACGCTGCGCAAGCACCTGTGATGCCCAAGCGACCTCCCAATCGTGGGCGTGCACAAAGTCGGCAGCCCATTCTCCGAGATCATTCGCTGCCATGACAAACGCATGGTTTGCTGACGCAACACGGGCAATAGCGCGATCGGGCAACCATGGTAAATCGATATCCACACGGATGATGCGCAGCGATCCTGTCTCTGAAAAACGGGTCGTCCCGCTAGTTCTCCGAGTGACGATGACTACTTCGTGGCCGGCATCTGCGAGCGCATGCGCAAGTCCATCGACGTGCGCGGCCCGTCCACCAGATGTTGCCGGTGGGGTTTCCCAGGAGAACATGAGTATGCGCACTTGCGCGCACCATAGTCTTTAGGGGTGACCAATGTCCGACATGTCGAGCCTGTGCCAGGCGAAATTGACCTGCACCTGTTCAATGAAGGCACCCATCGGCGTTTATGGCGCATGCTCGGACCTCAGCGAATTGGAGCAGATATCCGCTTCGCAGTTTGGGCACCAAATGCGAAGCGCGTTGAGGTGTTGGGCGATTGGAACAGCTGGAGCGGAGATGAACTTCGTCCGGTTGGGTCATCAGGGGTGTGGGTTGGTATCGCCGAGAATGCCGTTGCGGGCCAGTTCTACAAATTCCGTGTAACTGGGGCTCACGGTCGAGAGGTTATGAAGGCTGATCCGATGGCGCGCCGCAGTGAACTTCCTCCCGGTGACGCATCAATTATTCCGAGTGACGACATTGCGTTCGGATGGACCGACCATGACTGGATGGCTTCTCGTAGTTCAGTCCTTACTGGAGAGAAGCCGTTGCGCATGTATGAGGTCCATGCGATGTCATGGAGACCCGACCTCACAACCTGGGATGACATATGTGAGCCACTCATCAGTCATGTTCAACGACTTGGGTTCACTCATGTTGAGTTCTTACCGCTTGCGGAGCACCCCTTTGGAGGGTCATGGGGGTACCAAGTAACTGGATTCTTCGCACCGACAGCCCGGCTTGGAGACCCTGAGGGACTGAAGAGGCTGGTCAATCGGTTACACGAAGCTGGAATCGGTGTCATCCTCGATTGGGTACCTGCCCACTTTGCGAAGGACTCATGGTCGCTCGGTCAGTTTGACGGCACGGCGCTCTACGAACATGTTGATCCTCGGAGAGGTGAACATCCCGATTGGGGAACCTTCATTTTCAACACGGCGCGCACAGAAGTCCGAAATTTTCTCATCAGTAACGCTCTGTACTGGCTAGATGAATTTCACGTTGATGGCCTGCGAGTCGATGCGGTCGCATCAATGCTCTACCTCGACTACTCGCGTGAAGATGGCGAATGGGTCCCGAACGAACATGGCGGAAACGAGAACCTCGAGAACGTGTCGTTTTTGCAGGAACTCAACACTGTCATCGGCGCTGAATTTGGCGATGTGTTGATGATCGCCGAAGAGTCGACGGCCTGGCCCGGAGTGACCCGTCCAGCTGATGCCGGAGGACTCGGGTTCAGCCACAAGTGGAATATGGGATGGATGCACGACACGCTGAACTACGCGCATCGAGAGGCCGTTCATCGGCGGTATCACCACGGCGAGCTCTCATTCAACATGTTGTACACCTACGGAGAGAGATACGTATTGCCTCTCAGTCACGACGAGGTCGTGCACGGCAAAGGCAGCTTGTTGGCGCGAATGTCCGGCGACGATTGGCAGAAGTTCGCAACGCTCCGACTCACCTACGGGTGGCAGTGGGCGATTCCTGGTCCGCCAGTGTTGTTCATGGGGTCAGAGTTTGCGCCATGGTCAGAATGGAACGATGTTCGTGGTGTTGAGTGGTGGTTGAACGACCATGTTCCGCATGCAGGAATGGCTGAACTTGTCGGCACCCTTAACGCCCTGTCGGAGCAACACCCTGCCCTTTGGCGTCTCGATCGAGAGCCGGAGGGTTTTGATTGGATCGACAACGAGAATGCTGAGAATTCTCTGTACTCCTTTATTCGGTGGTCGCCTGAACACAGCGAACCAGTTGTGGTGATAGCGAACTGGACCCCCGTTCCACGACCGGCATTCCGCATTGGCGTCCCAAGCCTCACAAATTGGCAGCACATTCTCGACACTGACTCCGTCAGATTTGGTGGGAGCGGATACCGCGCAACCAACAACAGTCCTGAATTGATCGCCGCCGAATCGGTTGAGTGGCAGGGGCAACCAGCTTCAGTTGTTATTGATCTTCCACCACTTTCAATGTTGTGGCTGTCCGAGGCAACAACGTGACAGAAACTCTGTCAAATACAAACGAGAACGAGCGCTCACTGGTCATGAGTTGTGCTGTGCTCGGCGCAGCAGTCGGGGTGTTTGGTATCGCATTCGGTGTTGGGTCGGTGGCAGCTGGCGGCTCAATCGCGATCACCTGCGTGATGTCACTGCTCGTATTCACCGGCGCATCACAATTTTCTGCGGTGAGTGTCATCGCATCTGGAGGATCAACTGCAGCCGCTCTCGGGGGAGCATCGTTGCTCGCGGCGCGTAACGGGGTCTACGGACTTGCGATGTCGCGAACGTTGCAGGGCTCTGTTTTCTCACGGCTGGTTGCTGCGCAAATCACCATTGACGAGTCGACAGCCATGTCAACTGCACAGACGCACCCTCGAGCCGCACGAACAGCGTTCTGGTGGACTGGAGTCTCGGTCTATGTGTTCTGGAACCTCGGCACGTTGATCGGAGCCTTAGCTGGAAATGCCATTGATCCGGAGCAATTCGGGCTTGATGCCGCATTTCCGGCCGGTTTTGTTGCAATGGTGATTCCGCATTTGCGTCATCGGAATGGTCGTCGAGCAGCTGCAATCGGTGCTGTTGCATGCGCCCTCACTATTCCGTTCCTGCCACCCGGGGTGCCGATCTTGTGTGCCGCTGTAGGAGTGCTGGTGGGAGTGAAGCGACCATGAGCTGGACCCTCGTCCTCACGCTGTCGGCGATTGCATACTTTTTCAAGGCAACTGGCCTGGTCGTTGTTGGGGGCCGCCAGTTGCCAGGGGCCGTCAATCGCTGCCTAGATTTGATCCCCGCCGCTCTTGTCTCAGCACTCATCGTCAATTCCACATTGGGAGGCGACGATGGAATTGTGTTTGATGCGAGAGCAATTGGTGTCGCTGCAGCAATGTTGTTGGCAGCAAAACGGGCGCCACTTGTCGTGGTGATCATGGCTGGGGCGGCAGTGACTGCTCTGGCTCGCGCAGCCGGGCTCGCAGCGTGAAGTGACTGTTACTTGTTGAGCAAAAGAGACGAAGCAGTCTCGCGAAGCGCCGACGCTGCTGCCTCCGGTGGAATGACATTGATCATCACGCCAGTTCCACGCTCAAAGCCTGCCTGTGTCACAAGGTTGGGCCAGATATGAATATGCCAGTGATACTCGCCCTCGTGCTGGTGTGGGGCGCTGTGGAAGCCAACGTTGTACGCCACGTCACCAAGGGTTGAACCCAACACCTTCATTGCATCCCGCAAACTTCTGCCGATGCCAGCGAGGCTGCTCTCTGAACTGTCTTGGAGATGAGCATGATGCTGCTTCGGCAAAATGAGCAACTCGTATGGCGTGCCGCTCCAATATGGGCAGACCACCAGCACGGAGTCGTTCTCAAAGACGACTCGGTCTTCGGTGGTTCGTTCGGCCTCGATGGTGGTGCAGGCAACGCAACCGCCTGCAAATCGGGCAAAGGCGCGCTCTTCCTCGAGCATTTCACCTGGCACGAAGGGCAGACCCATCAACTGGCCATGCGGGTGAGCGAGTGAAGCACCCGCTTCTCGTCCGTGGTTGACAATCGCCTGGGTGTAACGGATGTGCGGCATGTCAGCGTGAGCTTCAAATCTGCGGCGAAGGGAGTCCATGAATTGCTCTGCTGCTTCGTCGTCAAGGTCAGCAAGATTTGATGTGTGATCTGGGCTATATACGAAGACTTCATGCAAGCCAGTTCCCTCGGCTGTCACATGAATTGGACCATCGTTATGCACCGAAAACCCGTCGTCTCCCGTGAATGCTGGGTAAAGGTTTGGAACAACTCGAATTGTCCATGCTCCGGTCTTATCGATTGTCTCAAGAGCTGGAGGAGTTGACTCCTCGTTACCGGGACAAAATGGACAAGGCCGGTCTTCAGGGCCGTCGATGACAGTCGTGCGAGGGGCGAAGTCGGTCGGGCGCTGTGCTCGTCCTGGGACGATCGTGACCCAGCGGCCGGTGAGTTGGTTGAGTCGTAGTTCGCTCACAATGACATCAGGATATGAGCGAATGAGTCACGATTGGTGACTTTTGTGCCAGATGGTCACTTGTCGAGCATGTATACGGTGAGGTGCCGACCAGTTGCTGGGTCAAATGGAGTGCGGTTTGCATCGTGAAATCGAGCAGTCATCACTAACCCTGCGGCACTTGCCATCTCATCGAGTTGATCAGTTGTGGAATACCGAATGCTCCAAGGTCGAAGCCGAACTCCGTGCTGTTTGGTGAACTCGATGAACTGACCTTCAACCAATTGATCGGCACTGAGATGACGAGACACCGACAGCACGACGTTCGTCGCAGTCATCGACTTCAATGACACGTCATCGACGGTTCCACCATCGGGTTGGCCCGTTGGTGCAAGCCCCTCAACCACCACAATTCCGCCGGAGCGAAGAGCACGTGAACATGCATGTAAACACTGCTGCTGACGTTCTTGTGACTCGAGATTGAACAACGTGTTGAAGCCGATCAGCACCACATCGAAGGGACCCTTGGGCATGTCGTCAACCATGTCGCCAGAGACTGTCGTGATGACCTGTTGTTGATCCGTAGCGCGCAGACGCTCAAGCATCGCATCGCTCGAATCGATTCCAGTGACGGCAAAACCGTTCTTTGATAGTGGGATAGCGAGACGGCCGGTTCCAACGCCGAGTTCACACAAGGTTCGGCCGGGGGCGAACTCTGCAATCAACGCGACGAGGGCATCAACATCGCTGAGATCCCGATACCAGTCGTCATAGACGTCAGCAAAGGCATCGCCGTATGTGTGAGATTCATAACCCTTCACACCTGCAAGTTAGCGACAGGTTGGCGGCAACGTGTCTAGCCTGATGGACGTGGACGTGTTGTCGACATATCTTGACCATGCAGCAACGACGCCAATGCACCCTGAGGCATTGGATGCAATGCGCCCATGGCAAGAAACTCATTTCGCGAATCCCAGTGGGAGTCATCGTGCGGCGCGTCTTGCTCGGCAGGCGGTCGACGAAGCCCGTGAGGTGATTGCATCGAGTCTCGGAGTGAATTCGGGTGATGTGGTGTTCACCGGGGGTGGCACAGAATCTGACAACTATGCGATTTCGGGATCGGTGCGCTCTCGAGGAGGACTCGCAGTGTGTTCTGCAATTGAGCACCATGCCGTCCTTGACCCGGTTCAACACCATGGCGGAACGACAGTTGCAGTCTCCTGCGATGGACAAATCGACACCGATGATCTGCGAGCAGTTCTGAACCGAGCTCTGTCAACTGGTCAGGAAATCTCAGTCGTGTCGGTCATGACGGTGAACAATGAAGTTGGTTCAGTGAACGATATTGCGGAGGTTGCTGCCATTGTTCGCGAACTTGCACCGGATGCCTGGCTGCACACCGATGCAGTTCAAGCGGCGTGTTGGATCGATCTGCCCAAAATCACCCAGCACGTCGACTTGCTCTCATTGAGCGCCCACAAGTTTGGTGGTCCAAAGGGTGTTGGGCTGATGGTGGTGAGCAACGGGGCAACTCCGGAGCCGATCCTGCTCGGCGGGGGACAAGAACGTGGTCGACGATCGGGAACAATTGATGTTGCGGGTGCTGTGGGTGCAGCTGCAGCGCTCAACGTGACGACCTTGACACGAACTGAGACTTCTAATCGGGTTCGGTTGCTTCGAGATGACCTGCTTGATGCCCTACTCGAAATTGATGGTGTCCACGAAACAGTCTCGCGGTCGGTAACAGCGCCCGGAATCGCTCATATCTGCGTCGACGACCTCGACAGTGAGGCTTTACTCTTCATGCTCGATGAAGCTGATGTGTATGCGAGCGCAGCATCGGCATGTGCCAGCGGGGCGATGGAATCTTCACATGTGCTGTCCGCAATTGGTGTGGCCGATGAATTGCGAGGTGGTGCACTTCGGTTGTCCCTCGGCCACTCCACCTCGGCAAGCGAGATCGATCGGGCGGTGAGTGCAATCACAAACAGCATCACATCGCTCCGCGATCGCAGGGCGGCAAGAAAGCAGCGTGCAACGTGCGAGTGATGATTGGTATGAGCGGGGGCGTTGATTCGTCGGTTGCGGCC
>JBMTDQ010000013.1:0-38695 GCA_049432165.1 Ilumatobacteraceae bacterium
CCATCGACTCCGCTGCCGCAACGCAGGTGATTCCGACCGACCTTGAACCACCCACACCGTCATCAGGCTCACCGACGATCGCAGCAGCAGCCATTGTGGACGAACCCCATGCATCGGTTCGTCCACAACTCACCGTCACCTCATTCATCGGACTCATCGGAGCAATTCTCAGCCTGATCGCACTGACCGCGGACATTCTGAAGATCACTTCAACCGCCGGAGCCGAATTCGCTGATGTTGCAGCTGCTGTCGGGTTCCGCACTGGCACATGGCACGTCGACAACCTCGGTTCAAATCTCATCGCCATCGGACTCGTTTCTACAATTGGTCTCACGGTTGGCTCAGTCGGAACGATTCTCGGTCGATCGTGGGGTCCAGGCCTCGTAGGTGGTAGCGGTCTCTCCACACTTGGCCTGTTTGCAATCACCATTGGACTTGTCGAATTCCCCATTCGAGCGGCACAGAATTTTGCCGCAAGCGCATCCGGTGGATTCACCATCGACATCACGCGAGATCTTGGGTACTGGGCGCTCTTCGCTGCTGCTGGCGTCGGTCTCATCGCATTCTTCGCATCGATGAATGATCTTCTTGTCGATCGTCAGGCGAGCCTCAACCCCTACATCCACGCTGTTGGGGCGCTCACCGTGATGATCGTGGCAATTGCCCCACTGGTGCCACTTGCTAACTCATCATGGTCAACAAATTGGCTACTGAACAGCAATGAGGGTTGGCCAAATGAAGTGATGATCGGTCGCCTCATTCAACTTGGGGCGCTTGCGGTAGGTGGTCTGCTCGGGTTTCTTTCCGTTCGACCAACCGGACTCGCTCTTGCATTCGGGGCGGTGCTGCCAGCCGCATTATTGACAATGTCGACATGGCTTGGCCTCGGAACGCTTTCGATTGCACCTGGGTACCGAAATCCGGGAGGAGTCGCCGGAAGCACAACCAATCTCTTAGTTGGAGCCGCTATCGGAAGTGTTCTCGTGCTCGCTGTGGCAATTGCAATGGCCTGGGATTCACAGCATCGACAATGATCTAGTCAAGTAAGGCATTGCGATAGGCGTGCGTTCCGTCAAACCGCGAGAGCAAATAAGGGCCTGCGGTCAGAGGCTCATGCCGTGCAGGGTTCGAGGCATCCTGACAGGTCGGCAAACACTCAACTCGGGTATGGAACCCCGGCTCAACAAAGAACGGAATCGAATATCGATCGACATTGGGTGGGCTCACGACGCGGTGCGGGTTAGAGACGTACCGATCGTTGGACCAAATTGCCATGAGGTCACCAAGGTTGACGACAGCGTGACCATCTGGCACTGAGATGTCGATCCACTCACCAGCCCGAGTTTTCACTTGCAACCCACCATGGCCGTCATCGGTAAGAATCGTCACCGAACCGTAGTCAGTATGCGAACCGCATCCTGGCTGACCCGGGGCCGGTGCCACCCTGCTCGTCGGCGGGTAGTGGAGCATCCGAAGGTGGTACATGAACGCATCGTGGTCACCCGTCGCGAGGTCCTCGAACCAGGTTGATGAGAGGCCAAGCGCTACTGCGAGTCCTCGATGGGCCCGCAGACTCGCTTCGGTCGCCTCGTCGAAATATCGCTGCCACGCCGCCCGAAATCGTGGAGATTCAGGGAGTTGATTGGGTCCGTGCAATGGGGTTCCTGCGATCACTTCAGGATGATCTGGACCATGTTCGGTACCAGAGTCAATGGTCTCCTTCAGATCACCGAGCCTCGGAACATCGAATTGATCTTCATCGGCAAGGGCCCCCTCCAGCGCCTCGGTGCCAATACCGACATAGCCACGATGACATGAACTGTTGGCGATCGAGATGGAGTCTTTGACAGCCTGCGGTTGCGCAAAAAACTCACGCATGACATGCAGCAGTTCTTGTTTGGTTTCGTCCGAAATTCCGTGCCCAACAGCGAGTAAGAACCCAAGTTCTTGACAGGTTGCGTCAATGATGCCCGCCTGTGTTCGTGCAGCCGCACTCAGATGATCTTCACCGGTTGCAAACGGAGCGAGATCAACAACTGGAAGAGTCACAGGCACGACTGTAGCCCGTCGAGCATGACAAAAGCCTTACAGCACAAGGGTTTGATTTCTTTTAAGAAAAATCTCAAAAAATTGTGAGAAAGTTGTCACAGCGTGCTCTTGAATGACATGAACGCACGCAAGTCACTCACCACAACAGCAATCGCATCGGTTGCATTCTTCTCACTCTTCGGAGCGCAAGCCGCTCAAGCCGCCCCGGGCGGCAACGGTCGAGGCAACGACACAACCATCGATCTCGGACCTGCTCCAGTCAACCTCCACAATGACCAAGCCGAGGTCAACAACGACTGCCCAAGCGACGCCGCTTGGTGGCACTTCGTCGTCACTCCAAACAACGGCCAGTACGACATCACCTCAATGAACCTCAACATCGGAGGGACATCAACAATCATCTCCCGAGACGACATCGTCACCAATGGCACACAGACCGACAATGTATTTGTCGCTGTTCCAGCCGGAGCTTCACTCAGCGATCTCACAGCTGCCGGTTCGAGCGCAATGGTCGCTCCGTTCAGCACCAAAGTGAAATTCGTTCTCTCCCACGTCTGTGAGGGTGAGGCTGTTGCCAACGAAGACGAAGTCATTGAAGATGATGCCCCAGCCGACGAGGACATCACGGAGGAAGCTCGTGAGGACGAGATCGTCGAAGAGGAAGCCAACGAAGAGGATGCGCCAGTCGAGGAAGAGGTCATCAACGAAGATCGCCCCACTAACGAGGACATCATCGATGAGCCAATCGCAGATGAGTCAGTCACCGAGATCGTTGTCCCAACTCCTGATGCGGAAGATGCCATCGACACAGTTGAAGTTGAGGAAACAGTTCTCGACAGCACACCCGAGGTAGAGAACGAGCCCGCCATCAAAACATCGAATGAGACACCTCAGGTCGCAGAGGCCAACAACAACCCTGACGAAGTATCTGACAACGTCGAAGTTGAAGCTGTCATCGAAGAAGCACCTCTTGCTGAAGCAGCATCTGACATCAACGTTGCCGCTGACGACACCAATCACAGCGCATTGCCAGCCACAGGAATGGAACTCTCCCTTGCATTCCTTGGCCTGGGACTTGCCGGCCTTGGCGGAATTCTCCTCGCCGCACGCCGTCGCTCGATGATCATCTGATCTCACCCAATGCGTTCACAGCACCCCCGTTCGACGAGACTTGCGTCGAGCGGGGGCGCTCTTTCGTTCCCGGCACGAGGAGCACAACATGTACGAAACAATTCTTTATGAAGTTGACGATCCGGTCGCAACGATCACGTTGAACCGTCCCGAAGCGATGAATGCATGGACAAACCGGATGGACCATGAGATTCGAGATGCCGTGGCAAAAGCAAGCGCCGATCCGGCTGTTGTCGGCATCATCATCACCGGTGCTGGACGTGCATTTTGTGCCGGTGCCGACATGAAACTTCTCTCAAACATTTCGTCAGGAAATGAATCGAGCAACGATGCAGGTTCAGCCGTCGCTGAAGGAGAGGCAGCCGCAGACTCCAACGGTGATTTCGATGGTCGCTTCCCATTTCTCATGACCACCCCGAAACCGATCATCGCCGCTATCAATGGCGCAGTTGCCGGCATGGCATTCCCGTTCAGCTTGTGCTGCGACCTGCGCGTCGGAACCGAGAAATCACTCTTCCTCACCGCATTCGCCCAACGAGGACTCATCGCTGAATGGGGTCTGGGATGGCTCCTTCCAAAACTTGTCGGACCCTCCGTCGCCCTCGACCTCCTCATGTCGTCGCGACGCGTCAGCGGAACCGAGGCAAAAGAACTTGGTCTTCTTAACCATTTGGTCGATGATCCCGACGAGTTGCTCCCTTGGTGCCGCAACTACATCACTGAGCTTGCCGAGAAGTGCTCGCCGACATCAATGGCCATCATGAAGCAGCAGGTGTATTCGCACCTTCATGTCGGAATGGGAGCCGCTGAGGCTGAGGCGGCTCAACTCATGGTCGAAAGCTTCGGCCGGCCTGACTTCGCGGAGGGTGTGCAGTCATTCATCGAAAAGCGACCGCCGTCGTTCTCTCGAATCAGCGATTGAGCAGCGCTACGCCTCGCCGACGTTGAGGTCTTCGATGAGCCGCTCATAGGCCGCTGCAGATCGCAATACACCGACATCATCGAGGGGTGCTCCAATGAGTTGGATACCCGCCGGACGGCCACAGGGTGAAAAGCCTGCCGGCATTGAAATTGCTGGTAACCCCGCGTAGGTGGCGTAGATGGTGCATTCCATCCACCGGTGGTAGGTGTCCATTGCGCGACCAGCCACCTCTTGGGGCCAGCGCATTTCAATATCGAATGGCCACACCTGCGCCGTAGGTAGTGCCAATAAGTCGAACGAGCCGCCACCCGACCGGAACATCGAAGCGATACGTTCGTAAAACGAGGTTCGAACTGTCGCAGCACGCTTCAAATCCAGAGCCGACAGCGCCATTCCTGATTCTGCTTCCCATCGAACTTCTGGCTTGAGTTGCTCCGCCAACGACTCACGGCTCAGCAACGGTCCATAGGTCGCGGCGTTATACGCGTGCCGATTATGAAGCCACGAAGTCCAGAGTGCATCAAGGTCAACGTTGAGTTGAGCAGCTTCAATCTCTGCCCCATCTTCAGCCATCCGGTGCAACGCGCTCTCGCAAATCTCCAAGATGCCAGGTTCGGTTGGAAGATGTCCCCCAAGGTCGCCCAACCAGCCGATACGAACTCCGCTCATTGTTCCTGAAAGATTCGAGGCACACGACCCAAATGAACTGAACTCCGGCAGCGTTCCCGGGATCGATGTCGGAACTCGAGAATCCCAACCCGATTGAGTGCCCAACAACATCGCAACGTCAATCACTTTGCGGCCCATCGGACCTTCCGTTGCACACAACGTTGAATATGAGTCGGTGCTCGGATAGGCCGGCACCCGGCCAAAACTTGGCCGGTATCCAACAACGTTGCACCAGCCTGCAGGGTTACGCAGCGACCCCATGAAATCGCTGCCGTCCGCGACCGGAACCATACGGGTCGCTAACGCAACTGCGGCACCCCCACTACTGCCACCAGCAACTTTGGTGACGTCGTACGGATTCGCCGTCGAGCCAAACACAGGGTTAAACGTGTTTGACCCAAGCCCAAACTCAGGGACATTTGTTTTTCCGATGATGAGCGCTCCCGCTTGTCTGATGCGAGCGACCTGAAGCGCATCATGATCAGGAACGTTGTTCGCCAGAATTGGCGACCCCTTCGTTGTGAGTAATCCCTTTGTTTCGGCGAGGTCTTTCACCGCATGCGGAAACCCATGCATCCAACCGCGAGAAGTTCCCTGCGATAGTTCGTCATCACACTCCCGGGCTTCGTCCAACAGTTCATCGCGGTCACGCAGTGACACAATCGCATTCAAGGCATCATTTCGTTCGGCGATTCGATCGAGATAGGCCGTCATCACCTCACGGCAAGAAACCGACCGTTGGTGAATGGCTGACGACAGTTCTTCCGCGTCAAGGTCAGTGATGCTCACGGCGACAGCATGCCACGCAGAACCCCGTGTCAAACTGTCATATGGACGCGTCTGAATTCTCGCCATGGTCGATCACAGCAACGAACCTTCCGATCCACGCCAGAAACCCAATTCACACCGATGAAGGTGGCCGCGCGGCCGGGTTCCCGGGAGCGTTGGTTGCAGGTGTCACCGTCTACGCCTACCTCTGCCATCTTCCACTCGCCACTCACGGCAAGTCTTGGGTTGAGCACGGCGGTGGAGAGGTGCGATTTAAGCAACCGGTGTTCGATCACGATCTCGTCGAGGTGAGCGCACGGACTTCAGATAACACCACCGTTATCGAGGCGCACACTGGTTCGCCACAACCCCGGGCCGTCTTACACCCGACGCTCGATGCAGGAGCCGCACCACCGCTTCGTGCTGGCGAAGATCTCTCACCGGTAACCATCATCCTCGACACTCCATATGGAGCTGACTATGCCCTCCCCGCCGGAGATGATCTCGACGTCTGTATAGCAGCAGGCATCGTGCACCCGGCGGTGTGGCCCGATCTTGCTAATCACATCATGCACGAGCAGCTAGCCCGAGGAAGTTGGGTTCACACCAGATCAATCATTCGTCATCATCGAGCGGTCGCTGTCGGCAGTGAGATCACGATTATTCCGCGAGTCGTCGACCGGTTCTTCGCCCATGGCGAGCGAGCCTTGGTCGATATGCACTTCATACAGGGCGACGAGATCGTGACATCGATCGAACACGAAGCGATCATCGACCTGTCCGCAACACCTTGATCACACCTTCGCCCCGAGCCGATCTTTTGACCGCCACTCAGGTACCTTCGGCACCAGGAGGCGATTGCAGTGAATCCACCAATTCCACATGAAATTCCCGAGGAGTTACAACAACTCCTTGCGCAACTTGATGAGTTCATCGAGGCCGAAATCAAGCCACTTGAGGAGTCGAACGACAACATCAGGTTCTTCGACCACCGAAGAGAAGATGCGCGTACTGATTGGGAACGTGGAGGTCTACCAAATGACGAATGGGAAGACCTCTTGCACCAAACAAAGCGGATGGCTGACGCAGCTGGTTTCTACCGGTATCCGTTCCCTGCCGAATACGGAGGCAGTGAAGGAACGATCTACGGAATGGCTGTCATCCGAGAGCACCTTGCGCGGCGAGGCCTCGGGCTTCATAACGATCTCCAAAACGAACACTCGATTGTTGGCAACAACGTCGGGCTGCTCTTGATGATCAATTACGGAACCGATGAACAGAAAGCCGATTGGGTTGACGATCTCGCCGAGGGCCGGCGCGGTTTTGCGTTCGGTATCACCGAACCAGACCATGGCTCGGATGCCACCCACATGGAAACCCATGCTGTTCGTGATGGTGATGAATGGATTATCAACGGCGAGAAAACTTGGAACACCGGAATTCACAAAGCCGATTGCGACCTCATCTTCGCCCGCACAAGCGGGTCAGCGGGAGACGGAGACGGCATCACTGCATTCTTGGTGCCAACAACGTCACCTGGATTCGAGATTCTCGAGTACCTGTGGACCTTCAACATGCCGACCGACCACGCACACATCCGGCTCACCGACGTTCGAGTTCCGCACTCCGCAATTTTTGGTGGCGAAGGCAAAGGTCTGCAGGTGGTGCAGCACTTCTTCAACGAGAATCGAATTCGACAGGCCGCCTCAAGCCTTGGAGCCGCTCAATTCTGTATCGATGAGTCGGTGAAATATGCCCGAGAGCGCAAGCCATTCGGCAAGGCACTCTCGACAAATCAGGCCATTCAGTTTCCACTTGTTGAACTTCAAACCCAATGCGAAATGCTGCGGGCACTCATTCATAAAACCGCCTGGCTCATGGACGAGCACGGAGCATTCAGCCAGTCCGACAAGGTGTCGATGTGTAACTACTGGGCAAACCGCTTGTGTTGTGAATCAGCGGATCGTGCAATGCAGGTACACGGTGGAATCGGCTATAGCCGTCACAAACCCTTTGAGCACATTTACCGCCATCACCGCCGCTACCGAATTACCGAAGGAGCCGAGGAAATCCAGATGCGAAGGGTCGCTGGCTACATGTTCGGTTACATGAACCAGCAAGCCCCGAAGGGCGTCGCCAGCGTTCGGGGCTGATATGCATCAGCCACCATCTGCTGCTGAACTCCTTCGAACAGTTGCCGACACCTTGAACACCGATGTGGTGCCAGCGACAGCTGGTCCTGCTCAGCATCAGGCTCGGGTTGCGGCAAACATTGCATCAATCGTTGCCCGAGAACTTGAGTTCGGCCCTGAGGTTCGGTCTCGCGAGATGGATCTCCTGCGAGAAATCGCGGGCCACTCAATCCACGACTCAGATGACCTTTCTGCTGCTGTTGCAACTGCGCTACGAAATGGGGCGGCCGACAGCGAACAAGAGCATGCTCGGGTGCGCTCCCTTCTCGTTGAGATTGTTCGTGGAGACCTCTCCATCGCGAAGCCCGGCTATGACGATTGGGATGGCGAATGAGCGAGAACACCTCTGCTGATGACCCGTCGGTTCGACTATCGAGATGGCTGAGTGCAGAAGAACAGACCGAAGTCACCGTCACTGATCTCAACGCCGTCTCGGCGGGCGCTCGGAGATTCAACGCGTTGTTCAGTGCGAGCAGCGCGTCGACAACAACGCGCTACGCGCTCACCATGATTCCGACAGCCTCGATACAGCTACTCGATGTCGCCGATGAAGCATCGGTGCGGCAACTTGCAGAGTCCGCTGGTGTTCCTGTCCCGCACATCCATCACGTCTGCACAGATGAGTCGGTGCTCGGAGGACCGTTCTTTATTTCGATCGCTGTCGAGGGTGAAACAGTTCCACGACGTGTCCTGCGGCTCATTGACCAGCACGACATCCTCGGATCAGTTATCACCCGACAGATCGGTACAGCTCTGGCAGATCTTCATTCGATCCCCGAATCAAATGCGCCACGAACATTGCTTCCTGACACCGGTCTCGGCCCGATCGCCCATGCACTGTCACAAGTAGATGAAGGTTTATCTGAGTTGCTGGCACCGTCACCAGCATTTTCGTTTTGCGCACGTTGGCTTGAGCGCAACGCACCCACCGAACCTGCACGTTCAACCATCGTTCATAGTGATGTGAGAAATGGCAACATCATCGTTGGTCAAGACGGTCTTCGAGCGATCCTCGATTGGGAGGGAAGCCGGATCGGTGATCGCATGGAAGACCTCGCATGGACCACCCAGCGAATGTGGCGCTTTCGAGAAGACCACCTACCCATTGGAGGATTCGGGACAATTGCCGATCTTCACGCCGCGTACCTTGAACGCGGAGGCGAGTGGGATGACGATCGTTTCCACTGGTGGCGTGTCCTGCTCACGGTGAGATGGGGTCTCGGCATGGCAGGCCAATCCCGATCACATCTCGATGGGTCGTTTGTTTCAATTGTCATGTCCGCAAGTGCTCGTCGAATGGCGGAGCTCGAGTTCGATGCCCTTCAACTGTTGCGTTGAATCAGCGACGTGTTAGTCGGAATGAATTAGCCGAGACCGAGTTCGGCGATCGCCTGCAGACGGAGTTCGCGCTTCAACAACTTGCCCGACCCAGTTCGCGGAAGAGGTTCGGTCATTGTTGTCATGTAACGAGGAATCTCGTACTTCGCAAGATGATCCACCAGATAGGCGCGAAGTTCCTCTTCATCGAAGTCGTTGGTGACATACATCGTCGTTCCAACCTCTTCGCCAAGTCGCTCATCTGGCACCGAGTACACCGTCGCTTCGATCACTGAAGGGTGCGATGACAGGGCTGCCTCAACGCCACCACAGCCGATGTTTTCTCCACCACGAATGATGAGGTCTTTAATTCGATCGACGATGAACAGGTGGCCGTCTGTATCGAGGTACGCAACATCTCCGGTCTTGAACCAACCATCTTCAGCGAATGAATCTGCTGTCGCCTCGGGCTTGTTCCAATACTCGCGGAACATTGATGGGCCACGAACTTGCAGTTCGCCACGTTCACCGGCAGCAAGAACTGACCCGTCATCACCGACAACCCGTAGATCAATCACGCACAACGCCGGCCCAGAACTCAACGGCCGTGCGGAGTATTCAGCACCAATAATCAATGTGCCAATGGCGTTCGTTTCGGTCATGCCCCAACCGGTATTGGGAAGTGCCTTTTCAAATGACCGGTCGATCTGGCCCACTTGTTCTGGTGGCCGGGCAGCACCACCGCCACCGACCGTCAGCAATGACGAGAGATCCCTTCCCTCTGACTGCGCTACCCGCACAAGGTCACCACTTACCGCTGGCGGACCAGTGAACGTGATGATTCGCTCGCGCTCGATGAGTTCAGCGGCAACAGACGCGTCCCACTTGTACATGGTCACCAATTTGCGTTGACCGCGGAAGCTACCTAAAAACACGGCGTGCAAGCCAAGCACGTGAAACAGTGGGATTCCAAGCAGCGTTGCTGGAACCAAACCCGAGCCTTCTTCGGGGGCTACGACGTTGCCTGGGCGTTCGGTGAGGGCGCCGTATTCAACCTCCCAGGCCATGAGGGCGACGATCACGTTGTGATGGTTCGACAGCACACCTTTCGGATGACCCGTTGAACCAGACGTGTACAGGATGAGCGCGGGGTCAGTCGGTGCGATATCAACCTGCGGCATGTCGACCGCGCCTATGGCGGTCATACGAGCAGCAAGATCAACCTGTGCGGCCGAAGCACCGGAGTGACGAACAGCGACGATCTGCAGCCCGTCAATCGGCTCACTCATCGATTCCAGCAACGCAAGGCGCTCAGCATCCGCAAAAATCACTTTTGCACCCGAGTCGGTGAGGCCGTACGCCATCTCATCGGCATTCCACAGCGAGTTCATGGCAACGGCGATCGCTCCCACCGATGTTGCTGCAGTGAACGCCATCATCCATTCGGGGTAGTTACGCATCGAGATTGCGACTCGGTCACCTTTTTGCACACCGAGCTCGTGAACTAGTAGGTGACCAATTCGTGCTGCGTCATTCCAGAACTCAGCAAAGGTCCAGCGCTGGTCGTCGGCGACGAGGAATTCAACATCGCTTACAGCCTCTTCGTACACCTGTCGGAGTGATGCCGGGGCATTCACAAACGTTCGCACCGGACCGCGAATATCGACTCGGTCAACCAACTCATACGGTTCACCCGCGGCGGTGATCCGTGCAAACGCATCGAGGCGTTGTTGGGCCAAAGATTCGGTCATTGGGAGGCTCCTTCCACGAGCACAACGTAGTTCAGCGACCTGATCTGGCTGGTAGCAGAAGGCGTGATGCCCAATGGATCTCTCTGAGAGCGCGATCACTAGCGTGAGGGTGAGAAATTTCGTCGACTACTTCATCATTTAGGAGATCATGATGGGTGCAGAACCAACGCTTGCATGGACCTTGCAACGGCCTGCTTCGCAATATGCAAACAAAGTTGCAACCGTCGATCGTGGCACCGGTGAGCGTCGGACATGGTCGGAGGTTGCCGAGCGGGTCAACGGATTGTCGTCTGGTTTGCTCGGCCTTGATCTTGAGATTGGAGACCGCGTTGGTGTTCTCATGCTGAACAGCAGCCGGCATTTTGAGTTGTGGTTTGCAATCCCCGGTGCCGGGATGGTGATGAATGACCTGAACTATCGCCTCGCCGAAGAAGAGCTCGCATTTATCTGTGGCGACTCCGAGGTCAAGGTGCTCTTCGTCGACGACAACTATCTCGATACTGGCCGCGCCCTTCTTCAGCGGGTGGATTCTCTTCACACATTGGTGTGGACTGGCCCCGGCGATGATGCCCCAGCAGGTTGTGTTGCATATGAAGCGCTCGTATCGACTGCGCCAGTTGAACTTCCCCCACAACACCACGATGGTCTCGCCGCAATCTTTTACACCGGTGGAACCACCGGACTGCCCAAGGGTGCAATGCTCACCCACCGCAACCTCACCGCAAACGCGATGCACGGTGTTGCAGTCATGGGAATTACTCCACGGGACAAATACCTACATGCCGGTCCCCAATTTCATCTGGCAGATGGTTCGATGACCTATGCCGTGTCATGGGCGGGTGGAGCGCATGTCTTCATTCCGGCATTTGAGCCCGCAGCAACTGTCTCCGCTCTCGCAGATGAACAGTGCACCATTAGTTTGCTCGTTCCGACAATGCTCGGAATGATCCTTTCAAGTGGAGCACTCGAAGGTGCCGACCTCACTGCCCTTCGCGCTCTGATGTACGGCGCCTCGCCAATGCCTGGCGAAGTTCAACGACAAGTCGCAGCCGGGTTCGGCTGTGAGATGTTCCAGCTCTACGGAATGACTGAAGCATCGCCCATCGCAACGTGTATGGACGGCGACGATCATCGCCGAGGCATGGCCGGAGAAGAGCCGTACGCAAGTCGGCTCCGCTCAGCAGGTTCACCCGTGCCTGGTGTTCGCTGCGAAGTTCGCCGTGAGGACGGCTCTCGTGCCGATGTTGGTGAACCGGGTGAGATCTACATCCAAGGGCCGAACATCATGGCCGGATATTGGAACCGGCCAGAAGAGACTGCCCACGCACTTGTCGACGGCTGGTATCGGTCAGGCGATGTCGCATGGCAAGACGATGATGGCTACCTCTACGTAGTCGACCGTGCAAAAGACATGATCATCTCCGGTGGTGAGAACATCTACACGACCGAAGTGGAGAATGCCGTCTACCTACACCCCGCCGTCGGCGAGGCCGCTGTCTTCGGCATTCCTCATGAGAAATTTGGTGAGACCGTTCATGCCGAGATCGTTCCTAAAGTCGGAGCGTCGGTCACCGAAGAAGAGATCATCGAACATTGCCGAGCACATATCGCGGGCTACAAACTGCCTCGGTCGGTGACGATCAGGTCATCAGATGACCCGCTTCCAAAATCTGGAGCCGGCAAAATTCTCAAGCGCGACCTTCGCGAGCCACACTGGGCTGGCCGTGACCGCCACGTCGGTTAAACGAGCGTCATTCCAACGGAATTCATGATGCTGTAAGCCGACTACGGTTGATTCATGGCAGACGTCGCATCACTCGTCAACGGTGTTTCTGAACTGGTTCGTATCCCAAGTGTGAACCCACTGCAGTCCGATGACGCCGCCCTCAACGGTGAACGGAGACTTGCCGAGCATCTTGCAAACAAAGCGAGTGACCTCGGTGCCGAAGTTGAGCTTGACAACGTCGTTGATGATCGACCCAATCTCATTGCGAAGTTTGAGGGCGAACGACCCGACACGGTGGTCATTGACGTTCACCTGGACACCGTCGCTGTCTCTCATATGACCGATGATCCGTTCGACGGACGAGTCGAGAACGATCGCGTGTACGGCCGGGGCTCGGTCGATACAAAAGCCACTTTTGCCATCGTGCTTGACGTACTTTCACAACTCAAGCAGGAGGGACGTCGGCCTGGCCCCACTGTTCACCTCGTTGGAACGGTGTCTGAGGAGATGGGCGGGTTGCTTGGCGCCCGACATCTCGCAAACCGCCTGCAACATGACGGGCATGACGTTGCACGAATGGTGATTGCCGAACCCACATTGTGCGCTCCAGTTCATGGCCATAAAGGTGGTGTCGGACTAGAGATCTGTGTGCATGGACATGCTGCTCACTCATCGCGCCCTGAGTTGGGTGTGAACGCGATCTCTGCAGCGGCTCGCATCATCGCAGCTCTCGATGCCGAACAAGCTCGACTTGAGCAAACTGAGGCTGCAACTGCTGTCGGAAGAGGGACCCTGTCAGTGACCGAAATTGGTGGAGGCGTTGCCCGCAACATCATCCCTGATCTGTGCACGTTGTACGCCGGCCGACGGATTGCCCCCGGCGAAGATCCACTTGCGATTTACGAGTCGTTGCGCGATCTCGTCATCACCGCTGGCGCACCACTGCAGGTCGACGTTGAAATGGCGAACGGAACCGCGTTTCCTGCATTTTTCACCGACCCGAATGATGACTTCGTGCAATTGATTGCGAGTCTGTCGGAGCGAATGCCTGAGACAGTGACGTACGGGTCGAACTGCTTGGCATATGACGATCTTGACGCATCAAAAGTTCTGTTTGGCCCTGGATCAATCGACCAAGCTCATCAAGCGGTTGAGTGGGTTGACATCGATGAGCTCGTCCGGGCTGCGTCGGTCTACCGAAAATTATTTGCAGCCTGATCTCGAGCTGACCACCACGAGATTGCCGACGCCCCCATGGGTTCGCCAGCAACTCCTTTGCTACCGTCGACTCATGCACATCACGGCTCGAGGTTCGGCACGATGACGGCAGCAGTTATTGGCTCGGGAATGGCGGGAATTCTGGCTGCAATAGAATTGAAGAAGGCCGGGTTCGATGTCGTCGTCTTTGAGAAGGCGTCAACTCTTGGCGGCACGTGGCGGGACAACACCTATCCCGGTCTCTCTTGTGACGTTCCTGCTCACTCGTACACCTTCTCGTTTGCTCGAAATCCTGACTGGTCAATGCAGTACGCACCAGGTCCAGAAATTCGTGAGTACTTCCAGCGCGTCGCCGATGACTTCGGTGTCACCGAGTGCATTCGCTTCAACAGCGAAGTCACATCACTTGAGTGGATGAACACTCACTGGCACCTGTCGACAAGCGATGGATACCACGGCGATTTCCCGTATGTGTTTGCTGCCACCGGAGTGCTTCACCACCCAAATATTCCTGACATGCCAGGGATCGAAGACTTTGAGGGGGCCGTCTTTCACTCGGCTCGTTGGGATCACAACATCCCGCTTGAAGGGAAGAATGTCGCTGTCATTGGCACAGGGTCAACAGCAATCCAGATCACGTCAGCACTTGTTGACCAGGTTGATGAATTTGCACTCTTCCAGCGAAGTGCTCAATGGGTGCTTCCGGCACCGAACCCCGAGTTTTCCGAAGAGGAACGCTCAGCATTTCGAGATGATCCCGATGCTCACGAAGAGTTCGTTCGAGAGCTTGCCATCACGATGTTTCAACGCACATCGTCTGCAGTAACTGAACCCGATTCAGTCGAGTACCAGAAGGTTGCTGCGCTCTGCCGGCGCAATCTCAACACCGTTGTTGATGAGAAACTGCGCGAGCAGCTCACTCCGGACCACCAGCCGATGTGTAAACGGCTCATCGCATCAGCCGACTTTTACGACAAGATTCAACGTCCGAATGCCCGCTTAGTGACGTCACCCATCGACACCTTCACCCCGACAGGTATTCGCACCGCCGATGGCATTGAGCACGAATTTGATGTCGTTGTGCTTGCTACAGGTTTCCGTTCAGATCAGTTCATTCGACCCACTCGGGTGATCGGAGTTGATGGCACCGACCTCGATGACGTCTGGTCACCGTCACCAATTGCATATTTGTCCGTAATGGTTCCGGGCTTTCCAAATCTGTTCATGCTCAATGGACCTAATGGCCCGATTGGAAATTTCTCGCTCATCGAAATCGCTGAACGCCAGATGTCGTACTGCATGCAACTCGTCTCAGAAATCGAGCGCTCAGACTCACAAGCAGTTGTACCGACCTCTGAGGCAACGAATGCCTTTGAATCTGAGCGACGTGACGCTGCGCAGCACACGATCTGGATGTCGGGTTGTAACAGTTGGTATCTCGATGCCACCGGTGTTCCCGCTTCTTGGACGTTCAGCTATGACCGATTCGTCGAGGAGATGTCTGCACCGAAATTGGTTGCATTCACCATGATCTAAACGCTCCCAGGGCAACACTGCGCTCGACCAGCATTTCGACCTTCTCGCACGATCTACGATGAGTTCATGGATGTAGGCGCGCTCATTTTCCCAACTGACAAGACGATTCGTCCCGATCGACTTGCAACGGCACTTGAAGAGCATGGTTATGAATCTCTATGGGTTGCGGAGCACACCCATATTCCGCTCACTCGCAAGACCCCGTACCCCGCCGGTGGTGAACTGCCCGACTTCTACAAGCGGACGATGGACCCCTTTGTTGCTTTATCTGTCGCAGCCACAGTGACGTCGAACCTCAAGCTCGGCACCGGAATCTGCCTTGTCAACCAACATCACGCCATCAACTTGGCAAAGCAATGTGCCTCGGTTGATCTGGTCTCAGATGGTCGCTTCCTATTTGGCGTTGGAGTCGGCTGGAACGAGGATGAAATGGAGCACCACGGTGTCGACCCTTCGAAGCGTCGCTCGACTGCACGCGAGAAAATTCTTGCGGTGAAAGAACTCTGGTCACAAGAAGCAGCAGAGTTCCACGGTGATTACGTCGACTTCTCTCCGAGCCTCAGTTATCCGAAACCGGTGAGCAACCCGCCGGTTCTGATGGGTGGTTCTGGTGGTCCGGTCACGTTCAAACATGTCATCGAGTACTGCGACAGTTGGATGCCAATTCACGGCCGTGTTGACCCGTTAGAGAAAATCGACCTTCTTCGCCAAATGTCGGAGGAGGCCGGGAGAGACCCAGCCTCTATCGGACTTTCCATCTACGGCTGCCCAATGGATGCCGAAGTAATTGAGCGCTACGAGGCCGCCGGTGCAGAACGCATTGTGTTCTGGCTACCCGCGAATGCTGAATCTGAAGTGCTCGAGGCGGTCGAGGCAGGCGCAGCATTCATTAATTAGTCACCCTCCCGAAGAAGAGGAAAGAGCGGATCGTCCATCGGCACACCGGCTGGCAGTCGGTCAGCAAGACCCGCGAACTCCGGCGATGTCGTCCAGCGACGAGGAGCATGCACCATGTCGTCTCCTAGGTATCGAAGCGACAGCACCCGACGACGACCCGGACCCGGATTTCCTGCCGCAGTGTGAAGTGTCTGCATGTGAAAGCACACGACATCACCGGGCTGCAGTTCCCAGCCAATGACACGAGGGTCATCGTCATCAATTTCAGGTAGCTCGCTCAGGCTGCCCTCTGGAAACCACTTCGCTTGATCGTCGAGGAACGACCTCGGCATGAACCATGGTCCCCGATGAGAACCGGCGAGAAATTCGAGTGTGACCGGCCGCGGAACTGGGTCGACCGGAATCCACATGCTGACGTTGTGTTGACCTTCGACGTTGTAATACGGGATGTCTTGATGCCATGGCGTTCGTTGAGCGGTGCCGGGTTCCTTCACTAAGACATGATCGTGAAAGAAACGAACACTGGTTGAGCCCATCAACTCGGCAGCGAGGTCTGCCAACGCTGGGATCCGCATGGCCTGTTCAAGTTCGGGTAACCGCTGCCAAGAACAGAAGTCTTCGATAAACGAACCATCGTCATCAGCACTCGCACGCTTTGCAAGTGGCGAAAGGTCCACGAGATTGGCTTCGATAGCCGACGTGACGATCTCGATGTCTGCTGGGCTGAGGACCTGACGAACACAGACAGCGCCCCGTTGCTCATATTCGGCTCGCAGACTCATACCGAGATTGTTTCACGAAGGTTGAGATGCCGTCGTATCCCGTTCATGCCTCAGCACCTCCGCACGGCGCGCCTTGGTGAAAGCCTTTAGTCTTAACCCATGTTCGGAGCGGCGATTACGGCGGTGTCATGCTTGCGGGCCAACACCGAGGCACATATTGCCTGGATCGTCTCATCCTCTGGTCTTCCCCCGCACGACCCAACTGAGGTGGTCACCTTGACCGCTGGCGGCGGTTACATCGGATCGCTCTGCAATGGGATCCTCAATCAGCATGTCGAGTTCATTCCCGGTTCAACACGCGGTCGGATCGTTTCTCTCAACCTCACGGGAACCGATGCACTCATCGCAGGAATCCCAGATGGTGGGTCTGCCACGATCGCGATTGCACCAGCCTCACTCCTTCCCTACTCCCTATGGGCATCACTGCTTGAGCGAACGCCCGTGATGCTGTCCGCACATGTCACGAACGGAACGCTCGACAATTTCACCCTGGAGGAAATTGACGACTCGATTCAAGGCGCAGGAACTCGATCAGAACTCACCGATCAGCAACTTCGGTCATGTTTCGTTCCAGTTCAACGCCTTGCAGTCTTCGGAAATGGACCGATTGTTGATGCTCTCACCTCGTACGCAACCGCCCTCGGATGGCAGATCGCGGTCGCAGGTGAGCCCGAACGAGGGATCGGTCTCATGAACTCACTCTCTCGAATCGATTCGGCAATCATCATGGGTCACGACGTTGAATCGTCAAGTCGTGTTCTCGAAGCCGCGCTTGAGAGCGATGCCGGATACATCGGTTCGATCGGTGCGCCCAGAATGCAAGAACAACGCGCAGACTGGCTCGCGTATCGAGGGGTCACCGACCTCTCTCGGGTCAGCGGGCCTGCCGGGCTAGATATTGCGGCAAACACACCTGCTGAGATTGCTCTTTCGGTCATCGCAGAGGCCGTTGGGCATCACAATCATCGAGCAACCACGGAATAGATCCCGCCACAGAACGTTCTTACAATAAGGGAAACAATCTCAGGAGAAATCTGATGTCCAATCAACAAGATCCAAAACAAGTGTTGACATCAATCTGGTCACTTGATGCCGCCGGTGAGCTTGACCCTGACGAGAACTGCAGCCCAACGAAGCAATGTAGGAATACAAAAGACATGACATTCGATGGTTACGCCCCCGAAGGAACTGACATCGGTGAGGCGTGGCGAGCCCTTCTGCGCCGAGAAGGAAAGATGTCGACGAGTGGCGGGTCAATTCGCGACCTCGTCTTAGGAACTTCCCAACGCGAGGAATGACCTGAAATGCCAGCGGCGTTCCCGCCCTCTGACGTCGCTGGACTCACCAACGACCTGGTTTCAACCGGATATATCCCTGACCGGGGTCTCGCCACGGCAGCCTTTCTTGCTCTCAAACTCGGCCGACCACTGCTGCTTGAAGGTGAAGTCGGTGTAGGTAAAACCGAGTTAGCGAAGACGTTTGCAGCAATGTTCAATCGCGATCTCATTCGATTGCAATGCTTTGAAGGAATAGATGCTGGGCAAGCACTCTACGAATGGGACTATGCCCGACAGATGCTCGCCGTCCGTGCCCTCAGCGGGGTTCAAGGTACAGACGTTGCTGCTGTCGACGACCTGTTCAGTGAGTCATACCTTGTCGAACGGCCACTGCTTAGCGCAGTAAAAGCAGGAGACCGGTCAGTGTTGCTCATTGACGAAGTTGACCGGGCCGATGACGAATTCGAGGCCTTCTTGCTTGAGTTGCTGTCAGATTTTCAGGTCACGATTCCTGAAATCGGCACCGTTTCAGCGGAGAGCAAGCCGATTGTCATCTTGACCTCAAACCGCACACGAGAACTTCACGATGCACTGAAGCGACGTTGCCTATACCACTGGATCGGCTTCCCATCTCCGGATCGCGAACTTGAGATCGTTGCTGCTCGGCTTCCTGGCATCAGCGAAGCAATGTCAACTCGAATTGTTGCAGCCGTCAACCGGTTGCGGGATATGGACCTCACAAAACCACCTGGTGTGGCTGAAACCCTTGATTGGGCGACTGCTCTCGATGCAATCGGTGCCGAAGAGTTAACTGAAGAACATGCTGCCGACACTCTCGGCGCCGTCCTGAAGGATCGCGACGACCTCGAGCTTGTTGGAGAGGCGATCAGCCATGTCGTTGACGGTCGCTGACGGCGGATATACCGAGCTCTTCGTCAATTTCTCAGGAGCCCTGCGTGAGGCGGGACTACCAATCGGCACAGATGATGTGATGGCGCTCTGTCAAGCAGTGACCGAACTCAACCCCACCGACATCATGGACACCTACTGGGCGGGCCGAAGTACCTTGGTTACCCGTCGAGAGCACATCCCGGTGTACGACAATGTGTTTCGGCATTTCTTTCTTGATGAAGAACTGTCTTCACCAGATGATCCTCGTCTCACCATGCGAGCAGCCACGAATTCGCAAGGCGTTCTCGAAGTTCCTGACACAGAGTCGTTTGGTGATGAATCCAACGATGAGGAAATCACCCTCGGATACATGGCCTCGCCTGCAGACGTTCGCCGGAACAAGCACTTTGCAGAGTGCACTCCTGAAGAATTAGCGGCTCTTCGACGAATCATGTCGACGATTCGAGTGACACCACCTCGGCGTCGTACCCGTCGCCGGGAACCGGCCCATCGAGGCCGTGCTCTGCACCTCAGAAAAATGGTCCTTGAGACGATGCGACGCCATGGCGAGCCACAAACCTTTATTCATTCACGCCGGCGTCGACGCGTACGACCACTGATCTTGCTCCTTGACGTCTCAGGATCGATGGCTGATTATTCCCGCAACCTCCTGCAATTCGCTTATTCAACGCGGCGAGCATCGGGAAGAGTTGAAGTGTTCTGTTTCGGAACACGACTCACGCGAATCACTCGCCAACTTGATCGCCGACGGCCCGACGAAGCAATGGCAGAAGCCGCACAAGCCGTCTTTGACTGGGACGGCGGAACGCGAATCGGTGACAGCATTTCGACATTCGTCCAGAAATGGGGACGACGAGGAATGGCCCGAGGCGGCATCGTCGTGATCTGCTCCGACGGCCTCGACCGAGGAGACCCAGAAGCCCTCGACGATGCGCTAGAACGCCTCAACCGACTGTGCTATCGACTCGTATGGATGAACCCACACGTCGGCGACAACACCGACATCGTCCCAAACAGTGTGGGCATGCTTGTGGCAGAGCCATACATCGACAAATTGCTCTCGGGACACAACCTGAGGAGCTTGGAAGAGTTCGCCAGGGTGTTGCCCGAACTCGGATAGGAGACCACTATGAATTACAGCGTTTCGATCGTTGCTGAAGGTGACCGAGAGGTCACGCTCGACGAGGTTGTCGAACTAGCCGATGCCGTTGCAGCGTTGAATGGAGTTGCCAGTGGCGCCGGTTCATTCTCATACGGTGCTCAGATTGTTGTTGATGCGCCCAACTCTGACGATGCGGTCGACCTTGCAATTCCACTCTTCATTGACGCCGCCCGGAGGGCAGGATTGCCAGAGTGGCCAGTAACTCGGGCTGAAACCATCAGCGAAATCGACGAACTTGAGGAACTTGACCCGTGATCCGTCTTGGATCACTTGCTGGCTACCCGTTCGAAGGACCGCGGGTCTTGGCGGGCTGGACTGCCCCTGCGAAGGCAGCGGTCTTCGCGATCCTTTGCCGAAACGACCCTGAAGGCAAACCAAATGACTACTCAGTGATCTATGTCGGGCACTCCGACGAGCTTTCCCAAGAACGATTCCCGTTCCGCCATCCTCATGCCTCAGCCTGGACCAAACGTGCCGGGTCTAAGTGGAACCTTCACATCTGCACCTATGAGGTTCCAGGTGGAATGCGGTCGCATCGTGAACAGATCGCACGAGAACTGATCGCAGTGTATAAACCATCCTGTAATCCCGATCAGTACGACAGGCAATGGCGTGCTGAATGGATTGGGTCGTATACGACACCAACTACGGCGCCGTTAACAACGTCGACTGATGTCGACGCCAAGGATCTTTAACCGCTGCTAGCGGCGAAAACCGACGCCATCGAGTTGACGAGTGCGACGCGTACCAGAGGCTGGTTTCGCCGGTGGACGCTCAGTTCCCTCGGGCTCTGGCTGGTAGGTCGCTCCAACCACAATTCCCTCGGCCATGCCGTACAGCAGTGGCAACGCCCCGGCAATCACACCGCCGGTGCGGTTGATGCGTTCGACGCCCGGCCCAATGACCTCGGCATTCTTCTTGATATCCCACACAACGTCAGCACACTCTTCGAGCTTGTCAGCAACCTGAGCCAGTTGCCCGCCAACAATGAAGAGATACATCGCCAGACCTGCAATGAGCAGTGCAATATCGATGACAGTAAGAACAACAAGTGTGGTCATGAGCGCACCTTCTCTAATACACGGCCGAGGAATAAGTGATGTTCAAGTCCTTCAGCGAGCACGGCGTCTACTCGTGCAGCAGTTTCACCAATGAGTGCCGTGTCATCAGTATTTGCCTTCGCCTGATCAAGGGTCGCTTTGATCATTGACACCCGAGTGTCAATGGTGCGAACCAATACGACGAGGATCGTCAGTAGTGCGGCGACGGCGAGCACAACGACAAAGCCGAGCACGATCGCAAGCCACCACAACGTTTCTTGTGAATCGGTAAGTGCCAACATGTCAGCCTCCCAACTTCTGACGGCCACGACGGAGTCCGTCAACAATAATCGTCGCTGATTCGATAGTTGTATTGAGTTCTGAGAGTGCCGCAGTGTGTGTCACAGCCTCTTCAAGCCCACTGTTAATCCGTTGTGCCTGCCCGCCGATCGATCGAGCGAGCAACAGAATCGGAACGACGAGGGCAACGACAACCAGCACGATGGCGATGCCAATGATGTAGCCGATTGTGAACCCTGCGTCGGTTGCTGCGATAAGTGATGTCATTGAATCCTCCTCAGATCGACTCTGTGAAATCACGGACTGGCTTCAATGATGCGTTCACTGAAGGAAGCACCGTCGGAACAGTCGAAGTTCGTTCGGCGATCACTTGGACACCACCTTCGAGAGCGTCTAACGATCGACGCACTGCGACAAGGTGCAAAATCACTCGGATCAGTCCGAGCGCTGCGGCCGCAACGATGAGTGCGGCCACGATAAGTGTGACAATTGCTGCTACTGCCATCTTTCCCCCTTAGCCGAGCAACTTTCCGACAGAGCCGGCGTAGCGCACGGCTCCATCAGCGACTTCTTCGATGGTTTGATCGGTGGTTGCAAGCAAGCCAGGAGCACCATCGATTTCACCGATGAGCGCTACGCCACCGGCAAGAGCATCATCGGCTGCACCGCGAATTCTCTCAAGAGCGCCAAGCACTCGGCTCAACAATGCAAGCAATACCGGAATTACTACAACGATGAGAATGATGTTTCCAAGTCCCCAAAGTGTCATGATCGCCCCCTTATGAACGGCCCGTTGGTTGTGGCTGATACGGCATGAAGAACCTGCGGAAAACCCTGAGCAACGCCATTCGAGCTGCTCGAGCAGTAATTGCGAGCCCACTCGCTGCCTTCGCGCCGGTCACACTGTTCGGATCAAGACCTTGCGCAATCGCATCTAGGCGACTTTGCATATTGACGCCAAATTCCTGCAGAAGCACTGCAGTCACATCGGCGACAAGGCCTCGGCCGTATTGAGCAGCTGCACCTGAGATGGTGAGGTCGAGCGACACATCAACGCGTGTGCCTCCACCAAGTGGGACAAGGGCTGCAGTGAGTGCAAGCTCGGCTTGACCACGTCCTTTTCGATCAGCACCTGATGCGTCAACCGTGATCGTTCGACTTGCTTCATCCCGGCTACGAATTTCGGCCGAGCCCGCAAATTCGAGTTTTACTGGACCAGCCTTAATGATGACATCGCCCTCAAAGCGATCATCACCAGTTTGATCGGTGAGGTTTGTTCCAGGAAGGCACGCCGCGACCTGCGGGATGTCTCCAAAGAATGTCCAAACCGAATCAATCGGTTGAGACACCTCAACTTGTTGCGTTATCAGCATGAGGCCTCCTGAACGAGGTATGAGGCCGGGTCCTCTTTAAATGAGTACCGGCAACCGGGACAACAGAAGTAGTACGTCACACCGTTGTGCTCGTACGACTTTGAAGACGAATCAGCTGCAACTGTCATGTTGCATACAGGGTCAATCGCCTGAGGTGTGCGCTCGACCGCTGCACCACCGCTTGGCAATTCTCCGGCGGCTCGACGGCGCACCAGATCAGCGAGAATGGCAACCGCCATTTCGCGATGCGTTGTATGGCCAAGATCTGCGCCGGCAGGAATGTGCATCTGATCGAGTGATGACGCGTTCACACCGTGATCGGCAAGAAATCCTCGAAGTGCTTCTCCTCGCTTCGCCGAGGCGACGACACCGAGGTAGGCCGGCTCAACCGAGGCCGCAGCGAGCAGTACGTCTTCGTCGCTATGCCCCTGCGTAGCAACGACTACTACCGAATTCGACGTGATCGAACCAGCACTGAACTCTTCACCATCGATGAGTTCGACATTCCAATCGAGCAGTCGTGCCATTTCGCTGAGCGTGACGGCCATTGGAGAGCGACCAACGACAACAAGCCGGGGAGAGTTCTGGGCAGGTTCGATGTAGATCTGCAATGCGCCATCGCTTTGACATGAAATCGGAACCGTCACGACGCCATTAGGAATGTGCATGGCTTCGAGTTCTTCGCTTTGACCTAGCCAGACAAGGCGGGCTTCACCAGATTCAATGACGTCAAGTGCTTCGCGGATGAGAACAGGTTCTGCGCACGCACCTCCGACCCATCCGACGACCTCACCGGCAGCGGTCACAATTGCTCGTGAGCCGGTGTGGCCTGACGATGGGGCTTGACGCCACACGACTGTGGCAAGCGCAAATGGCTCCCCAGCTTTGGAGAGTTCAAGCGCGCGTTGCATCACGCCCCAGCCGTCGGTCGGAGATGTCACGGGGCGTCTGTCCTCACTGGAGGAGCGCCTGAGATATCACTGCGAGTTGCAATTGCAGCATGCACTCGATCGGGCAACAACGGCATATCGATGTTGCGAACACCAAGATGCTCGACTGCGTTCATCACAGCATTCACGAATGCAGCTGGGCCACCAACGGTTGCACATTCACCAATACCTTTTGCACCGATCGGATGGTGAGGGCATGGCGTCACCACTTCGTGCAATTCGAAGCCCGGAGTTTCCCAAGCCGTTGGCAAGAGATAGTCCATGTAGTTCGATCCAACACAGTTGCCTTCCGCGTCAAATGTGATGAACTGCATGCTCGCCATCGCATAGGCCTCGGTGAGACCACCCATGATCTGTCCTTCAACGATCATTGGGTTGATACGAACGCCACAGTCGTCGACGGCGACCATTCTCAACACATCCCAAACACCGGTCTCGGGATCAACTTCCACAGTTGCGACATACGCAGCAAATGGCCAAGTGAGGTTCGGTGGGTCGTAGTAGGCCGTGTTCTCGAGACCAGGCTCCATGCCATCAGGCATGTTTGAATAGGCCGCCATCGCGCACTCTTGAATGGTTACACCGCGGTCAGGAGATGACCGCACGTAGAAACGTCCAAGCTCCCACTCAATGTCCTCTTCAGATACCTCGAGGAGGTGTGCTGCAATCTTGCGTGACTTTGCCCGGATCTTTCGAGCAACCATCGCGACCGCCGCACCCGCCACCGGGGTTGAACGCGAGGCGTAGGTTCCCATACCGAATGGGGCGGTGTCGGTATCTCCCTCTTCGACAACCACATCATCGGCAGGAATTCCGAGCTCGTGAGCAACAATTTGTGCCCATGTCGTCTCGTGGCCCTGGCCCTGTGTTTTCGCTCCGGTACGGAGAATCGCCTTACCGGTCATGTGGACCCGAAGTTCAGCAGAGTCAAACATCTTGATACCCAAAATGTCGTACTCACGGCTGTTTCCAGCACCGAGAGGTTCTGTCATCGTTGAAATACCGATACCGATATAACGACCGTTCTTTCGAGCCTCTTCTTGATCTTTCAAGAACTGTTCGTAGCCGATTGCTTCGAGGGCGACGTCAAGACATTTTCCGTATTGACCCGAGTCGGTGAGAAAGCCAAACGGCGTGCGGTGTGGGAAGTCATCGTCGCGCACGAGATTGACTTTGCGGAACTCAGCTTGGTCCATTCCGAGATCGTCTGCTGCTGCCTGAATCATCCGTTCTTGGAAGAACATTGCTTCAGTAACTCTGAACGAACATCGGTAGGCGACTCCACCGGGCGCCTTATTCGTGTAGTAGCCCTCGGCCGTGAGATGGGCCGCCGGAATGTCGTAACACGCGAACGCCGAGTGCATCAGACCGATCTTGAACTTGCTCGGCTGGGCATCGGAGAAGAATGCACCGTGGTCAGAGATCGTGTGCATCCGAACACCGAGGATCTTGCCGTCCTTTCGAACAGCCATCTGACCTTTGAGATACACATCTCGACCGAAGCCAGTCGAGATGAGGTTGCCAGTCTTATCTTCGATCCACTTCACGGGTCGTTCGGTCAGAATTGAGGCAAGGATCGAAATGACGTAACCCGGGTACACCGGAACTTTGTTACCGAAACCACCACCGAGATCGGGGGAGATAATTCGGATCATGTGCTCAGGCAACTCAGCGACGAGCGCAACTGCGGCACGAATAATGTGCGGTGCCTGGGTCGTCATGTACACGGTGAGTTTGCCGGTTGACCGATCGAAGTCTGCAATTGATCCACATGGCTCAAGAGGCGAAGGGTGAGATCGTGGGTAGTGCAGTTCGATCTCTGATACTACGTCGGCCTCTTCGAATGCCTTGTCAGTCGCTGAACGGTCGCCAACTTCCCAATCAAACACCTTGTTGTCGGGTTGGTTTTCTTTGTCATCGCGAATCAGCGGTGCCCCAGAAGCCTTAGCTTGATCTGGGTTCACGATCACGGGAAGCGTTTCGTAATCAACGATGATCGCTTCGCATGCGTCTTTCGCGATATAAGGGTCATCGGCGATGACTGCAGCAACTTCTTGGCCTTGGAAGCGAACCTTGTCTGTCGCCAGAACTGCTTGTGTGTCGTATGAGAGGGTTGGCATCCATGCGAGGTTGCGGGTCGCCATCATGTCGCCGGTCAACACCAAGCGAACACCGGGGATCTCCCAAGCCTTACTCACATCAATTGATCTAATGCGAGCATGCGCAACCGGGCTTCGAAGGATCTCCATGTGAAGCATCCCCGGAAGCACGACATCGTCGACATAATTGCCGCGCCCACGAATGAAGCGGTTGTCTTCAACACGACGCCGGCTGGCGCCCATGCCACCAATTTTGATTTCATCGAGACTCATCAGTCACTCCCCTCATCCAGCGCTGTTGCGCATTTTCTCTGCAGCCCAGAGGACCGACTTCACAATGTTCTGGTACCCCGTGCAGCGACAGAGGTTTCCTGACAGCGCCCAACGGACGTCATCTTCAGAAGGGTCTGGGTTTTCATCGAGTAGAGCCTTTGCGGCGAGCATCATTCCTGGGGTGCAATACCCGCACTGCAAGCCGTGCTCTTCTTTGAATCCCTCTTGGATCGGGTGAAGCTCGCTTGCGGTTGCAAGACCTTCAACCGTCATGACGTCGTGGCCATCTGCTTGAACTGCGAGCATGGTGCAGCTCTTTGCCGGACGACCGTCAACAAGAACGGTGCACGCTCCGCAGTTTGTCGTATCGCAGCCGGTGTGAGTTCCGGTGAGATTGAAGCCCTGGCGAAGGAGGTGTGCAAGGAGCAAACGTGGTTCGACATTTGCACTTCGCTTTTCACCGTTGACGGTGATCGTCACCCGACGCACCGGAATGTCAACCGAAGTTTCAGTGATTTCTTCGTAGAGACTTGTCATTTCAGGCTGCCCTCTCATTCGATTCGGCGATGCCCCCCAGGAGGCGAGCGGTAAATGTGCTGATGATGTGCCGCTTATACGACGCACTTCCACGATGATCACTTCGAGGTTGTGCAACAGACGCTGCGAGTTCAGCTGCCTGAGCAATCGATGCTTCGTCGAGCGAACTGCCGACAAGAGCCGCTGCGGCATCTGAAGCATCGATCGTTGTGCCACCGACACCAGTCAGGGCGATTCCTGCACGAGTTACTCGTCCGCCAGACACATCGACGGCAACAGCAACCGCCGCAGTCGCAAAGTCTCCGACACGCCGCTCAAGCTTCATGTAGCCACCGAGAGCGGTTCCTTGCGGAGCTGGAATCACCGCCTCAACCGCTAACTCGTTGTAAGCCAGCACATTTTGGAATGGACCTGAGACGAATGAACGCACTGGAATATTCCGGCGCCCATTTGGACCTTGAGCGACGATGTGGCCGTCGAGCGCAACCATGCATGACGCCCAGTCACCCTGTGGGTCTGCGTGGCAGACCGACCCGACGAATGTTCCACGGGTGCGGACGATCGGGTCGGCAACAAGTGGAGCAGCAGCGGCAATCGTTGGCTGACGAGCACTGATCTCAGCGGATTTCTCCAGATGCTCATGTCGACACAACGCTCCGATGTGGAGAGATCCATCCGCATCGAATCGGAGATAATCGAGCTCTGCAATGTTGTTGATGTCAACCAGCAACTCTGGGGATGCGAATCGAAGCTTCAACATCGGCACCAGACTTTGCCCTCCGGCTAACACCTTTGCTTCGCCCTTACCCTGTTCGAGAAGGGCAAGCGCCTCGTCAATGGAGGTTGGGGCTTCGTAATTAAAACGGGACGGGTACATGGTTCTCCAGTCGTGGCCTAACGGCCGCCGTCGTCGGGAATAGCGGTCGGGAGTGAATCTGCATCAGGGTCAGGCCGTGGCTCTTGGTGAGGTGGCCATGGACCCTGAACTGGCTGACCCGCAACTTTCAGGTAGTCGATCATCTGAGGCCAAGCCCAAATCGTCGGGCTCTTTCCCTCTTTCGGGGCATGTTCCACCAACTCGTACAGTCTCGGATTTCCGGCACTGTGTCCCGACGATTCGACCGCCATTGTGTTCCCCTTTGGTTCGACAGTTCGTTCTGATGAGTGTGACGAACGTAACACCAATTTGTGCAACTGTGAATAGGGGCACAATATTCCCCAGGATCTTCTTTCGCTTCCCCGTCAACTCGGTGAGGTCGTGAACGGCTGAGCAGACGCCGTCAAACGATGTCAGCGGCGCGCTTCTGTAGCAATGCGAGTTTTCGTTGCAGCCCATGAGCAAATTGGGCATTGCGTCAGGTCATGATGACGCGCCGGGCAGTATTCGCGACCAAAAAAGATGATCTGAAGATGCCGCCGGTTCCAGGTCTCGCGCGGGAATACCGCCTTGAGGTCGCGTTCGGTTCGTTCGACGGTCGATTCGTTCGACAGCCCCCAGCGTGCTGCCAATCGATGGATATGGGTGTCGACAGGAAATGCCGGATGTCCGAACGCCTGAGACATCACCACGCTCGCCGTTTTGTGACCGACCCCAGCGAGAGATTCAAGAAACTCCCAGTCGTCGACAATCTCACCTCCAGCATCAATGATCTGCTCAGCCATGCGGCGAAGGTTCTTGGCCTTTGTTGGCGCAAGACCAATCTCTTTGATGAATCCCAAGATCTCGTCTGGGTCGAGTTCCATCATTTGCTGCGGCGTGCTCGCCCGGCCAAATAGAGCCGGGGTGACCTCGTTGACTTTCTTGTCAGTGGTCTGAGCAGATAACGCCACAGCGACAAGCAAGGTGTACGGGCTTGAGTGGTCAAGAGGTATCGGCGGGTCCGGATACAGCTCGTCCAGCGTCTCCCCAATGAGGTCAGCTTTGTCTTGGCGTCGCATCACCTCGCACGCTAGCGACACCATCCCCTCTCACCGATCGCTACCATCAGAGCATGTCAATAACTGGACGTTGTCTCTGCGGTCAAGTGACGTACTCAATTACTGGTGATGTGATCAGAACGGCCGTCTGCCATTGCGATCACTGCCAGCGACAAAGTGGAGGCGCATTTTCGGTCAACCTCGTAACCGCCGCTGACAACTTCACGGCGAACGGTGACATGAAGATGTACGGCGACCCTGGTGATGACCCGTCTGGGACGGTGCACGTTGAGCGACATTTCTGCGGAAATTGCGGTTCGCCAATCATTTCGATTCCGACCGGACGACGTGAGATTGTCATCGTCAAATCAGGCACTCTTGACGAAAAGGCATCTATCTCGCCAGACGTTGAGGTGTGGTGTGAGTCGAAACAACCATGGGTCATCATGCCCGAGATGGCTGTCTCCAAAGAGCGCGAATAACCCGCTGGCAATCGCCACCACTCCAGTCCAATGAGAATCGTCAGCCTCGTTCCTTCAGTGACTGAGACCCTCAGCGCTTGGAATGCAACGCCGATCGCATGCACCAAATATTGCGAGCGTCCTGATCTCCCACATGTCGGGGGAACAAAAAATCCTGACGTCGACGAGATCATTTCTCTCGCCCCAGACCTCGTCGTGGTTGACGTTCAAGAAAACAGGCTCGAGGACTTCACGACCCTCAAAAATGCCGGCTTGAACGTATTGGCGCTCGACGTCGTATCGCTCGAAACAATGCAAAGCGATCTTGGTCGTCTCGCCGAAGCCCTAAACCTTCGAATCGAGCCGCAGCAACTCCCTGAAGTTGCTCCGCTTTCTCTTCGCGCATTCGTGCCCATCTGGCGACGACCATGGATGTCGATCGGGGCACACACATTCGGTTCACAGTTGCTTCACGCGATCGGCGTGACCAACATTTTCGAACACTCACCATCGGAATATCCCGAAGTTGATCTGGTGGCCATTGGTGATCTGTCACCTGACCTGGTCATCGTTCCGTCTGAGCCATACGAATTCGATGATGACCACCTCATCGAACTCAACGACATCGCCCCGTGTGTTCGTGTCGACGGGCGTGACCTGTTCTGGTGGGGCGTGAGAACGCCCGCCGCAATGCAACGGCTACACGACGAACTCCACTCAACGATGTGAGACGCTCATCGGCGAAGATGTCGACATGATCTCAGAACTACTCGCCGGCAAGACGGCACTTGTTACTGGCTCGTCTCGTGGCATCGGACGAGCAATTGCAATCGCATTTGCTGAAGCTGGTGCAAACGTTGCGATCAACTACGTCAACGACAGTGACGCCGCTACATCGGCAGTGAACGAGATCATCGACATGGGCCGGCAAGCAATCGCAGTGCAGGCCGATGTTGGTGACCCCGAAAAGGCCCGAAACCTTGCCCAGGCGGTATCGGCGGAACTCGGACCAATCGATGTGCTCGTCAACAACGCCGGTATCGGTGGTCGGGTTGCCGATCCGCAAGACCTCACTCTCGAGCAATGGATGACGACAATGAACGTCAATCTGACATCAGCATTCGTTCTCACCGATGCAGTGCTCTCATCAATGCGGGAGCGTCAGTGGGGTCGCATCATCAATGTGTCATCAACCGCCGCTCAAACCGGCGGGTCGATCGGCCCCCACTACGCCGCATCGAAGGCCGGGATCATCGGCCTCACCCATGGTTACGCAAAGATGCTCGTCAAAGAGGGCATCACGGTCAACGCAATCGCAATGGCACAGATCGATACCGACCTTGTTCACTCCTCGACCCCGGCAGATCCGTCACGAATCCCTGTTGGTCGTCTGGGTTCAACGAGTGAAATCTCAGATGTCGCCTGCTTGCTCGCCACAAATGCGTACATCACGGGTCAAACAATCAGCGTTAACGGCGGCATGTATTTCACCTCGTAGTTCACAACCTGCCGCAGTCGTTAGGGAATAGTTGCTGACGATCGGTGTTGGAATGAGTGTGACCACCATTTCTGCAACACCCGAGCGGCTCAAGAACCTCAAAACGTGGAACCTCGCACTCACGGTGCTGCACCTCGTTCAAGCCATCGTCATTGTTCTCATTGGCGGTGACTTTGCCATCGATGTCACCTCAACATTCCCAGAGGGCCCTCCCGGAACCCGCGTTCCCGTTGCCGAACCGCTCTTTGGCGTGCGCATCGGCCTTGCGATCGGAATATTTCTGTTGTTGGCCGCAATCGATCATGCGTTAACCGCCACCGTTGCTCGTTCAACATACGAATCAGACCTTCGTTCAGGTATCAACCGCTTCCGTTGGGTTGAGTATTCGTTCAGCGCAACGATCATGGTGCTCCTCATCTCTGCCTACTCGGGTATCACTGGCATCGCTGCGCTCTGCGGGATCATCGGAGCGAACGTTGCGATGATCCTGTTTGGTTGGATTCAAGAACGAACAAACCCTCCGGGCCGTGAATCGACTTCGATGATGGCCTTCTGGTTTGGAACGATCGCTGGTCTTGCCCCATGGGCGGCAATTGTCATCAACGTCATCGGCTCAGAGACAGTGCCGGGCTTCGTCTACGGAATTGTTGTCACCGAAGCGATTCTCTTCTTCAGCTTTGGACTGAACCAATGGCTGCAATACCGCGGAGTTGGCCGTTGGACCGATTACCTCTATGGCGAGAAGGTCTACCTCGTACTCAGTCTGGTAGCGAAGTCGGTACTCGCCTGGTTTATCTACTTCGGTTCGCTTGGCACCTGACCCGCCTGCACGATGCGAGGTCAAGTCCTCGCCACCTGAGTAATCGCCGAACCATCACGTTCGCTGGAAGGCGTGGTGACTACGACAGCGACGGTGGAAGGTGACCACTTCCTCGTTTACGAATCTCATCGGCATCGCATACCCGGCACCTGGTTTCGATGTGCATGGCGGTGATTGACATTTGGGTGCCTCGTGACCTCTCAATCAGAGGAACCGGGTGCGCAATGACATCGGTCGATCCGCATCGATCACAATGTGGAGCAGCGGGGCGTTCCCAGGTCAACGAACAATTGCCGCAGGTAACAACGATGACCGCATCAGCTCGCTCACCGGTGAGATGCTCATCGGTCTCGCAATTCGGGCAACTGATGTCAAGTGACATTCCCTCAGGTTAGGCACCCTGTTTCTTTATGCGGTTCTCATCAGCTGGCAACGGTGTACACACGGCAATCACTCCAGCGGCGATCGGGAGGAGCACCATCAAGCGAGCGGCACTCGAATACGAACCAACCCAATCAGCAAGAACCGAAAAGGTGAACGGAGCGACCGCAGTCGAAACAACCATCACCGAGGTCATGCGCCCTCGCCACGTTCCTAACGTCTCTCGCCCGATCCAGCGGGCGAGAAGCGCCCCCTCGCTCGCAGCCATTGATGCTGCAGCCGACCCGAGGGCAACTGCAAAACCAATCGCACCAAGTCGAGACCCAACGAAGGTCAACGACATGACCGCGACGGACATCACCGACATGGCGAACGGTACAACAATGCGACTTGGCACACGATCAACCAGTCGACCGATGGTGAGCGCCACAACGGCTGCCGAGATACTTTGCGGCAAGAAGTTGCTTGCTGCCGCCGCTGGAGACAAGCCACGTTCACCCAGCACTGCAATCTGGTGAAACGCAAGTGCAGTTGACACAAACCCCGTTGTCGCATAACCGAACGTGACAACGAGAAAACCGTTTCTGCGGAGATTGCGAGGAATCGGTGTCTCAGCACTCGCTGAATCAGCAGCTTCGTCGTCAACGTGCGGGTGTTCAAGCCGAAGTCGACGAATCACCACCGACATCACCAGCCCCATCATCAAGACGAACACACCCTCGACAACCCATGTTGTCTTCCAACCAAGTGACGGAATCAGCCGGGCAGCGATAAACGGAGTAAGCGAAATTGTTGACCCACCCAGTGCGGTCAACAAGCCGAGAGCTGCGCCGCGTCGTTGCAGGATATTTTTCGCAACAAACACTGATGCCGACAGCGGCATTCCGGTCTGACCGAACGAACGGAGACCGTAAATCGCAACGGTGAGCATCACAAGATTGGTCGACACCGAAGCCAACATCGTTGCAAGACATAAGGCAAGAGCAACCCACGGCAACACTGGTGCAACTCCACGACGATCGATCATTCGTCCGAGCCACGTACCGGTCGTCGAGGCGGCGAGCGTGCCGACGAGGTACGCAAACGTCAACTGACCACGACTCACATCAAGATGCTCAGTCAACGGGTCAACAAAAACCGAAAAGCCCGCCGTCTGACCTGGGCCAGATAATGCAATAAGGACCGCGCCGGTACCGATAATTGACCGACGATGCTGTTGTTGTGATGCCACTACTCTCCCTCTGAGCCGGTCTGAACCTACTCATGATTGACCAACAGGGCGATGACCAACAACTAGTCGTAGTTAGATCAGAGCAGGATGCCGACGACTAGTTCGCCGTTTTTTGCGCAGAGTCTTGTCCAGCAGCGATGGTTCCGAGACTCGTTTTAACTGTCCGATAACCTCAAGGCAATGTCTGAATCAATTTCACAGTTGTTTGTTACGGCAATGTCGTCACTGGGATTCACCCTCGTGCTCGTAACAGCATTTTGGCTGAGCGGGCAATCGTGGGTGAGATCACATTCAATTTTGCTTGCCAATCTGTTGCTTGCACCTGGCGCAACTGTCATCACGACAGTCATTCGCAACGACATCGCTCTCTCGCTGGGAATGGTGGGAGCCCTCTCGATCGTTCGATTCCGTAATCCGGTTCGGAGCCCTGCCGAACTGAGCCTGTATTTCGCAAGTTTGGTGATCGGCATTGCGGCAACAGTTGACCGGATGTATCCGCTTGTCGTCCTCGCTGTTGCTGCAGTTGCAATTGCCGGATCATCCATTGTTGTCAATGTTTTTGGCCGTTTTGGATCGACCTCAACATCTTGGGAGCGAGGAGGATTTCTCCTTCATGCAACGAACGTTTCAGTAGACGCTCGCATGCTTGAAAGTCGCGCATTCACAGTGGTTCACATCGAATCGCAGGCGGATGGACTGAACGTTACGTTGCGTTGCCCAACAATGGAGGCTGCACTTTCAGCTCGTGATCAACTCGCAAATGGCGATGAGCGTCAGGCGCAGTCCTGGTCAATTTCACTGATTGAGTGACAAAGTGAGGGCTAAGCCACCACTTCGGACACGTCATTGGACGGCGATCTCTGTTCTTTTAATCGCGCTCATCGCAACATTTGCGGTACAAGCAGCAGCTCCAGATCCCTCATCAGCGCAAAATCCTGACGCAATCGAATCCCCATGCTTCTTTCGAACCCCGGAGTCGCTGGGCGATCAACTTTCGGTCACCATCCTTCCCGAAAACATCGAAGCATTTCAGCAACTCCTCAACCATGAAGTCGAGACCGCCCGCTCAATTGAGGACTTCTTCGGCTACACAATTCCGCGCTCTGCAAAAGAGGACTTCTCGGCATCGTTCGTGTTCGAGTCGGATGCTGATACGTGCACAGTGACGGGAAAGATTTCACTGTCAGGAGACTGGCAAGATCACCTTGGTATCCGCGAATTAGGTAACGATGAAGTGGCAGTACAACCGTCACTTGATGTCACGCTTGACAATGGAATTGGCCAATTCCGCCGTTTCAAACTCTTCACCTCCGGCACAAAGACATTTTCTGGGGAAATCCTCGCTTCGGAAATTTTTGATGCGCTTGGATTCCTTGCACCCAGGAACCAAGTCGTTTCTGTCAATTTTCTTGGTGAAACCTACGACGCCCTCATGCAAGACAAAATTTCAGGGGAACTTCTCGAAGTCCGTTCTCGACAGAACGGACCCGTCCTCGAGACTGACGAACGCATCTTCTGGGGTGAGTTTGGGCAATTGGGAGCTCCAACGCCCCAAAGGGTGCGAAACCTCAATAAGGATTTCGTAGCAGACAACGGAATTGCAGGGGCGCTGATTGCTGGTACAGCGCTCGAAAGACTCCAGTTCAGTTTCGATAACGACCTAATTACTGAGTTAGATAACTCAGATCGGTGGCAGCTCAGTCGGTCCTTCCAACCGATGAGTTTGTACCCGGTATTGATGTTGGCAATGGGTGGCCAGCACGGACTGGCTCTTCACAATCGGTCGTTTTATTACGACCCTGGTCTCGGGGTGTTTGAGCCGATTTATTACGACGGGAACATCATGCTGACGCCCGAAGTTTGGTGGACGGAAGACGTTCTAGATGGCCTTCGGAATTCGACACAAACCGACCCAAGGCTTCTTGTTGACACCAGCGCGTTGCGAGACAAACTTGATTCACTGCGGGAAGAGCTGGCCTCACGAATTGGTCACCGTCACGACTTTGCATTGGAAGTTTTCACATCTAGCGCGTACAAGCCGTCAGATTACGTAGATCTAGTCATCGACAATATTCTTTCCTACTTAGTCGCACTCAGCGAATCATCATCAGTTGACTTTGAACAACAGGTGAAAGAGAAACCGACTGACTGGCCAACCGAAGAAGCTGTGTACAGCGTTGTCCATGTTCCTTTAAGCGACGCCATCCTCAGTTCGGGCTCGCGAATTCCTGCGACGTCGTGCACCGGAATTAACCAATGTGAAGACATCACTCTGAAAAAGTCGGCTCTTCCTGACCTTCTGGCTGCTCGGCACAACGACCGCGAGTTCGTCGAGGTATCTGTTGAAGACACTCCCGTCATTACCTTGCTCGACCAACGCCTCGGCCTATACACAATTGGCTCCGTAGATTTCGAACGACAAGGCAATGAACTTTCATTCGAATTACACGATCCAGATGCTCGTGTGGTGTTCATGCAATCCGACCTGAGCGATGTCATGATCAAGGTTCGATCAACAGGCGCCCTCATGAAAAACCCTCCCGCTGAACACGAAATCAATCAATTCGGTCTGACCGGCTGCATAGAAATTCTTCATAGTTCAATCTCGAACTCGACGATCGAACTCGTTGGATCAGCATGTGAGGATGGTATTCATATTGCAAGCTCTAGCGGAGAGGGGGTGTCTATCAGCGTCGACCAGGCCCTTGCAGATGCCATCGATATCGATCGGTCCACACTTCAGATCGATGAGATCCAAGTTCATATAGCGGCCAACGATTGCATCGACTTCTCAGATAGCGAGATCAGCGTTCAGAGGGCAACTTTGACAAACTGCGGCGACAAAATTGTTTCCATCGGTGAACGCGCAACAGTCGACATTTTGCTCGTCGAAGGAAGCGGGAACTTCGGTTTGATCTCGAAGGACTTGGCCCAACTCAAAGTTGGAATCGCCAACATCAATACCGATTCACGGTGCACTGACACCTACCAGAAAAAAGAAATCTTTGGCCCAGGCAACCTCGCAGTCGGCCAACTGAACTGCTCAGGCGCCTCTCCAATAACGCCATGACACCTCTCAACTGGATGATCAGCAACAATCGATGGACTGAGATACAGCCCACCTTTGACCGCCGCCACGAATTGAAATTTTCTGCGGCTCGTGTCGGAATCAGCGAACTCGAAACACTGCTGTCGACATCTCTCACTAGAGCCTTTCCAAATCGACAGGTGCACAGCGTCTACTTCGACACCCCAGGTCTCGCACTCTTGCACGAGTCCGAGGAAGGACTCAATCCGCGCACGAAATATCGAGTTCGATGGTACGACGGCTTGGCTCAACAACTCACGATCGAAATTAAGCGATCGGAGTCGCTTTCACGTTTAAAGTCGTCAAACCAACTCCCACTTGGAACGGATTTACCAACTTGCTTGCACACCCGCAGAGGCATGCTCGTTCCAACCGCTCTCGTCAGTTACGAACGTCAATACTTTTCATGCGATACCGGTCGAGTAACGATCGACACCAACATCAACACAACTGCCCTGCCAAATGGTCGAGTCCGTCACCACCATCTGAGCGTTGCTGAATTTAAGGCCCCGTTTTCCAAAGTTGACATCAATGCTGACTACTCAAGAGTCTTCTCCACAGACCGATTCTCAAAGTACTCACTTGCTCTTCGGCAGGAATAGGAAACGCTCAGCAGAAATCAGATGGATCGCACTCAGCACTTGAACATCGGACTCATCTCACCATTTCTCAGGAATACAACCTCCCCGAGTGAAGGCAACGAACGATTAATTTGAGAATGTCTGCAATGCCCCGTTCTCATCTGCCAAGCGAGCCAACAGTGGCGACAAATCCCAGTGCGATCCACCGAGCGTGTCCGAGTAGTGACGAATGCGCTCAACGATCTCTGCGAGACCAACTGAGTCAGCCCAGTGCATTGGGCCACCGCGGTAGAGCGGCCAGCCGTAGCCATTCACCCACACAACATCGATGTCGCTGCCCCGAATTGCAATCTTCTCTTCGAGAATTTTTGCTCCCTCATTCACCATTGGGTACACACAGCGTTCGAGCACCTCTTGGTCAGTCACCTCACGCTGCTCAACACCTTGAGCGATTGCGAAGTCTTTAATCAGTTGCTCGACTTCTGGGTCTGGAGTCGACGCCCGAGTATCAGGGTCGTAGGTGTAATAACCGCGGCCGTTCTTCTGGCCGCGCCGACCGTTCTCACACAGCACCTCCCGCACAGTTGAACTTGATGAAGTTGCTTCGTTCCAGCCGATGTCGAGTCCGGCGAGATCCATCATGGCGAACGGTCCCATCGGGAAACCGAAGTCGTACAGCACGCGGTCAATTTGGGCTGGAGTGGCTCCCTCAAGAATCATCCGGTCAGCCTCAGCGCCACGCATGAACAGCATTCGGTTACCGACGAACCCGTGACAAACACCAACGAGAACGGCGATCTTGTTCACTCGCTTTGAGATTGCCATCGCGGTCGCAACGGTCGTGTCGGACGACTTTGCACCACGAACAACCTCAAGGAGTTTCATCACATTCGCAGGTGAGAAGAAGTGCATACCGATCACACTCTCTGGACGTGAAGTGACAGACGCAATCTCGTTGACATCAAGTGCGGAGGTGTTTGATGCCATGATCGCCCCCGGCTTACAGATCTGATCAAGCTCAGCGAAGATCGTCTTCTTCAGCGCCATGTCCTCAAAGACTGCTTCGATGACAAGATCACAGTCAGCGAAATCTTGTTTGTCGGTCGAACCAGTGATGAGCGCCATCCGTTCTTCAACGGCCGAGGCCGGGATTGAACCATTTGACGCCGAACGCTCATAGTTCTTCCGCACCACTGCAAGACCGCGATCAAGACTCTCTTGATCGCGCTCAACGATGGTGACAGGAATCCCGACGTTGGCGAAGTTCATTGCAATGCCGCCACCCATGGTGCCAGCGCCGAGCACACCACAGTGCTTGACATCAACAATCGGGGTATCCAATGGAACATCTGGGACCTTGTTCGCAGCCCGCTCAGCAAAGAATGCGTAACGCTGCGCTGCTGACTGAGGTCCAGTCATGAGTTCATTAAACAGACGACGTTCGACGGCAAGACCCTCATCAAATGAGAGGTTGGCTGCCGCCTCAATGCACTGAATGTTGTACTCGGGCGCAAGGAAGCCGCGGGTCTTGCGGGCAATTGACGCCCTGAAGGTCGCGAACAGTTCTGTATTACCGCGAGCCTCAAGCACCTTTTCATCACGATCACGTACCCGTGCGAGCGGCATGTTCTCGGCAATCGCTCGTCGAGCAAACGCAATTGCAGCCTCTCGGAGGTCGCCGTCGGTGACCTCATCAACGAGGCCTGCCTCACGAGCCTCTGCAGTGCCAATGTGACGCCCTGAGGTCATCATCTCAAGCGCCTTTGGAACTCCGGCAAGACGAGGCAACCGCTGCGTGCCGCCCGCTCCGGGCAGCAGTCCAAGATTGACCTCTGGC
>JBMTDQ010000014.1:0-33569 GCA_049432165.1 Ilumatobacteraceae bacterium
CATGCGGCTTCGTACGCTCAAACTTCGCCTTACTCATGATGATGCTTCCTTTTTTTACGGTGTTTCTTGCTATTAAGTGGTAGCGGCGATCGGGATCGAACCGATGACCTTCCGATTATGAGCCGGATGCTCTGACCTACTGAGCTACGCCGCCAAGGCTTGCCCCCGGCCGATCCGGGGATCGACCGTATGGTCGAGCCCTCTGTGGGAATCGAACCCACGACACCAGCCTTACCATGGCTGTGCTCTGCCGACTGAGCTAAGAGGGCATTGGGCGCGGCAGAGCCGCGACCAGCCGGGAAGTGTACCGGCACAATGGCTGTTCCCACCACGAAGTAGATACGCTCCGCGAATGTGAGTTCTTCACCGTCGCAACCGCAGATCATTATTCGTCGGGCAACCGCCGACGATGCTGAAGGTATCGCAGAGATTTACAACGCCGAGGTGCTGAATTTCACCAGCACCATGGACATGGTTCCAAGAACCATCGAAGAACAGCGTGAATGGATTCAAAGCCGCTCAGGAGCATTCAGTGCCATCGTTGCTTGCGATAGTGCATCAGGAGCAGTCGTTGGGTTCGCATCGCTATCGAAATACAAAGAACGAGCTGCCTACTCGACCACTGTCGAAGATTCTGTCTACGTTGACCGAGCACACCACGGACGTGGAATCGGCCATCTGTTGCTGTCTGCGATTTGTGACACCGCTCGTGACGGCGGATTCCACAGTGTCATCGCACGAATAGAAGCGAGTGGCGAAGGTTCCCTTGCGCTTCATCGCTCTGTTGGGTTCGAGATGATCGGTATCGAACGCCAGGTTGGTCGCAAGTTCAATCGCTGGCTTGACGTCGCCGTCATGCAACTCATGCTCTAACACGCATCGAGCCGATCGGAATATTCCGACCGGCTCGAAACGGGGTTGGGCTGATCCGGTTATTGGCCGAAGCAGTCACATCTCTTTATTTGGTGGGCCGGGGAGGATTTGAACCTCCGAAGGCAATGCCGGCAGATTTACAGTCTGCTCCCTTTGGCCGCTCGGGCACCGACCCATATGTCGACCCGGAATGGTATCTCCGGATATCGCCAGCCACCCCTTCATCAACGATTCCGATACGGTATTTCTTATGCCAAGTTTTGATGTTGTCTCAGAAGTTGATGGTCAAGAGGTTCGAAACGCTATCGACCAGGCCCAACGAGAGGTCTCAAACCGCTTCGACTTCAAGAACACCAACTCAACGATTGAGCAAAATGACATGGTCATCACATTGCACACCGTGAGTGAAGATCGACTTGCTGCACTGCGAGTTGTCCTCGAGGAAAAGTTGGTCAAGCGAGGCGTGTCGCTCAAAGGTGTCGACTACGGAGATGTTCAAGAGGCAACTCAGAACACCGTCCGTCAGGTCGTCACTATCAAGGTTGGAATTTCATCTGACAAAGCGAAAGAGATCAACAAGCTCATCAAGTCAGATGGCCCGAAAGGTGTGAACAGTCAGACCCAAGGCGAGTCGGTTCGCGTCACCGGAAAGAAGCGTGATGACCTTCAGAATGTGATTGCCTTGCTCAAGGGAGCCGACATCGGCATTCCTTTGCAGTTCAATAACTTTCGCGACTGACAATCATCTGACACTTGGTCAGATCAGTCCTCCGACGGCGCCTCGGAAGCACGTCGCTGCAATTCATCAACGACACTCGCATCGGCAAGAGTCGTCGTGTCGCCAAGGTTGCGACCCTCAGCAACATCGCGGAGTAGTCGCCGCATGATCTTGCCCGACCGTGTCTTCGGTAGATCGGGGGTAAAGAAGATTGCTTTCGGTTTTGCAATGGCGCCAATCTCTGAAGCCACATGATCGCGCAAAGTGGCGACATCAACATCCTGGCCGCCTCGCAAGGTCACGTACGCGAAAATCGCCTGGCCAGTCGTCGGGTCATTCGCTCCAACGACTGCTGCTTCAGCAACAGACGGATGTGACACCAACGCAGACTCAACCTCAGTCGTTGAAATGCGGTGCCCTGAGACGTTCATGACATCGTCAACACGGCCAAGCAACCACAGATAGCCATCGTCGTCGAGTCGGGCCCCGTCGCCAGCAAAGTAACTGCCGTCAAATCGGCTCCAGTACGTGTCAACAAATCGCTGCGGATCACCCCAGATTCCCCGCAACATTCCAGGCCACGGACGAGTCAACGTGAGATACCCCCCTCCCCCGTCGACCTCATTTCCACCGTCATCGACAACGGCGATATTCACTCCAGGCAACGCAAATGTTGCTGAACCGGGCTTCGTCGTCGTGTAACCCGGTAGGGGCGAAATCATGATGCCACCGGTCTCGGTCTGCCACCACGTATCGACGATCGGACAGCGTCCACCGCCAATGTTCTCGTGATACCACATCCATGCCTCTGGGTTAATTGGTTCACCAACCGTGCCAAGTAAACGAAGCGATGACAGATCGTGCTTCGCTGGTTCGTCAGCACCCCATTTCATAAACGTTCTGATCGCGGTCGGAGCAGTGTAGAAAATCGTCACCTTGTATTTTTCGACGATCTCCCAGAAACGGTCGTTACCCGGGTGGTTTGGCACACCCTCGTACATCACTTGCGTTGCGCCATTCGCGAGCGGGCCATACACGATGTACGAGTGGCCGGTAATCCATCCAACATCGGCAGTGCACCAATACACATCCCGATCGCGGTGAAGGTCAAAGACATTCCGATGCGTGTACGCCACCTGGGTGAGGTAACCGCCGGTGGTGTGCATGATGCCTTTGGGCTTACCGGTTGTTCCTGAGGTGTAGAGCAGGAACAGGAGATCTTCAGAGTCCATCGCCTCTGGTGGGCAAGATGCGTCAGCCGACGCCATGAGTTCGTGATACCAATAATCACGGCCAGCAACCATCTCGACGTCGTTGCCGCCGCGCTTCACCACCACAACATGTTCGATCGTCGGTGTCTGCGCAACCGCCTCGTCGGCTGCGGGCTTCAGCGGAAATACCTCGCCACGCCGATACCCGCCGTCAGCGGTAATCAGCACTTTCGCCTCAGCATCATTGATTCGATCGACGAGCGACTGAGAAGAAAACCCACCGAATACAACAGAGTGGGGGGCACCAATTCGCGCGCATGCCAACATCGCAACAGCGGCTTCAGGAATCATCGGCAGATAAATGTTGACACGGTCACCCTTGGCGACACCGAGGTTCTTCAACACATTCGAAAACTGTTCAACTTCAGCAAGAAGTTCTGCGTAGGTGATGGTGCGAGTGTCACCCGGTTCGCCCTCCCAGTGGATTGCGACCTTGTCACCAAAACCCGCGATCACATGACGATCGAGACAGTTCTCAGCGACGTTCAGTTTTCCATCGATAAACCATTTCGCGTAGGGAAGATCCCACTCGAGCACCTTTGACCACGGCTGCTGCCATGTGATGAGCTCCGAGGCCTGTCGGGCCCAAAATGCCTCAAGGTTGTCAGCAGCCTCGTCGTGAAGACCGCTATCACTGACATGTGCGCCCGCCGAAAACTCTGCCGGCGGTGAGAAGCGTCTGTTCTCATGCGAGAGTGCGTCAATTGTCTCGTGGTTCTCTGTCATCGTTCCCCCTATGACGTGCCAAGTACCTCTGACTCTAGGACAAGAGCCCCGACTGATTCACTGCCGCCACTCAAGAACAAGGAATCCGCCAAGTCCGTCAGGGTCGGCCAGCGCTTCTGCTTCTGAAATCCGAGACCGCATTCTGAGAGCGTGAATGTCAGGACGAGCAGCATGTTCTTCCCATACTTGACGCCCCTCAGCCACCAGATCAGACAACCCGTGCAACTCGAGCCATTGGGTTTGCGATCGAACTGCAGTTGGCTCAGGAAGCTGATCGATCGGGACCTCAGTCGTGATGTCCTGCTCACCGGGCGCAGCAAGGTAATGCCCACCCCGCTCATGAGATCGATATGTACGAAGCCATTCTCGCCAAGGCCGGACGGCCAACCCTGCCGTCGTCGCAGTGAAATAGTCGAATAACACGAGCGACCCACTCAGCCGATCGAGAACTGATTTCACCCATAACGCAGCCTCATCGATGAGAGGCGCTCGAGCACCATGTGTTGCGCTCATCGGGAGCACCGCTGGGCACGGGTCAAAAGGAGCGCTCAGCACCTCCTGCGCACCAGATGTTGAGGCAGCAACGAATGCCTCTCGCCATTCCCCATCAAATACCGCAAGACGAAACGGAAGATTGTCGAGAAGTTCATTGGCAATCACCACACCACTGAGGTCGCCCTCAGGTAATTCCTTTAGTGATGTCACCCCGGACGGATGGGATGAGCGCTGGACATCAGAGATTTCAATTGCGTGATAGCGAAGAGTCTGAGAGCATTCGAGGTCAGAGGTCATAATCGAGCGCGCCAGCGTTCCGGGACCGGCACCAACTTCGTAGACGTTGAATTCTGCCGGACGACCTTTGTTTGTCCATTCGGCATCAAGAAACCGCCCGATGACGGCACCGAATAGAGGACCGATCTCGGGCGACGTAATGAAGTCGCCTCGACGGCCCGCTGATCCACCAGAGGTATAAAAACCGTTGCTCCCGTAGAGCGCATCAGCCATAAACCGGTCGAAACCGACCGGTGACTGGTCAGAGCCCGAGGGCACCGGTCAAATCTGGGAGGTCAGCAAAGCGCAACACGAGACCCGGCAAGATACCGAGAACAACTGTTCCGCCTGCGGTAATGCCAAGAGCCAACCAAATCGGAGCTGGTGGCGTAATCGGAGACGTATCACCATCAGGTGCGGGAGCCATCCAAATCTGACGAAGGACCCGCATGTAGTAGCCGGCTGCGATAACGGTGTTCACTGCTGCGATGAGCGCCAGCACATATGCAGACGTTGAGCCCGCATCGATGAGTGCCTTAAACGCCTGAAGTTTTGCAATCCAGATTCCGAGCGGTGGGATACCTGCAAGCGATGCCAGGAAAATAGTCATCAACACACCGAGTCCGGGTGCATACGAAATGAGTCCCCCGAACGAGGAAATCTCACCCGAGCGAGTCTTACGAGCAACCGCAATAATCACCGCAAATGCGCCAAGGTTCGAGAAGGCGTAGATCAGAAGATAGATCACGACCGCCCGCAGCGATGACTCAGCGGCTCCAGTACCCATCACTGCCAACGGCATGAGAATGAAGCCACCTTGGCTCACCGATGAATATGCGAGCATGCGAACGATGTTGGTCTGCCGAAGCGCGACCATGTTGCCGACCGTCATCGTGAGCGCAGCCATCGCCCAAATGAACGGGCCATGGACCTCGTCGGCACCGTAAAGACCGAGGTAGAGCACGGTCAGCAGGGCAACAAAACCCGCTGACTTTGATGCGACTGAGAGGAATGCCGTCACCGGCGTCGGGGCACCTTCGTAGGTGTCTGGCGCCCAAGTGTGGAACGGAACCGCTGAAATCTTGAAGGCGAAGCCAGCGACTACGAATACAACCGCCAACACCTGCATCGCGGTGAGATCGCCCGAGAGCGCCGCTCCAATCTCAGTCAGTTTGGTCGAGCCAGTCGTGCCGTACAGGAAGCTCATTCCGTAGAGCAACACACCCGAGGCGAAGACACCCAGCAGGTAGTACTTCACACCAGCCTCGTTACTCTTCACATCCCGCTTACGCCAAGCAGCCATCATGTAAGCCGGAATCGAGAGCAACTCGAGTGCAACAAAGACGCTGAGCAGATCTCGGCTCGACGCCATCATCACCATGCCCAGCACGCTCACCAGCATGAGCACATAAAACTCACCCTGGTAGTAGCCACCCTCTTCAAGTTCATTCTGGCTGAGCAGCACGACGACATACCCGACGAGCAAGAACAATGCCTTGAGGATGAGTGCGTATTCGTCAACAACGTAACGACCATCAAAGATCGCATCTCTCACATCGCCACCAAGCACAGCAAGGGTGACGACCGGGATGACCGCTCCAAGCATGACAAAGCCCGTCAACGTTGCCATCGCCCACTTCTTCGCCTCGTCAAGCCAAAGGTCGATCAACAGCACCAGGTTGATGCCGGCAATCAGCACCAACTCGGGCGCGATCGCATGCCAATCAATCGTTGGCGCCGTCCAGCCTTGTGCGAGCAACGAAGCGATCACGGGATGCCCGCTCCTACACGCTCAATCAACAACGACACGGCAGGATCCATGACACCAAACATCAACTGTGGGTAGACACCAAACACAACGATCGCAATAAGGAACGGCGTCCAAGCAATCCACTCAATCTTGGTGACATCGTGGATATCAGCCTCATGATGCTCATCGTTGACACCAGCACCGACCGGATGAGCATGCTGATCAAACTCTGGATTCGGGCGGCCAAACGCAGTGCGCTGGTAGAGCCACAGCAGGTACGCAGCAGCAAAGACCGTGCCGATTGCAGCAATGACCATCAGCGTGCGGAACAGAGCCTCGCTCAACCCGAAGTTCGGGTTGTAGGCCGACAGGATGGCTGGGAATTCACCCCAGAATCCAGCCAAGCCGGGAAGACCAAGAGAGGCCATCGCTGCAAAGCCAAGAATCCAGCCGAGTCGAGGCATCTGGATGAGCATTCCCGAAAGTCGGGAAATCTCGAGGGTGTGATAGCGATGCTTCACCGAACCAGCAACGAAGAAGAGCATGCCAGTGATAAGACCGTGGGCAACCATGCCGAACAGGGCTGCATTGATGCCAAAGTCAGTGAGGGTTGAGATACCAAGCATCACGAATCCCATGTGCGCCACGGAGGAGAACGCAATCAGGCGCTTCATGTCGGTCTGAGCGAGACAGCCGAGCGCTCCGTAGATGATGCCGATGACTGCAAGGATGCCGATCACCGGAGCCCACGCTTTTGCACCCTGCGGGAGCATCGGAATTGCGATACGAACAAATCCGTAGGTACCAAGCTTCAGCAGAATTGCGGCCAGAATGACCGAGCCCTGCGTTGGCGCCTGAGTGTGAGCATCAGGCAGCCAGGTATGGAACGGGAACATCGGCACTTTCACTGCGAAGCCGACGAACATTCCGGCAAAGATCCAGATCTGCACATCACGGTCGATCAGCGCCCCAGCTTCCATGAGGTGCGCGAACGAGAACGACTCGGCGCCAGTCTGGAAGAACAGCGCAAGGAAGGCCACGAGCATAAGGGCCGATCCGAACATGGTGTAGAGGAAGAACTTCAATGAGGCGTACTGACGATCGTCGCCACCCCACACGCCAATCATGAAGTACATCGGCAACAGGACAACCTCAAAGAACACGAAGAACAAAATGAGGTCTTGGGCGATAAACGAACCCGCCATACCAACCTGCAGCACCAGCATCAGAATGATGAACGACTTTGGATTACCTGCATCAGGCATGTTGTCCCAGGTGTAGATCATGACAAGCAGCGTCACCACCATCGACAGGAAGTACAGCGGAAGGCTGATTCCGTCGAGACCGATCGTGTAGTTCGACTTGATGACGGTGATCCACTCGCTGTCAACGAAGAACTGCAAATTCTCGCTCTGACCAAAATCAAAACGCAGCAATGTATACACGCCAACCGCAGCGGTCACCGCTGAAGTCAGAATGCCGATCTGCTTGTGAGTCTTCTCCTCTGATGCCGGTACGAACATCATGAGAAGTACGCCAACAAGCGGCAAGAACGTGCCGACCGTTAGGAGCCAGTTGTCATTAGTAATGGTTTGCATAGTTGTTGTGCCCTCTGGGTGTGCTGACTCAGATGTTCACGAGGATGAGGACGATTGCCCCCACCGTCGCTGCTCCGAAGAGCAACGCTCCGTACTGATTGACCTTTCCTGATTGAACTGGCTGCAGGGCGTGTCCACCCTCACTTGCTGCCAGTCCAGATGCGTTGACCGCGCCATCGACCACACGTTGGTCGACATTGCGATAGACCCATTCGCCGGTTGCCCGGCCTCCCCGACCAACGTTGTTCACGATGCCGTCAAGGATGTTCTGGTTGACCCAGTACGCCGCTTTCGCAATCGGATGAGCAAACGCAAAGACGATGACTTTCTCGTAGAGATGATCGAGGTAGTACTTGTTCACCAAAAATGTGTGCACCCAGCGTGCTGGCGCGAACTTCGAAGTGAGACCTGCGAAAGGATTCTTCCTGTCGCCATAAATACCCATGCACACCCATGCACTGAAGAGAATTCCGGCGAACACAAGGATGATCGACGGCATCGCTTTCGACCATGAGAACGTGGCGTGGCTGAGTTTTGGTGCGTAGCAAACGGAGCCGTCGGCCGGGTCAGCAAACCCGCAACCTTTTGCTTCGCTCGAATGGCCATCGGTCTCTTCGGCCTGAACCGCCGCAAGAACAACACTCGCATGCTCGTCTTCGCTTGACGCGTAGTCATGGTCGTCGTCGAGAGCCACTTCAACACCAACAGGCTCGACCCAGTCGGTGAAGTAATGCGTTCCGAATGCCGGGGCGTTGAGATATCCGGAGCCGATCGCAAGAATGGAGAGAACGATCAGTGGAGCAGTAATTCGCCACGGTGACTCATGAGGACCGTGGTGGGCGCCATGATCGTCATGTTCACCGTGGTCATCGTGGGCATCGCCGTGGAGATCATCGTGGTCAGCATGAGCGTCGTCATGGCCTTCATCGTGATGCTCTCCTGCTGCAGCACCACGTGGTTTACCGAAGAATGTGAGGTAGGTCGCTCTCGTCATGTATGCAGGCGTCATGAACGCCCCGATGAGTCCAACATAGAAGAAGAACTGGTAACCGTTGTGGCTGGCGTTATCGATGATCTCGTCCTTGGAGAAGAACCCTGAGAAGAACGGGATACCGCATAGTGCAGCGGTGGACACCATCCAGGTTGCGGCAGTGATTGGCATCTTCTTGGCCAAACCGCCCATGTCTTTCTTCATGTCAAACGAGTGGTGTGAGCCCGAGTGACTGATCGAACCTGCACCCAGGAACAGCGCACACTTAAAGAATGCGTGAGTGAAAATGTGGAACACGGCTGGGAGCCATGCCCCAACACCGAGGCCAAGCATCATGTAGCCGAGCTGCGAGACCGTGGAATACGCCAATACCTTCTTGATGTCGTCCTGAACGAACGCAAGTGCAGCCGCAACGATGATGGTGATGCCACCGATATTCGTGATGAAGTTGACCGACGTGTCAAGGATGTCGAACCCAACGAAGAACACTGGGTAGAGACGCGCAACCAAAAAGACACCGGCAACGACCATGGTTGACGAGTGCAATAGCGACGACACCGGTGTTGGACCAGCCATGGCATCAGGAAGCCAGGTGTGAAGCGGGAACTGACCTGACTTGCCGATTGAGGCGATGAAGAGAGCGACGCCGCCCCAGAACAGAACGCTGTGCGAAGCCTCGCCCGACAGCGCCCAGGCCGAAATTCCTCGAATTGAGAAGCCATTCGAGCCGTGCTCGACCGCCCAATCGTTTGCACCAAAGAAGATGATTGCGGTGCCGACGAGGAGCCCGACATCACCAACACGAACGGTGAAGAATGCCTTTAGGGCGGCTCGAGAGTTTGCTTCTTCTTCCCACCAGTGACCGATGAGCATGAACGAACACAGACCCATGATTTCCCAGCCAAGAATGAGCTGCAACATGTTCTCAGCAAGCACCATCACAAGCATTCCCGCCGAGAACAGCGTCAGAGCCGCAAAGAAGTGGGTATAGCGGCGATCACCTGAGACGTATTCGGTCGAGTAGATCTGCACCAAGAAGGAAATGAATGTGACGAGCAGCAACAGCATGATCGACAAACCATCGATGTGCTGACCAAGACCGAACTCAAGGCCACCTGACTGCCACCATGTCCAGGACTTCACTACTGGTTCAACAAAAGACGCTGCGTGTTCTCCGGTTTCAGTTGCGGATGGGAAGATCGCCCGAAGAGTTCCGAAGAATCCGGTAGCCGTGTGTTCACCACCGCCTGAAGCCGAGTTCACACGATCAATCCACTGGAATGTCGCGCCAATTGCTATCGCAAGCGAGATACCGATCGAAACGATTCCGATCTCGCTGCCATTCTGCGGCATCTTTTTGCCGAAGAGAATGATGAAAAGAAACCCGATTGCAGGAACGAGCGGAATGAGCCACGCGTTCTCCAAGAACCAGCCAGTTGAAAGGGTTGCTGCAAGCATCAGACCATCAGCCCTTCATCACCGAAAGTTCATCGAGCGCGATTGAACGACGGTTGCGATAAATCATCAACACCATCGCAAGACCAACGCCGACTTCAGCGGCAGCCACAGCAATCACATACAGGGCAAACACATGGCCCTCAGGAGAGTTGTTCATCATTGCGAACGCAATGAGGTTGAGATTGACTGAGTTGAGAATCAACTCAATCGACATCAACACCATCACCGCATTACGGCGAGCGATGACACCAAACACACCAATTGCGAAGAGCAACGCCGCAAGGATGAGGAAATTCACTGCGTACATGTCAGTCCTTCCTCGCGAGAACGATCGCGCCGATCGCTGCTGCGAGTAGCACAAACGAAAGAGCTAAAAACGGCACCAGTCCCTCACGAAGGAACACATCAGAAATCGCTGTCGTCGACATCGGCTCTTCGGGAGACGTGAGAACCTCACCGCCGTATTGATCAACGATGACCCACACCAAGGTTCCGGCAAGCAGCAACGCCACCGGGATGCCAATCGACCAGTTCTTATTGTTGAGGTCTGATTCTTCGCCAATGGTCGCCCGAGTCAACATGATGCCGAACAGGAACAGCACCATGACGGCACCGATGTAGACCATGACCTGCGAAATAGCAACGAACTCAGCGGCCGCCAAAAGATATTGAGAAGCCACTCCGCCAAGAACGACAACCAGCCAAAGGGCAGCGTGAACGACGTTGCGGCCAGTCACCACTCGCATTGCGCCAAACACCATGATTGCCGCAATGATGTAAAAACCAACGTTCTGGGCGATGTTGACATCAGCAGCGAACAGCGAACTCATTTCTTCTTCTCCGCTCCTGCTTCAAGTTCAGGTGCTTCAGGAACCGTCTCCATCCACTCGCCGAGTTTGTCTTTATCGTGCAAGAGATCCGCAATGCGGGGCTCTGAGTACTCATATTCAGGGCTCCAGAACAACGCATCAAATGGACAGACTTCAACGCAGATGCCGCAATACATGCAGAGTGCGTAGTCGATGTCAAAACGATCAAGATGGTTGACCTGTCGGGGCTTGCCACCAGCGCGTCGAGGCGGCGCAAGTTGCTTATGGCCCTCAATGTAAATGCACCAATCTGGGCATGAGCGTGCGCACAACATGCACGCTGTGCAGTTGTCTTCACGAAGAGCAATTACTCCACGCGCACGAACCGGCGGAGCCTCTTTTGCATGCGGATATTGAATGGTGTCTGCACCATTTTTGACGGTCCGAAATAGCGTCCCCATCGTGACGCCTAGACCTTTAACAAGACCAGGAACCTTCGGCATCAGATCGCAACCTTCAAGATGGCAGTCACTGCAATATTCGCAAGCGACAACGGAATAAGAACCTTCCAAGCAAATCGCTGGAGTTGGTCTTCACGGAAACGTGGATACGAAAAGCGAACCCACATGATGATTCCGGTGAGCACCAACATCTTGGTCAACATGATGATCGGACCAACGATGTTCATCCAATTGTCGACTGCGTCGAGTGACTCCCACCCAAACCATGAGAATGGAATTCCCCAGCCTCCGAGGAAGAGCACCGAAGCAATAAACGCGAACACACCAGCGGTTGCAAACTCACCAATAAAGAAGATCAAGAATCGGAAGCCGGAGTACTCGGTCATGTAACCCGAGACCAATTCCGATTCGGCGATCGGCATGTCAAAAGGAACCTGAGTGAGTTCGGCCTGAACCGCAATCATGAAAATCAAGAATCCAACGAACTGGGTGAGGACAAACGGAAAGCCGACGCCATCCCAGCCAAAGATTGATCCAGAGTTCTGGGCAACAACGATGTCTTGCAGATTCATTGAACCGGCCTGGATCACCACACCGACAACTGCGAGAACCATCGGCAGTTCATATGCGATCAATTGTCCTGCTGCACGAAGACCGCCAAGAAGCGAGTACTTGTTCGCACTTGACCACCCGGCGACAAGAATGCCGATAACCGACACCGAGCCGATTGCGAGTGCATAGAACACGCCAGCAGAGAAGTTCGTAAATACGGCATCAGGACCAAATGGCACCACAACGACGAGTAAGAACGTCGACACCAAGACGATGATCGGTGCAATTTTGTAGATCTTGGCATCAGCATTCTCAGGAATGATGTCTTCTTTCTGAAGCCACTTACCGACCTCAGCGAGCAACTGCATCGAACCGAATGGACCGGCTTCCATTGGTCCAAGACGGCTCTGCATGAACGACATCATCTTGAAGAGAAAGAGATACACGATGGTGCCAGCAGGCAACAGCACCGCGCCAATCCCACCCAGCACACGAAGTAACGACTGACCCCAATACGGGATCTCCAAAGCGAGGTTCATCATTAGCGATCAATATCTCCAAGGATGAAGTAGAGACTCGCCAAAATCGTGATGATGTCGGGCACGTACACACCCTTCAACACCCACGGGGTGATCGAAATGTTGTTGAACGAAGCTGAGCGGATCTTCACTCTGAATGGCCCAAGACCACCCTTCGACACAACGTAATAGCCCATCTCGCCGAGTGGGTTTTCAGTTGAGACCCAAGCCTCGCCCTCTGGAACCTTGATGATGCGAGGAACCTTCGTCATCACCGGACCAGAAGGAAGCGTCTCGATGAGTTGGTCAACGATCTTTGTTGCCTCGCGAACTTCTTGCAGACGAATCCAACAACGTGCCCAGGAGTCGCCGTCTGGGTGCGTCCACACTCGGAAATCAACCTTGTCATAGGCAAGCGGGAGTTTTTGATCGCGGCGGAGATCCCAATCGACGCCAGAGGCTCGAAGGTTTGCACCCGACAGGCCGTACTGGCGGGCAACATCTGCAGGAATGACACCGATACCACGGGTACGGCTTTGGAAAATCTCGTTTCCAAAGAGCAAATCTTCGATCTCGTCACAGAAGTTCCGCAACTTCTTCATCACCTGACGGGTCTCGTCAAGCCAGCCCTTTGGCAGATCGTCTTTCAAGCCACCAATGCGGTCAAAGTTCGGATGGAAACGACCGCCTGTCGCACCTTCAATGAGGTTCAACACATATTCACGGTCACGGAATGCCATGAACACCGGCGTCACTGCGCCCATCTGGACACCGAGGTCGCCAAGGAACAGGCTGACGTTTGCAATGCGCGACAGTTCAAACAGGATCGTTCGAATGTGTTGGGCACGCGGCGGTGCCTCAATCTCCATTAACTGCTCGGCTGCGAGAATGAACGGAACCTCGTTTGCAAACGATCCAAGCCAGTCAATGCGGTTGATCAGCGCAGTGACCTGCGGGAAGGTGCGAACTTCGGTGAGTTTCTCGTAGCCACGATGCATGTACCCAGCGGACGGCTCGGCCCATATCACCTGCTCGCCATCAAGACGGGCGATGATTCGCAGGGTGCCGTGAGTGGCAGGGTGCTGAGGCCCAATGTTGAGCGTCATTCCCTCTGTTTCGAGTTCAACATTAAGACGGGCATCGGCGGCTTGCGCTGCGATGTACGACAGTTGCTGACGTTCGGACAACATCGTCATGAGTCATCTCCTTCATCGTCATCTGACGCCGGCATTGGCTCTACGTCAACAATGCCGGGCCATGGCTTTACCAGCCGGGCCAGCAACGGGAAATCTTTACGCAAGGGGTAACCCTCAAAGTCGCCCGGAAGGTACATATTCCTCAGGTCGGGGTGGCCAGCAAAGTTAATGCCGAACATCTCGCGCGTTTCACGCTCATGCCAGTTTGCGCCAGCGTAGACAGAGATCCAAGAATCGATCGACATCGAGCCATCGGATGCCTCGGGCACATCTGCCTTCAACGTGATACTCACATGTCGACGAAGGTCAGTTACACGGGCAAGCATCTGAAACCGTGTTTCGCCGCCGGCATATCCCTGTCGAACTTCGGATGCCGACGGGTCCTCTTCCACTTCGTCGGTCGGATCGTTCTCGCCAGTTCCAAATGGAGATGGCATCCAATCCATTGCTGAAAGGAAGCAGAAATAGTCAAAACCTTGCGCCCGCAACGCTTCGCCAGCAGCACGCCAGGCATCAGCTGACACCCGCACCCAAAGATCTACCCCTGGAATCTGATGAACATCAATAACCGCATCACCAATATCGGAGCGCAACTTGGCAACGATTTCGTCACGAAGCTCATCAATAACTGGTGTTTCTTCGCTGGTGCCGGTGTCACTCAATTGGGCCACCCCCAACAACGATTGGTTCGCTATCACGCTTGATCGGCTTGAAGCCTTCGCCACGCCATCGGGCACCCATATCTTCGTGCTTGATTCGCTGTTGCAACAGCACAACACCCTCGAGCAACGCTTCAGGACGAGGAGGACAACCAGGGACGTACACGTCAACGGGAATGATCTGATCAACGCCCTTGGTCACAGAATACGAATCCCAATATGGGCCACCACAGTTCGCACACGAGCCCATTGAAATCACATATTTCGGTTCGGGCATCTGCTCATACAAACGCTTCACTGCTGGCGCCATCTTGTCGGTCACCGTTCCAGACACCACCACGAGGTCTGCCTGACGCGGGCTTGCTGGCAATGGGATAACGCCAAGACGCATCACGTCATAACGAGGAGACCCGAATGCAGCACCCATTTCAATTGCGCAGCAGGCGAGACCCCACTGGTACACCCACATCGAATATGAGCGACCAATGTTGAACAATTTCGTGAGAGGAGCCGGCAAGCGGCCTCGGTCGACTAGACCCATCGAAGGAGTCCTCGCTTCCAGGCATAGATAAGTCCATCCAGCAACAGAACGATGAATGCAAGCATCGTCACAAGCCCGAAAGTGCCATAACGTTCAATCGCTGCCGCCCAAGGGAAAATAAAGACGGCCTCAACGTCGAAGATGACGAAGAGCAAGGCGAACACGTAATAGCGAACCTGACTCTGAGACCATCCGAGACCAACCGGATCAACACCTGACTCATATGAAAGGAGTTTTTCCGGGGTTGGTCGTGAAGGCCGAACAAGGGCCGCGATGCCAAGCAGAAGACCTGCCAACAGCACCGCCGCCAGTCCGAACCAAACAACATTTAGGTAATCGCGGAGAAATAGCGACATCGTTTGACAACGTTATCAGTCAGCCAACGCCATGTCCCAAACCCTATGGTGTGCATCTGTGCATCAATCTTCAGGCCACCGGATTCTTCCCCTCGTTTTTACGGTAACCCTCACCGGCATCATGGGAAACAGCCTTGTTTCCCCGTTGCTTCCAGACATTCTCGACACCTTCGATCGGTCGGCCGGAGCCGCTGGACCACTCGTTGCAGCAGCGTCACTTCCCGGGATTTTTCTCGCACCGCTCATTGGCTTTGCAGCTGATCGATGGGGGCGACGGCCAATCCTCACGCTCTGCCTCATCGTGTTTGGCTGCGGCGGAGTGTTCACAGCTATCGCGCCCAACTTTGCCACCCTCGTCGCCACCAGATTTCTGCTCGGCATCGGGTCAGCAGGCCTCATCAATCTTGGGGTTGTCCTCATCGGCGACCACTTTGATGGCGAAGAGCGCACCACTTGGATCGGGCGAAATGCGGCGATGCTCACGGTCGGACTTGCCATCATCCCACTTGTCTCCGGGGTCATCGGCGAATTCTTCAGTTGGCGAATTGCAACCCTCGGTTACGGCCTAGGGTTCGTGAGTGCCGCATACGCATGGAGAGTGCTTCGAGATGAACCAGCTCGAACACCGCAACCCTTGAAATCCCAGCTCTCCGGCGTCGGTACCGCAATGAAAACCCCTGTTATCGCAACAACGATCGTTGTCGGAACAATTGCGTTCGCTGTCGTCTTCGGAGTGTTCCTCACCGCAATGCCACATCATCTCGAAAACCGATTCTCGATGTCGTCAGGTTGGCGAGGCTTCATGATCAGCGTTCCCGCTCTGTCATCAGCATTAGTCGGATTCAATATGGGCCGGATTCGACGAAAGGTGAACGTGAAGTGGGCCCTTGCCACCAGTGCGGCAGCGTGGGCGATTGGAATGCTCTTCATCGGGTGGGCCCAGGTCGTACCGATGCTGTTGCTCGGAACGCTCTTCTACGGCCTCGGAGAGGGAGCGCTCATCCCCAACCTCCAAGAGGTCGCAATGAGTGAGGCACCGCCCGAGCACCGAGGAGCAGTGGTGGCAACTTGGGTTGGATTTGCTCGACTCGGGCAAACAATTGGGCCGCTTCTGGCTGGTGTCATGCTCAGCGCTTCCGGCGCTCCAGCTGTGTTTGTGGCGGGGGCAATCGCATCGGCAGTAGCCGCAATCATTTTTGTCGTTGGGCCTATTGGCAGAACACCAGCAACTGCAAGCTGAAGCTCCAGTCCACCCAGTCACTTCATCCGCTCTACGCTCTTCACATGGCTTCGCTTGCTGCGCCACCCGAGTTTGAGCACACATATGCACGTTCGCTCCCATCACTTGCTGCGAGTTGGGCGGCAGACATCTCGTCTCAACCACAGCTCGTCATTGCAAACCCGAAACTCGCTATCGACCTCGGGATTGACGCAGATTGGCTCGCTAGCAACGAAGCACTGCATCTGTTCTCTGGCAACGGAACAACGAAAGATGCCGAACGCTACGCACTTGCCTACGCAGGCCATCAATTCGGCTCGTACTCACCTCGCCTCGGCGACGGACGAGCGCTTCTCATCGGTGAGTTCTCTGACCCCAAAGGTCAAAAGTGGGACCTTCATCTCAAAGGATCAGGGCGCACTCCATTTGCGCGGGGAGGTGACGGAAAAGCAACTCTGGGTCCGATGCTTCGCGAGTTCCTCATGGGTGAGGCGATGGCGGCCCTTGGGATTCCAACCACACGTGCGCTTGCTGTCATCAGCACCGGTGAACTCGCGATGCGCGAGCGCCCCTTACCAGGAGCGATTCTCGTCCGAGTTGCGGCGTCCCACCTTCGAGTTGGCACATTTCAATACGCCGCCGCTCTTGACTCGGTCGACGACCTGAGAGCCCTCGCCGATTACGCAATCGCACGCCACTACCCCGAACTCGATAGTGGGAGCGAGCGCTATCTCAGCCTGCTCACCGCCGTCATCGAGCGACAGGCCAGCCTCGTCGCCGAATGGATGCTCGTTGGATTCATTCATGGGGTCATGAACACCGACAACGTCACGATCTCTGGCGAGACGATCGACTACGGGCCCTGTGCCTTCATGGACACCGTCGACCCTCAAACTGTGTTTTCAAGCATTGACGAGGGAGGCAGATATGCCTACGGCCGGCAACCCGCGATTACACAATGGAATCTTGCCAGGTTTGCTGAAACCCTTCTGCCACTGATTGCCGCAGATCCCGAAGATGCCATTGCCCCTGCAACCGAAGCACTCGAAGCATTCCCTGAAACCTTCTCTCGTCACTGGCATTCAGGAATGAATCAGCGTCTCGGATTCTCAACACAGGTCGCTGGAGATGATGATCTCGCGAATGACCTCATGGCGCTGCTTCAAGAACGTCGCCTCGACCTCATCTCAACAATGCGTTCCCTTGCAGACCAGCTACGTGGACGCGACATTGGGCTTGGCGAATGGGCAACTCGGTGGGAAACCCGTCTTCAACTTGAGGGGGTTCCCAATCTTGAACTCATCGCCCGATTAGAAGCAGCCAATCCGATCTACGTGCCAAGAAACCATCTCGTCGAAGAAGCACTCTCAGCTGCAGTCGATGGTGACCTCACACCGTTTGAGGCACTCCTTGAACGGGTGACGCATCCATACGAAGAAGTCAGCGGTGCCGAACGATATGCCAGGGCCGGTGAGCCAGTTCCGGGATACCGCACCTACTGCGGAACGTAATCGCCATCAAAAGGCAGCTGAAGTTAGACCGCGAAACCAATCGACTTTGTTTCGAGGTACTCCTCGATGCCATCATGCGAACCCTCACGACCGATACCCGAATCTTTCATACCTCCAAATGGCACAGAGGCAGAGGTCGGGTTCACATCGTTCACACCGATAATTCCAAACCGTAACCCTTCCGCCGTGCGAATAGCCGTGGAGATGTCGTTGGTGTACACATAGGCCGCAAGCCCATACTCAGTGTCATTTGCGAGCGCAACGACCTCTTCAACACTCCCGTACGTGATGATCGGCGCAACTGGACCAAACGTCTCTTCACGGTAAATCGTCATCGAGGCGGTCACACCGCTCAACAGGGTGGGAGCAAAAAAATGTCCAGACGCAAACTCGCCATCGGTCAGTCGATGGCCACCAACGAGCGCTGCGGCACCCTTATTCACTGCGTCGTCAACCTGCGCCTCAACCTTGGCGACCGCAGCCTCATTCACGAGGGGGCCAACCCCAACACCATCAGTGAAGCCGTTTCCGGCAGTTACGCGCGCGACACGTTCAACCATCGTTTCGGTGAATGCATCGGCATGCTGCTCAGAGACATACAACCGGTTCGGGCTGATACATGCCTGGCCCGAATTCAAAAACTTCAGTGCAGCTGCTCCCTTTGCTGCCCGCACTGGGTCAGCGTCGGGAAACACAATGAACGGTGCATGACCACCGAGCTCAACCGACACTCGCTTCAGATTCGCAGCGGCTTGCCCCGCGAGCAGTCGCCCCACTGGAGTTGAGCCAGTAAAGGTGATCTTCCGAACACGCGGGTCAGTAGTGAAGACATCGCCGATCGGTTTCGGATCCTTTGCCGTCACCATATTGATGACACCAGCAGGAACACCGGCATCGATAAAGACATCGAACACTGCTTTGGCGCACAAAGGAGTGTCTTCGGCTGGCTTCAAGACAAGCGTGCAACCCGCAGCGAGTGCCGGTCCCATCTTGCGAGTCAACATCGAAATCGGGTAGTTCCATGGCGTCACCATGGCAACAACGCCAACCGGCTGACGAAGAATGAGGAATCGCTGATCAGAGCGTTGCGACGGCAACCACTCCCCTGCAATACGAGTGGCTTCTTCGGAGTAATAACGAAGGAAGTCAGCGGCGTAATTCACCTCATTTCGCGCCGCCTTTAATGGCTTACCCTGCTCTCGAGTCATCAACTCTGCAAGCTCGCCGGCACGTTCTGTCATGATCTGCCAGGCCTTCAGCAATACGTCTGATCGTTCGCGAGCAGTTGTCGATGACCACTGCGCAAAGGCTTCATCTGCAGAGGCAATCGCTCGCTCCGCATCTGCCTTCCCACCATCAGGCATCGAACCGATAACGGCTCCCGTTGCAGGATCGGTGACATCAAATGAAGTACCGCTGACAGACTCACACCATTCGCCATTGATGAACATGCAAGCGACCCTACCTAGCCGCGTCGCTGAGAGAGAACTTCGTCAATCAGGGCATTGCAACGACAAGCCAAGAACTTGTCGCAATCACCGCAAATAGAACGGCACACTCGATAGCAATTGACCGGCGGAAACTTCTTCGTGAACCGATTAGCTCAAGTTGGGGAACAATTCGCCAGTGATGTACCGCTCCAATCGCTCCGGCAGTTCCTACCGCAACCAGTTTTACGATCAATATCTGCCCCCAAGTCGAAGATGTCAATGACGAGAGCCCATCAAGGATCATCAACGTCATCGCAACACCACTGACAGCAACGACCACAACTGTTCCGACGAGAGCCTTCGCTGTTCTTCGAGCAACCTCTGACAGCGACTCGGCGTCGACCCTCGCCACAAGGGCAAGTCCCAAGACCGCGCCGACCCAAATCATCGCAGAGCCCATATGCACGATGTCGCTGAGCGCATGAGCAATTCGCGGACCCTTCGTCACCGCGTGCCCGTCAAAGGCCGGGGCTCCAACGACGCCAAGTACGGGAACCAACATCAGCGAACGAAATGCTGATCGCGAGGTCACCTGGCTGGTCACCACCGAAGCAGCGGCGATGACAAACAGCAGTGAAGCGCACAACGTCATTAGGGCGGATCGTCCCAAAGAGTGGGTCAGCGCATCGGACACTGAAATATCGAGTTGACCTGCAATCGTTGCGATCTCCGCCGCGCTTGCGATGCCCAACAGCACTGCCGCTCCTCCGACTAGTCGAGGAGCAGGAAGTAACTCGCCGCGTCTCCAGAGATACACCGCGAAGAACACACCGCCTACGAGAGCGAAACCGAGCACATTCTGAGTTAGCCGAGCCACGTGATTGAGGCCATCGTTCAACGACAATGCGTCACCGAGTGACGGCACTTCCTCAACCGGAATGTTGTCCGAATTATTAATGGCTTCACCTTGAGTCACCAACAACGTCGTGCTCGTTGTCGTGGTTGTCGCCGGGAGACTGCCCGTAAGCGCATCGTCACCGACTTCGGCATCACCAGCAGGTGTGGTCGTTGATGTGCCGATCGTGGTCGTTGCGGCAGCGGTGAGATCGAACGACACTTCGGCCTCTACGAGATGTCCATCCTCGGCTCGGAAGGCGAAGGCGACGCGGACAACTTCACCCTGAAGCGCGGGAATGAACGACGCTCGCCATGACGTCCCGGTGATCTCAGTGACAACACCCTCAGTCACTACACCCGAATCAGCGCCGACTGCAATAACTGAGGCTCCCTCGCTGAGTACGGGAACCGCAAAGTTCAGCACGACGGAGTCAAGTAATTCATTGATCACGGAACCATCAGCGGGCTCAGATCCTTCAAAATCTGAGTGGGCGGTAACGTGCGAACCAGTCAGCAACAACAATGCGGCCACAACACCAATGATTCGAAGCCCTTGCTTCAGAAGCCCAATGACAGATCCAGCCATGTGCGTCCTCGAATCAAGGTGAGATGAGACCACAGAGGTCATCGCTACGGGAATGCGGCGATTCCTTCGGCCATCGAGAGGACCCACTGTGGATAAACACCAATCACAAGCGTGAAAATTGCTGCAACTGCAATTGCGAGCCCACTCAGACCCGGAACCGCCACCGATGATTCTGAGTCAGCAGCAGGACGAAGCCACATGCTCACCATGATGCGGAGATACAAGAACGCTGCAATCACCGCAGCAAGCATTGCAATAACCGCAAGCCAGTAGCTACCCTCGTCGACCGCTGACTGAATCACACCCCACTTCGCAACAAACCCAGACGTGAATGGCACACCGGCTTGAGCAAGCAGAAATACCGTCAGGGCAAGAGCGAGAGTTGGTCGCCGAGTGGATAGCCCGTTGAATCCGTCGAGTGACGTATCTCCTTCGCGGCCCACGACTGTGATCACCGCAAATGATCCGACGACGAGCACTGAATACAACCCCAGATACACCGCAACCGACTGAACCGATGCGAACATCGCATCTTTACCAGCCGACCAACCTGTCGCTTCAATTCCGACAAGGATGAAACCCGCGTGGCTCACTGAAGAGAATGCCAACATCCGCTTTACGTCAGTCTGAACAACGGCGAGCAGTGAACCAACTACCAACGACAGCACGGCGAGCACCCAAATAATCGGACGCCAATCATCGCGGTAGAACGGCAATGCAGCAACAAGCAATCGCAACATGGCGCCAAAAGCTGCAACCTTGCCGACCGATGCCATGAATGCCGTGATGTTCGATGGCGCACCCTGGTACACATCGGGAGACCACACATGGAATGGAACTGCGGAAACCTTGAATGCAAAACCGATCAACATCAATGCGATGCCCGCAAGGACTAGGGCGTCGTTGCGGCCAATGTTGACCTCTCCCTGAAGACGAGTCACCATTTCGCCCAGCGAAGTTGTTCGGGTACCTCCGTAGAGCAAGGCAATTCCGTACAAGAAGAACGCCGATGCAAGTCCACCGAGGATGAAATACTTCATTCCTGACTCTTGGCTTGCCGAGCGCCGGCGGTCAGATGCCGCCAACACATAGAGCGCCAGCGACAACGTTTCGAGACCAAGGAACATCACAATGAGCTCATTTGCACCAACCATGACGATCGCACCGGTTGCTGCAACAAGGAGCAACGAGTAGATCTCAGGCCCATCGTTATCGGTACCTCGGAGTTCGCCATCTGACATGAGAGCGACGAGAGCAGTTGCCGCAAGAATCGCAAAGGTAAGGAACACCGCCAGACGGTCGACTGCAAGTACGCCACCGACAATTGATGTTGGGCCATCCCTACCGACATCATTCCAGATGAATACTGATAGAACCGCCGCCACTGCAGTGAACACGACAGTTGAGAGTGCCATCAGACCTTTTGGCCAAGGTGGGGTTAGGGCACCAACCACCATCAGCACCAATGCGCCACCAACAAGCACGAGATGTGGCGATAACGCAAACCAATCAACTGATGGCCCGACGAAGAGTTCTTGAGCAATCATCAGCCTTCCTCTCCGTGCGAGTCAGCCTCATCGTCTACGACCGGGGCGGCCGGCTGAGGCTCAACAAAATCTGTCCGATCTTCAACATGCACGATGAGCGCCTCAACGGCTGGCTCGATCCGCTCGAGCATTGGCTTGGGATACACACCCGTGAAAATGATGACGCCGATAAATGGAAGAACGACCAATGCCTCTTTGATCTTCAATTCAGCAAATGTTGAGTTCTCCTCATCGGGCTCGCCGTGGAAGACCCGCTGGTAGGCCCACAGCAAATAGAGCGCAGCCAAAATGACTCCAGTCGCTGCAACGACTACCCACCATCGAGCGGTGAGGAACGAACCGATCAGAATGAGGTACTCACCAACAAATCCGTTGAGTCCGGGGACACCGATTGATGAAAGCATGACCACCGTGAATGCCGCAGCGAACACCGGGGCAACGTGCTGCAAGCCCTTCAGTTGCGAAATCTCGCGGGTGTGACGCCGCTCGTAGATCATGCCAACCATCAAGAACAGCGCTCCGGTTGACACACCGTGGTTCACCATCTGCATCACCGAGCCAGTGATTGCTTGCGAGGTGAACGCAAAAGTGCCGAGCACGATAAAACCGAGGTGCGCTACCGATGAGTACGCAACAAGACGCTTCAAATCTTTTTGCATCGTTGCAGCGATCGCTCCATAAATGATGCCGATCACCGCGAGGGTCAACCAGAGAGAACGGCTCCAGTAAGAGGCTTCAGGGAACAGATACAGACCGAAACGCAGCAAGCCGTAGGTGCCCAACTTCAGCATGACGCCGGCCAGCACAACGGAACCAGCGGTTGGAGCCTGCGTATGGGCATCCGGGAGCCAGGTATGGAGCGGGAAGATTGGAACCTTTACCGCGAAGGCAATGGCAAACCCAAAGAACAACCAGCGGCCCGTCGATGCCGCAAAGTTCGCTCCTTCGGCGAGTTCGATGAGATCGAACGTGACCTTGCCCACACCGTTGTCTCGAGCAATGAAGACGGTCGCCAAAATTGACACGAGCATGAATGCCGAGCCGGCCATCGTGTACAAGAAGAACTTTGTGGCGGCGTATTCGCGACCTTCGTAACCCCATCCACCGATGAGGAAGTACATCGGAACCAACACGATCTCGAAGAACACGAAGAACAGGAACAAATCGAGGCTGAGGAACGAACCCATCACCCCGGCTTCGAGCAGCAACAACCATGCGAAATACGGCTTGTCGCGACGAGGGTCATCGTTATGGGGGTCAATTCCTGCAATTGCGAGCGGGAACAACACACCTGTCAGCAAGACAAGGAACAGCGAGATTCCGTCAATGCCAAGATGCCAAGAGATGCCCCACGACTCAATCCACGGGTGCTGACTCGTGAACTGGAAGCCGGACGAATGGCTGTCGAAGTTGACAAACGCCCACACCGACAGCGCGCCGGTTCCAACTGAGGCGAGCAGTGCTACGAGCTTTGAGTATTCGGGACGTCGATTCGACAACACTGCAATAAGCAGCGCTCCAACAACTGGAACCACAATCAGCATTGACAGGAGTGGGAATGCCACTTCAGTTGAAGTTGCCGCGATCATCACAACACCCCCCGCAGAACGACAAACCACGCAAGGATCAACACAACGCCTATGCCGATGACGCCGGCGTAGTTACGAACGTTTCCGCTTTGAACACGGCGAACCGTTCCAGAGGTTGAACGCACCGCAGTCGCAACCCCGTTGACCGCACCATCAACAACCTTTGCATCGAACCATGCGATGGCGTCAAACATCTTCCGACCCGGACCACCCATAAACGCTGAGACACTGCTGTCATATCTCCAGCCATCGGCAAGAATCGCCGGCTCGATCGCCCGCAATTTACGTCGGCCGTACACCAACACTCCGAGAAGGATGCCGCTCAGTGCACACGCAATTGCGAGCACCGCGAGCCATTCCTTCGCATCGTAGGCAGATGTCCCTGAAATCACTGCTTCACCCGGTGCAACGACAGGGTGCAACCAGTCTTCTAGACGGTGACGAAGATTTTTTGGAATGATTCCAAACGATGGCAACTGGATAATCCCACCTGCAAACGACAGCACCGACAGCACCACCAATGGGAACAACATAATCCCAGGTGATTCATGAGGTTTGAAGTCGCCATGCGCACCGTGTTCCTCCGCGTGACTTTCCCACTTCGCCTCACCGAAGAAGACCATCATCACCTGACGGGTCATGTAGAAGGCAGTGAGGACGGCTGTCACAAGCCCAATCACGTACAACACGGGACTCTTTGCCAATGTGAACAGCAAGATCTCATCTTTTGACCAGAAGCCCGCGAATGGTGGAACACCAGCAATCGCAAGCCATCCAATGATGAACGTGCCTGCGGTGATCGGCATCACCTTGCGTAACGCTCCCATGCGTCGCATGTCCTGTTCGTGGTGCATGCCGTGAATCACCGAACCAGACCCGAGGAACATGAGTGCCTTGAAGAACGCGTGGGTCACCATGTGGAAAATTGCTGCGACGAATGCTCCGGTGCCGACTGCAAGGAACATGTAGCCAAGTTGGGACACCGTCGAGTACGCGAGCACCTTTTTAATGTCAGATTGAGCAACCGCAATTGTTGCTGCAAACAACGCTGTCAGCGCCCCCACCCACGCAACGATCGTTGGCGCCCAATCGGCTGCCGCTGCGAGCATCGGATTCATCCGGGTCATCAAGAACACACCAGCTGTCACCATTGTCGCAGCGTGAATCAACGCTGAAACCGGGGTCGGGCCTTCCATTGCGTCAGGCAGCCAGAGATACAACGGGAACTGCGCTGATTTGCCGACAGCACCAACAAAGAGCAGAAGTGCGATGCCGGTCGCCGTGGAGGAGGCGAGTGTTCCTGACTCTGCTGCCGAATTCAGAGCGCCGTAACTCACCGAACCAACAGCCTGGAATCCGAGGAACATCGCCAGCATGACTCCCCAGTCACCAATTCGGTTGGTCACGAATGCTTTCTTGCCGGCCGTTGCCGCCGAGTCACGGGTGTGCCAGAACGAGATGAGGAAGTACGAGCAAGCTCCCACACCTTCCCAACCAAGGAATGTGACCAGCAAGTTCTCGCCGAAGACCAGCATCAACATCGACAGAACGAAGAGATTGAGGTAAAGGAAGAACTTTGAGAACTTCGGATCACCGTGCATGTAGCCGATTGCGAAGAGATGGATGAGGAATCCAATCCCCGTCACGAAGAGTGCCATCGTCACCGAAAGCGGATCGGCGAGTAATGCCATGTCGATTTGCAGCGAAGAAACCGGAACCCATTCAAAGAGCGTGACAACGTGGGAGCGATGGTGTTCATCAATCGATAGCAGATCAAAGAACACTGCAACCGTGACGATGAACGACCCGAAGACTGCGGCAGCAGCTAAGAACCCAGCAGCTGGCTCACCGAGACGGCGACCAAACAGCAGAATGAGCAGAAATCCGAGCAGCGGAAATGCAGGTATTAACCACACGAGATCAAGCATGTTCAGCCTTTCAGCTCCGCCAGGTCGTCAATCGTTGCACCGGGTCGACGTCGGAGAATTGCGATGATGATGCCGAGTCCAACCACGACTTCCGCAGCGGCGACGACCATAACGAAGAACACCGCTGTTTGACCTGAGATATCAGTAAATGCTCTGGCGAAGGCGACGAACGAAAGATTCACTGCATTCAGCATCAATTCGATACACATGAACATCACCAGTGGATTCCGGCGGATCATCAGCCCGACAACGCCGACACCAAACAGGATTGCTGCAAGAACGAGATACCAAGTAGTTGTTGGAGTCACTTATTCACTCCCCCACGTTGACGGCGGGTCAGCACCACCGTTCCGACAACAGCAACGATGAGCAACACCGAGGTCAACTCAAACGCGAACACATTGTCGCTGTACAAGCTGCGCGCCAGTTCGCGAATGTTGTCATCACCAGGGACACCAGACTCAACCCGCTCACCCAACGTTGAGCGTCCTCGCACAACAGCAGCGGTGATGAGACCACTGATCGCAACACCAACAATGACAGCGAGGGGCCGCTGAATTTGAAACGGTTCAACGGTCAGATCTTCTGCGCGGTCAACTCCGAGCAACATGATGACAAAGAGGAACAGCACCACAATGGCCCCTGCGTAGACGATGACCTGTACAGCCGCAAGAAAATGGGCTTCCATCGATACGAAGTGCACGGCTATTCCGAACAGTGTGAGAACAAGACCAAGCGCCGCATGAACCGGATTGCGGTATGCGATGACACCGATGGCGCCAGCGAGCACCATTATTGAAGCAAGAACAAAGACGAGGAGTTCCATCAGCGATCGCGCTCCCCCTGCTGCGGTTCGGGCGCGCGAGTTCCAAACCCAAGTTCATCACTCCAGCCGACAACTCCCTCAAAATCAGCGTCACCTGCAGGTGAGGTTGCTCGCATCCAGCCAGAGGTCAGCAGTTCTTCGCCGTCGCGCCAGTCTTCCCACGGAAGTTGCTGCGGACGGCCCTCGTCATCGACGAGTAGTTCGGACTTTGTGTAAATCGCATCATTTCGATTCGTGAACGAGAACTCAAACAGTTTTGACTCTGTGATCGCTTCGGTCGGACATGCTTCAACGCATAGGTCACAGTGGATGCATCGCAGATAGTTGATCTCGTACACAAAACCAAATCGTTCACCGGGTGAAGTCGGATTCTCCGGATCATTGTCCGCTCCGCGCACATAGATGCACTTCGCGGGGCACACACCTGCGCACAGTTCACATCCGATGCACTTCTCCATGCCGTCGGCATACCGGTTGAGAACATGGCGGCCATGCAACCGCTCCGGCTTCGGCGCCTTCTGGTCATCATCGGCCTCAGGGTTGTGATCGTCACCGTTGCGGCGTGCAGTGCGACCACCTGAGTAATTCGTAGTAACTCGCTTTCCACCGAAGAGTCGGTGCTGACGAATCGTGACAGCAAATCCCTCGAAATAACCCATCAGTACGCCGCCCCTTCTGCATCACGGTTTCGGCGAGCAACATTTATTGCTGCTTGGAACAACATGTAGGCCAACGCGATCCCAACCAAACAGCCGCCAACGATGAGCGCATACTCCAAGCCGCTGACATCACTGTCGCGTGCGACCTGCAATGCGGCAAGGAGGATGAACCAACCGAGCGAGATTGGGATGAGCACTTTCCAACCGAGGTTCATGAGTTGGTCATAGCGCAAACGAGGAAGTGTTGCCCGGAACCAGACGTACATGTAGAGGAACGCGAATACCTTGAGAAGGAGCCATGCCGTACCGCCGAACGGTCCGAGAATGGCGAAGATATCGATTCCACCGAGGTACAGCGGCTGCGGTCCACCGAGGAACAAGGTGACGAGCAAGGCACTCATCGAAATGACGTTCATGAACTCTGCGAGGAAGAACAGGGCGAAGCGGATTGATGAATACTCGGTGTGGAACCCACCAACAAGTTCCTGTTCGGCCTCAACGAGGTCGAACGGTGGACGGTTAAGTTCTGCCGTCATTGCAATTAAGAAGACGACGAATGGAACGATGCCCGTCGACAGTAAGTGCCAATTTGTGATGGAACTCTGAGCAGACACAATTCCTGAAGTCGACAACGTTCCAGCCGTCATCAGTACCGCTGCAAGGCTGAGACCAAGAGCCGCCTCATAGGAAATCATTTGTGCCGACGCGCGAACCGATCCAAGAAGTGGGTACTTGGAACCGCTCGACCACCCAGCGAGCATGACGCCGTACACCGCTATTGATGACAGAGCAAGAACGAGCAGCACACCAATAGGAGGGTCTGCGAGCTGCACCCGGGTGACCTGACCGAACCAGGTCACCGTTCCGTCATGGCCACCGGTGAAATCTCCACCGAGCGGAATGACGGCCCACACCAAAAACGCAGGAACAAACGCGAGGAATGGAGCGATCCGGAACACGAACGGATCTGCCTTTTCGGGAATCAAATCCTCTTTGAAGAACAGTTTGGTGCCATCAGCAAGCGTCTGAAGCAGCCCGAACGGCCCCGCCTTGTTTGGGCCAACACGGTTCTGCATGCCAGCAACAATTTTTCGCTCAAACCACACCATGAACATGGTGCCGACGAGGCCGATGACGAACACCACGAGCACCTTGAGACCGACGACTGCGAGAGGCTGCCACCAGAACGACTCGGCCTCGAGCACTGGATCGGCGGAAGGTATGCGATTCAGCAAATTCATGACACTCGCTCAATTCGAACTCGGCTCACAGGAGCAGAAGAAGAAATCAACGCTCGAATATCACCGTGACCGCTCTCGCGATCGGGTTGGCCAAAGGCTGCCCAGACGGTGTCGCGACTGAGTCGACCATCTGGACACACCGGAAGCTCAACTGACCCACGCTCAGACACAAGCCTGATCATGTCACCGGTCGAAACACCAAGTTGTTCGAGCACATTTGGATTCACCGCAACGGCTCGGCCCTGCGCAAGCCCAGCGAGCGATGGTGAAGACGCCGTGGCAACCCCGCCGTCATACATCACTCTTGAAACAACAAGGTCAATGTCGTAACCACCCTTCGGTGACACGCTGGTTTCGCTTGAAGTGACCTCAAACGGAACCGACCACACCGTTCCGACTCCGGCGCCAGCTGATGCCAACTGTGCTGAAATTTCTTCAACTGAATCGACCCCAAGATTGCTGCCGAGACGATCGGCAAGCTCAACTGCAATCATCCAGTCAGCTCGGGCCACGCCCGGTGTGTTGACCTTTTTCGAAACCGATGAGATCCGACCTTCAAGATTTGTGGTTGATCCGGCCTTTTCTGACATCACCGCTGCTGGCAACACGACGTCGGCCGCTACCGATGACGCGTTCATGTGGCCCGTGATTGACACGACCCGCCCTGCACCGTTCAATCCAGCGATTACAAGTTCACGATCAGGGAAGTCGGCAAGAGGATCACTACCTAGTAACACGAGTACTTCAATCGACCCACCGGCTGCGGCGGTCAACGTTGCGGTTGAATCGTGTTGCGGTGATGAAGGAGCGAGACCAGCCTGCAGCGCTCCGACCACATTGCCTCGACGCAACGCCGGCAACACCGTGGCACCTTCGATTGAGGCCACCAACTGCTGAACTGCTGCAAACTCAACTTCTGCTGAAGTTGCGAGGTTCGAGCGGCCGGCGATCACCACAACAGGCCCACTCGAAAGTTGTGCCTGTACACCTGCGTCAGCCAGCGTCGCTGTCACAACATCGGAAATATCGCCCGCACCATAACGAACTGAACGCCATGCATGACGAGTAAGACCACTTCCGGTTGAAGTGAACTCGATGATCTTGGTCGAACCATTGACCACTGCATCGCGCAGACGCAAATACAGCACCGGTAGTTCTTCTTTGAGATCTGGCGCCATCAGAACAACTGTTGATGCCGATGCCATCTCACGAATGGTTGCCCTCGGCATCCCAAGAAGTGCTGCCGGCAAGCCGTCACCAAGTTGAGGGTCACGACGGTCGATACCTAGCGCTGAGCACAATTGGGCCCAAGCCCATGCGTCTTCATTCGTGCCACGCGCACCACCGATCACACCGATTGATGATGGGCCAGTTGATTCCAACGCTGACTTCAGCAGATCCGTTGTGATCGACATCGCAGCATTCCAAGACGTGGCTTGATGGCCGTCTGCTGTCTTGATCAGCGGCTCAGTGACTCGACCTTCAGCGTGAATTGATTCAAAGTTGAATCGTCCGCGATCGCAAAGCCAACCCCAGTTCACATCGTCGTTGTCGATGCCCTGATAACGGAGCACTTGGTCACGACTCGAATGCACGGAAATCTCGCAGCCGACCGAGCACGATGTGCATGTGCTGTTGACCTGCTCCAAATCCCATGGTCGAGCCTTAAAGCGATAGGGCTTTGCAGTGAGCGCACCGACGGGACAAATCTGGGCGGTGTTACCGGAGAAGTGAGATGAGAATGGCTCATCTGGGTAGGTCATCACCTGTGTTGCGTTGCCACGTTCAACGAAGTGAATAAGAGGATCACCTGCCACTTCATCAGCGAAGCGAGTGCAGCGATCACAAAGGACACATCGTTCTCGGTCGAGCATGATGAGCGACGAGATCTCGATTGGCTTCTCGTAATGACGCTTTTCCTCGATGTAGCGGCTCTCACCCGGACCGTGGCTAAATGCCTGATCTTGTAGCGGGCATTCCCCACCCTTGTCACAGACCGGACAGTCAAGGGGGTGGTTGGCGAGCAGAAGCTCAAGAATCCCCTCTTGCGCTCGTTTCGTCGTCTCTGATTCGGTATCGACCGTCATCCCCGGTGAAACCGGCACCATGCACGATGGCTGCAACATCGGTCCGCGCCCGGTGTCGATCTCGACAAGACACTGGCGACACATCCCAACAGATGACATACGAGGGTGGTAGCAAAAACGCGGAATGAAATCTCCTGCGCGTTCGGCCGCAGCAATCACCATTTCGCCGGGCTTTGCAGAAACAGTTTTTCCGTTGACAGTAATTTCGACCGACTGCTCGCTCATGAATCGCCTCCTACCGCGGTCACCGGGATACGAGTGCGTGACCGAGACGGAGCCACCCGAGCTTCAAACTCTGAACGGAACAACGTCAATGCGGAGTGCACCGGCACGTACGCCGATGGACCAACGAAACAAATCGTTGTCATCTTGTAAGGAAATGGCGTTGCCTCGAGCTGGAGTTCAGCGCTTGCGGCATGCGGCATGTCGCCGGGGCAAATTGACTCGCCAACCTCAAGAAGGAGATCAAGATCATCGGTTGTGCCGTGTCCTTCAACCACCCGATCAAGAATTCGCATCAACCAGGTACCACCTTCACGACAGGGAACACATTTTCCACATGATTCGTGGGCGTAGAACTTCGTCAATGTGAGCGCTGCTGACGGAATGTCAGTTGTCGAGTCCATCACCATGATTGCCCCAGAACCGAGCATCGATCCGGCTGCTCCGACAAGGCGGCCTTCAAATGGCAGGTCGAGTTGATCGGGAAGGAACCACGGCGCTGAACCGCCACCCGGGACAAAGGCTTTCAGGTCGTTGCCATCACGAATTCCCTGGCAGAACTCTTCCCCGTAGAGCAAGTCTCGGAATGTGGTTGTTCCATTAATGATCTCGTAGACGCCTGGGCGACGAACGTGACCCGACACCGCAACCATGCGAGTACCCGGTGATGACTCAGTACCAATTGCTGTGTATTCAGCCGCACCCTTGGAGGCGATGAACGGAAGGTTCGACAGGGTCTCGACATTGTTCACGATGGTCGGTTGACCATAGAGCCCGATGGCGGCCGGGAAGTATGGGGGCTTCAGTCGCGGCATGCCTCGATTACCTTCGAGCGACTCAATCAACGCTGTTTCTTCACCAACGACGTAGGCACCGGCTCCCCAGTGCAACACAATGTCCAGGCTGAACGCTGATCCGAGAATGTTCTTACCGATGTAACCGGCGGCGTAAGCGTCATTCAGTGCTGTTGCAACGCGCTCTTGAGCGAGTGCCATTTCACCGCGGATGTACAAGAAGCATTGAGATAGCCCTGCTGCGTAGCAGGCGATGAGGCAGCCCTCAATGAGTTGGTGAGGATCGCGCTCCATCAGCAAACGGTCCTTGTACGTGCCCGGTTCTGACTCGTCGCCATTCACCACGAGATAGCGCGGGTACACACCTTCGGGGGTCAAGCCCCACTTCACGCCAGCAGGGAAGCCAGCGCCGCCACGACCTAAAAGGGTTGAGGAGCGAACTTCTTCGTGCATGTCCTGCGGGCTGCGAGCGAGTGCTGATCGAAGACCGTCGTATCCGCCAGTGGCTAGGTATCGCTCAAGAGTGAATGAATCTTCGTACTGAAAGCGGGAGGTCACAATTTGTGGCCGATCGCCCTCGATGAATCCCGGTGCCCAAGGGAATGAGGTCATGATGCACCGCCTTGTGATGCTGCCGAGATCCATGCAGGTGGCTCTGTCACATCCGCCGGATCAACGGCACCTACGCCGCGGTCAGCAGGAATGTGTTGGCGGACACGCGCAAGGGTGCCGTGCGGCGGGATCTCATCTTCGAGTCGTCCACTTCGCAGGTCGGAGATGAGTTGTCGAACTTCAACCGGAGTAGCTCGAAACTTGAACCGGTAGTTCACCTGAAGGCATGGCGCTTCGGTGCATGCTGCCTGACATTCAGCGCGGTGCAGCGTGAACATTCCGTCGTCGGTTGTTCCGCCCTCGTGAATGCCAAGTTCCTCCTCGGCTGCATGCATGAGTTCGTCCGCTCCCAAGAGCGCACATGACATCGTCCCGCACACGTTGATGAGGTACTTGCCAACAGGTTCGAACTTGAACATCTCATAGAACGTTCCAGTTCCAAGCACTTCTGCCGGGGTTACACCGATGAGTTCAGCGATGTGGCGCATCGCCTCATCAGTCACCCATCCGTCCTGCTCTTGGGCGAGATGCAATAGCGGAATCAATGCAGATTTTGCCCGCGGGTAGCGGGCAATAATTTCTTTGGCAATAGATACGTTCGCGTCAGTTAAACGAGCCATCGTGTAGTCCTCTAGCGATCCACTTCTCCGAGCACCGGGTCGACCGATGAGATAACAGCAACAGCGTCAGCCACCAGTCCGCCGCGCATCATGTGTGGGAGACATTGAATGTTGACAAACGATGGCGCACGAACGTGCATACGGTATGGCGTAGGGGAACCATCGCTTGCGATATAGCAACCAATCTCGCCACGCGGGCTTTCGATCGCCACATAGACCTCACCTTCGGGAACCTTGAAACCTTCGGTGAAGATCTTGAAGTGGTGGATGAGAGCTTCCATCGATTCATCGATTCGAGCGCGAGGTGGCGGCGTTACCTTCTTGTCTTGGATCCTGTAGTCGCCTTCTGGCATCCGGTCAAGAATCTGACGAACGATGCGCATTGACTCACGGATCTCGTTCAAACGAATCGCGTAACGGTCAAACGCGTCTCCATAACTTCCCACGATGATGTCGAACTCGACTTCTTCATATCGGAGGTATGGATCGTGACGACGCAAGTCCCACTCAACTCCGGTCGATCGAAGAATCGGGCCGGTCGCACCGAGAGCCA
>JBMTDQ010000015.1:0-32929 GCA_049432165.1 Ilumatobacteraceae bacterium
AATCCGCGGATAGACGCATTGGTGGGGTCAACCAATGGATTTGAACTCGCAGAAATCGACCTCGAGTTGAGAGGCGAAGGGACGTTGATGTCATCTGCGCAGAAAGGTCGCAGCGATCTTCGACTTGCCTCTTTGCGTCGCGACCGTGAACTCATCGAGCAGGCCCGAGAGGTCGCGTTCCGAATTATCGACCAAGATCCAGAACTGTCAGATTCTGAAGTCTTACGATCCGAAATTTCACTACTGCTGTCAGAACGCGAAGGTGACTATCTCACGAAGTCGTGAGGTCAAAATTCGAGGAATTCGTCATCTTCGGGAAGCACGAGATCCCAGCGGTCAAGGCAATCTTCGCAGCGGTAGGCAACGATGTCGCCGGGCAGCCAGCGAGGTCCTTCCTCTCTCGGGTGAGTGAGAAGAAACGCTCGGCCACCGCAGTCGATGCAGTCGATCTGTGGGTAGGGCTCGTAAGGCTCCTCAGCAGAACTCATAACAGCGAGTATGGCCGATTCGAACACGTAGCCTGAGGGCGTGCGTGTGGTAGCGGGATATTTAGGCGGACGAAAGATCGAGGCCCCTGCGGGAACGAGCACCCGGCCGACAACTGACCGCGTTCGCGAAGCCGTGTTCAACACGCTTGGGTCGATGGGTGTCGTTGAAGGTGCACTGGTCGCCGATCTCTATGCAGGAAGTGGAGCGATGGGAATCGAGGCGCTCTCTCGAGGCGCCACTCACTGCACATTCGTCGAAAACAATCGAGCGGCGCTTCGAGTGCTTAATGACAACATCGCAATGCTCGGGCTCGCCACTGATTCAACTGTGGTTCAGGGTTCGGTTGAGTCATATGTGCAACGTCTTGATGTCGACATTGTGCTTGCCGACCCGCCCTACGACACTGCGGATTGGAACGATCTCATGTCGAACATTTCGGCGCCCCTCCTTGTCGCTGAAGCCAGTCGGGAGATCGAACCAATCGACGGGTGGTCAACCTTGCGGTCTCGGCGTTATGGCCGGACGTGGGTGACAATTTTGGGTCGGGATAGCGAAGCAGGCTGACGCGCCACTGTTCGCTCCGTTCGCTCAACTAGGTTGGTCTCACTCATGAGTACTGCGTTCGTCCCCGGAAGTTTCGACCCGATGCACCTCGGGCACCTTGACGTTGTCGATCAAGCGTTAGAGGTCTTTGGCTCCGTTGTCGTTGGAGTCCTTCATAATCCGTCAAAACCTTCCGGGTTGTTTACTCCAGAAGAGCGAGTTGCCCTTGCTCAACAAACCGTCGGTGGCCGTTCAAACGTCGCCGTCGGAGCATTCAGTGGGCTCGCTGTGCAAGCTGCTGCCCAAGCTGGGGCAGACATCATCGTCAAGGGTTTACGAACGATGAGCGACTTCGACATAGAACAGCAGATGGCACAGAACAATGTTGCACTCACAGGAATCCGAACGATCTTTGTGCCGTGTCGCCCAGATCTTGCCTACATCAGTAGTCGGTTCATTCGAGAAATTTCCTCTCAGGGGGTTTCCATCGACCACATGGTGGATCCGGCGGTTTCTGCCGCACTCAAGGTGAAGCACGGGGAGGCCTCTTCATGAGCAATGATGAGTGGGTGAACAATCGAGCACCCCACCAGGTTGACCCCGGTATCGACGTCGGTATCGACGACGAAGAGTTCGAACAGCCGTATGACGCGCCTCCGGTGCGAGACCCGCACCTTGGAGATGCTGAAACTCTGTTGAAGCGTGCCGTCGACATCGTGGTGACCGCTCCAACCATGCCCTTGAGTTCGTCACCGCGCATTGATCGTGATGAGATGGTGGAACTTCTCTCAGAGGCACTGTCTCGCCTTCCAGAAGAGCTTCGCCAAGCCCGTCACCTGCTCCGAGAGCGAGATGAATTCATTGCGCGCACCCGTCGCGAGGCGGCTGAGGTTGTTGAGGCAGCCCGAGTGCAGTCAGAGCGAATGGTGCAACGAACCGAGGTTGTGCGCGCCGCTGAAGCACGAGCTCGCCACATCATGGAAACCGCTTCCTCGGAGTCTCGTCGTCTGAAGAATGAGACTGAAGATTTTCTTGATCAGCGTTTGGCGAGTTTCGAGATTTTGCTTGAGCGTCTCACGCGGGCGGTGGCCACCGGCCGCCAGAAACTGTCGATTACTGGCGTTGATGCAGCGGTCCCGGACGAGTCAAATCCCGAACATGACGAGTCTGGGTTCTTCGACCAAGATCGTTAACTAGCGGTGCAATGATGTCCTCGCCGAGCACGCGCCCGCTGCGAATCAACATCGTTGAATTGCTGAGGCAGCCAGGAAGTGAACGCCGGGTTGAGCACGAGATTTCATCTGCCGACCTGCAATGCGAACTTGCACCTGGGCAATCTGAAATCTCAGGGATGGTGACCGTCGATGTGACCGCAGTGTCAGCAACAGATGACGTTTCGGTCGCTGGATCGATTTCGATTCCTTGGAGTGGTGAGTGCCGGCGCTGTCTGCAAGCAATCTCAGGAATTCAAGTTGTTGAGTTTGATGAACGATTTGCTCCTGCCCGAAGTAGAAATCGAATTGGGTCGTCAGATAGCGATGTATCGATCATCGACGGCGACCAGATTGATTTGCTCGAGCCAATTCGCGAGACCGTCATGATTGAAACTCCGATGAGCGTGCTCTGCAGCGAGTCATGTGAGGGGATCTGCGATGTGTGCGGAGCTGATCGAAACAACGATTCGTGTGAATGTGTCGTCGTCGTTCGCGATGAGCGCTGGGCCGCACTCGACGGACTCGAACTTGATGATTAAATCTTTCGACCGCAATTCGCCGGATACCCGATAACCTCAACTCGCCCTCGAGGAAGAGAAAAGTCTGTTCCTTTAACTGAGTGACGGAGAAGTCAAGTGGCCGTTCCGAAGAAGAAAACCTCAAAATCGAAGACCCGCAGCCGCCGTGCGAGCAACTGGAAGCTGTCTGCTCCAGCGCGTAGCACGTGCCCACGTTGCGGTAGTGCGAAGACACCGCACACCGTGTGCCAGTCCTGTGGCTGGTACAAGAATCGCGTTGTTGTTGACGTCTCCTGAGTAGTCTCGCAACATGCTTCCGGTTGCCGTTGATGCAATGGGCGGCGACCATGCTCCCGACGCCATCGTGGCGGGGGCGTTGCTCGCTGCTGAGTCGGGTATTCCTGTTGTCCTGGTAGGTCCATCCGACCTGCCTTCTCGCGTTGACACTGGTGGGCTTCCCCTCATTGAGGCATCCGAAGTCATTGAGATGGACGAGGACCCAGCGCATGGTGTCCGCCGTAAAAAAGATTCAACGCTCGTTCGTGCCGCTGAGGCAGTGCGTGATGGCGTCGCATCGGCAATGGTGTCTGCGGGTAATACAGGTGCAACCATGGCCTCAGGTCTTCTGAGGATGGGCCGAATTCGCGGGGTTGGGCGACCAGCGATTGCTGCGATGATCCCGGTTCCTGGTGGTACGCCGACCGTGCTACTCGACGCTGGTGCGAACTCCGAAGTTCACGCAGATTGGCTTGTTCAGTTCGCCCAAATGGGAAGTATTTTCGCCGAGTACCGACTGGGAATATCGAATCCCCGGGTTGGGCTGCTCTCGATTGGCGAAGAGGCCGGTAAGGGCGACTCCCTGCGAAAAGAGGCCTACAGCGTGTTGAGCGAGGCAAGCGGTTTCAACTTCATTGGCAATGTCGAAGGTCGCGATGTGATGTCTGATGACTGTGATGTTGTTGTGACCGACGGGTTCACTGGCAATGTCGTGCTGAAGACGCTTGAGGGAGCGATGCGAAAGGTGATGTCGGCATTGACCGAGGCGGTCACCGCCAATGCAGAACTCACCGAGCATGCTGCCGCACTTTTGCCAGAAATTCTTCCCCTTCAGGCCTCGCTTGAAGCTGAAACGTATGGCGGGGCGATGCTGCTTGGAACGAACGGTGTGTGCATCATCTCACACGGCTCGTCATCTCCGACTGCTATCCATAACGCGGTTGGAGTCGCCCGTGACATGGTGGAAGCGGACGTAGTTGGTTCGATTGCTGCGGCGATACGTCCACAAGAGTGATCTTCGGCCAGCCGTGCCAGGGGTACACTCGTGGCGTGGCTGAAGGAAAATTGACCCGTGAAGAAATTCTTGACACCGTTCGCGACCGGCTCGCTGACATTCTCGAGACCGATCCATCTGGAATTGCCGAGGGCAATTCATTCGTGGACGACCTTGAAGCCGATTCACTTGCGCTCATCGAACTCGTTGAGGCGCTGGAAGAAGCCTTCGGAACTCGAATCCCTGACTTCCGAGTCGATGACGAAGACCTTGAAGATCTGAAGACGGTTCGTGACGCCGTCGACTACGTGGCGTCTCGGGCTGGGCTCTGACAGCAGGGTCGGCGATGAGCCGACAATTAGACGACCTGCAGAGGGCAGTTGGTCACCGATTTGGTGACGAGAAACTTCTGCAACGAGCCCTCAGTCACCGCTCGTGGATTGCTGAAAGTTCCGATGAGATCTCGAATGAACGCCTCGAGTTCCTTGGTGATGCGGTTCTTGGCTGGGTAGTTGCTGATCTCGTCTATTCCGAATTTGAAGACTGGGATGAGGGTCGACTGACCGACTTAAGAAAGAGCGTGGTGAATGCCTCCGCTCTGGCTGGCATTGCTCGAGAAATCGATCTCGGTGCGAGCCTGCTGCTTGGTAACGGAGAGGATGCGGCTGGCGGACGAGACAAAGAGTCGATTCTGTCTGACGCACTTGAGGCAGTCTTCGGAGCCGTGTACGTCGATGCGGGTTCAGCGAAGGCATTTGAAGTTGTCCGGCGCCTGATCGCACCTCGGCTATCTGAGGCTCCGGCTCGACTGGACCGGCTCGACCAGAAGTCAACGCTTCAAGAACTCCTTGCATCGCTCGGACGCCGATCTCCCTCGTATGTCTTGACTTCACGAGGCCCCGATCACGACAAAGAATTCACCGCAACCGTCGTTGTCGACGATGAAGTTCTTGGAACCGGTGTTGGGCGTTCGAAGAAGATGGCTGAACAGCAGGCGGCCGGTGAAGCAATCGACCGGCTGAACTCGGCCGATCATGCCTGAACTACCTGAGGTCGAAACAGTTCGTCGTGGCCTCGAGCGTTCGCTCGTCGGGCGCCGTTTTGATGAAGTTGCAGTTGGTCGCCACAGGGTTGCCCGACGGACCTCACCACAGGCGTTGCGAGACGGGTTGACCGGCGCAAGAGTTGTTGAGGCAAATCGACGGGGAAAATATCTTCTCCTTGAATTAGATACCGACGCGGTCGTGATGGTGCATCTTCGGATGAGCGGCCAGGTGATCATCGACGATGGAATGAACGAGGCTCCTCGACATAGTCATGTGATTGCCCTCCTCGATGATGGCAGTCGGTTTCTGTTTGTTGACCCTCGAACATTTGGCGAGGTGGTGGTCGCACCGAGAAACCGTATTGATGAGCTCATTCCTGAAATTGGCCGACTCGGGCGCGACCCGTTAGTTGACGGCGTCGACACGGGGTTGGTGTCCGAGATGTGTCGAAATCGGCGCCGACGTGTGAAGTCGCTGTTGCTTGACCAGTCGCATATCGCGGGCATTGGAAACATTTACGCAGATGAGATTTGTCATCTTGCTGGTATCCGGCCAGATCGGCCAGCTGAAACACTGTCATCTCGATCACGTCGACGACTGACCGATGCAATTATTGACGTCATTGAGCAGGCAGTCGATCTTGGCGGGTCAACCCTTGCAGATGCGCAGTACGTCGGAGTCGACGGACAGCCCGGAACATTTCAAGAGCGCCACCGGGTGTATGCCCGAACTGGTCAACGGTGTGCAACCTGTGGTCGTGGCATCATTCGCCGAATCGTCATCGACCAACGAGGCAGTCACTTTTGTCCGGTTTGTCAGCGCTAAAGCATCACGTTTTGTGTCGTGTGGGCGAGTAGATTCGTTCTGGCGTGTTTCTCAAAAGTTTGACCCTCAAAGGCTTTAAGTCGTTCGCAGATTCAACGGTGATGGACCTTGAGCCTGGTGTGACCGTTGTCGTTGGCCCAAACGGCTCGGGCAAGTCAAATGTTGTTGATGCAATTGCCTGGGTGCTCGGCGCTCAAGCACCGAAAGCCGTTCGAAGCCAGAAGATGGACGATGTCATCTTTGCCGGCACGGAAAAGCGTTCTGCTCTTGGTCGAGCGGAGGTCAGCCTGACACTTGATAATTCAGCCGGGCTGCTCCCGCTTGAATTCACCGAGGTGACCGTTACTCGTGTGCTGTTCAGGAACGGAGACAGCGAGTACTCAATCAACGGTGTGCCGTGCCGTCTTCTCGATGTCCAAGAATTGCTGTCTGACGCAGGCGTGGGCCGCCAACAACACGTCATTGTTTCGCAGGGTCAGATCGATGCGGTGTTGAACGCCCGCCCGGAGGATCGTCGATCAATTATTGAAGAGGCTGCCGGCGTACTCAAGTACCGCAAGCGCCGCGAGAAGGCTCAGCGTCGACTTGATGCGACCGAAGCGAACTTGGTTCGTTTGCAGGACTTATTGCGTGAAGTCCGCCGGCAGTTGAAACCGCTCGAGCGGCAAGCGCAAGCAGCGCAGCGCCACGTCGAACTGCAGAAAGAACTCGACGGATTGCGTATTTTCGTCGCCGGACGAGAGATTGCAACGCATCGAACAAGGCTGGTGACGATCGAACAGGATCGCCTTCAAGCCACTGAAACCCAGAACAACTCAAAATCTCGGCTGGCCGAACTCGACACGGCGATTATGGGCATCGAGTCACAGCTCACCGCCCGCGGCGCAAGTGACGTCCGCGATCGGCTGGCAAAGGTTGAACGGCTCATCGAACGCGCAGATGGTCTGCTCGGAATTATCGATGAGCGCCGTCGGTCACTCGAACGTGATCGTTCGCAGGGCCTAGACGCAGATGTGATTGCAACCCTCGAGGCCGACGTTGCCGGGTTCCGCTCCGAACTTGCCGAGGTCGAGGCTGCGCAAGCAGCATTGCAACCAGAGGTTGCGTCGCTCGAGGAAGAAGAACGCCAGCTGGAAGTTGAGCGTGAGTCTGCAGGTCACGGCGGGACAGAGCTGAGTTCAAAAGCTGCGAGCGCAGCCGCAGAGGTCCGCGGAGAACTTCGATCGGTGCGAGCCTCGCTCGAACGGAGTCGGTCTGAACGTGACCGAGCGGTTGAGCGCGTCGAACTTTCACGGGGTCAGCTGGTTGAACTCTCCGACGAGATTGAGCGCTATCGCAATGAATGTGAAGCCGCAAGCAACGCCGAAGAGCCTTTGGTTCGTCAGCATGCAAATGCTGAGGCAGCTCGCGTGCGTGCCGCAGCTGCTTTTGATGAGGCTGAAGTAAATGAACGTAAAGCCTCGTCAGAGGTCGAGCGGCTGTTGGCTCGTCAAGAGGCGTTGCAACTCGCTCTCGATGCTGCTCGGGCTCGTGCCGGCGCCGAGCGGCTCGCTGGTCTCGATGGTGTTCTTGGCACGTTGCTCGACGTCATTGCGATCGATGCAGGGTGGGAAGCCGCAGTAGAGGCGGCACTTGGCGAGGCCTTGTCAGCGGTTGTTGTTGAGTCGGCGTCGAATGCGCGCAGCGCACTTGAAGCCCTTCGCACGTCCGCGACCTCGGGAGCGGTGTTGGCGGCAGTGTCGGCTCCTGCGACGAAGGCTGATGTTCCAGGTGGATGCTCGCCAGTTCTCGGCCATGTGCGCGCAACAAATTCTGGTGTTCAGTCATTGTTGGAGAGGTTGCTCTCCCATGCGGTGAGCGCCCCGACGCTCGACGCTGCCATTGATACTGCTCTGGCCCATCAGGATCTTGTTGTCGTCACTCAAGACGGTGACCGGCTTTCAGCGACTGGGTGGCGTATTGGTTCTTCTTCGGGTGGCGCAACTGCCGCAGCACTCGAAGAGGTAGGTGCACGCGTTGAGGCTGCAATGCAGGCGCGCGATGCTGCCGAACAGCTGCGCGTCGAGGCTCGAACTGCCCTTGACGAGGCGCTTGCTGCGGAACGCGAACTAGTGACCACTCTCGATCGAAATGACGGAAAGTTCATTGCCGCATCAGAGGCGCTGTCTCAGGCTCAGGCACGTCGACGCGAGGTTGATGCCGAACGTGAGGGTGCCGAGCGCTCAATTACTGAACTTGTCGCTGTCATCGAAGGAGATGAGAAACGCCTGGCCGAACTCGAAGCCACACTTCCGAGTTTGGTTGCGGAAGAACAAGCAGAAGTTGATGCAGTGCGGCAACGTGACGAATCACGTGCCGCTCTTGACGCCTGGTCAGCTGTGCTGGTGTCGAGGCGGCGCGATGTTGAAGTTCGGTCTGCTGGGCTCAACGAACAATCGGAGTTCTTGCGCCGGCGGATTTCAGATATTGACAGCCGGCTAGAGGCAGACCGCGACGCGCAGGCTGGTGCCGCCGATCGCCGCCAACAAGTTGAGAAAGCTCTCGGCGCGGTTGCTGCGTTGAACGCATTTGTTGTCGATCGCCGCCAACAAGTCGTTGCTGCTCGCGATGCTCTGGTCGAGGAACGCCAACGGCAGTCTGCAGAGGTGACCGAACTCACCGAGCGACTTGACCAATTCCGTCACGAGCGTGTTGCGTCTGAACGACTGCTTGAAGAGTCACGCGAACGACTCACCAAAGCCGAGATCGCCGAGGCGGAGGTGAAGTTGCGCCTCGAAACCACAATCGAGTCATTGCGGCGTGATCTCGACATCGAACCCGAGGTCGCGGAGGCAGCTGAACCTCCTGAGGTGCCAGAGGGCGCAACTCCTGCTGGTCGTGTTCGTGAACTTGAGCGTGAACTTCGGTTGTTGGGGCCGATCAACCCGCTCGCTCTTGAAGAGTTCAACGAGCTGAGCCAGCGGAATGAATTCCTTGAAGGGCAACTTGAAGACGTGCGGTCAACCCGTCGTGAACTCAATCGGGTGATTGCTGCCGTTGATGTTGAAATTCAGAATGTATTTGCGTCGGCCTTTGCCGATGTGAGTGCGAATTTCACTCAACTATTTGGAGCGCTGTTCCCTGGAGGTAACGGAACCCTCAAACTGACTGCTCCTGACGACCTGTTGAACACCGGCATTGAGGTTGAAGCGAAGCCCAGCGGTAAGAACGTCAAGAAGTTGTCACTGCTGTCAGGCGGTGAACGATCATTGACTGCGCTGGCATTTTTGTTTGCTGTCTTCCGTTCACGTCCTTCTCCGTTCTATGTGATGGACGAAGTCGAGGCGGCGCTTGACGACGTCAACTTGCACCGATTCTTGAATCTCATTCAGGAGTTCCGCAAGGAGGCGCAACTGCTCATCGTGTCGCACCAGAAGCGAACGATGGAGGCAGGCGACGCGTTGCTTGGCGTTTCGATGCAACCGGGTGGTTCATCGAAAGTTGTCACCGAGCGTGTCTCGACGGCCTCAGCCCGGTAGTGACCAGCCCAGTAATCACCAAGTCATTCGTTCTTCGTCGAGCAGTCCAACCGGTGATTGAGAGTCACAGATAGCGTCAACTGGCAATGGACCAAAACAATTGGATTTATCTCGTCCTTATCTTGCTCGTCGTCGGGTTTGGCGCGGGAGTCATCGTTGCGGGCCGACGCCGGAGCGGTTCTGAGACTCAAACAGATGATTCTCAATCGCCGGGAACGCTTGCAACGAAACGTGAAGCCGCCGTTACACCGGTAACCGATGATTCTGTCGACACGGCGGTCTCAACAGAGGCCTCGGTTGAAGAATCTGATGACGCACCAGACTCAACTGTTGATGGTGAACGTGATGTAACCGATGAGCGAGAGGCGGCGCCTACCGAACCGGAGCCCCCGAAGTCGATGCGAGACCGTCTCGCTCGAGCTCGCGGTGCATTCTCTGAGGCGATTGGCTCCGTCCTTGGACGGTCGGGCATCGATGAAGCGGTCTGGGAAGAACTTGAAGATGCGTTGCTGATCGCCGATGTGGGAATCGGTGTTGCCACTTCACTTCTCGAACCGTTGCGTGATCGAGTTGCGAAGGGAGAAATTGAGAACCCGGAGGATCTCATCGCAGCGCTGAGAGCGTCGATGGTGACTCAACTCGAGGGAGCGAATCGAGAACTTTCGATGCGAGATGATGACGGCACGTCAATCTGGTTGTTTGTTGGGGTGAACGGCGTTGGCAAGACAACAACGATTGGCAAGTTGGCCTCACGGCAGATCGCATCTGGAACGAAAGTTTTGCTTTCTGCAGGCGATACCTTTCGCGCTGCAGCGGCCGATCAATTGCAGATGTGGGCTGAGCGATCTGGAGCAGAGATTGTTCGCGGGGCCGATGGTGCTGATCCGTCGAGCGTTGTGTTTGACGCGGTTGAACGGGCGACTGCCAAGCAGTTCGATCTTGTGCTTGCAGACACCGCCGGTCGACTTCACAACAAACAAAATTTGATGGACGAACTGTCGAAGGTTCGCCGGGTCGCCGAAAAGGGGAGTGGAGTCGTCACCGAAACGTTGCTGGTCATCGATGCGACAACTGGGCAGAACGGTCTTGCACAGGCGAGGGAATTTGCGGCTGCGACCGGTGTCACTGGTGTCGTGGTGACAAAACTCGATGGCTCGGCGAAAGGCGGCATCGTATTTGCGGTGGAGACAGAACTAGGTATTCCAGTGAAATTCGTCGGTGTAGGGGAGCAAATCAATGACCTGGTGCCGTTTGACCCGCAAGAATTCGTTGATGCACTCGTCAGCGTATGATCGGGAACTTTCTCAGATTTGACGACGTCAAAGGGAGTATGCGAATGAATCGTATTCAGAAGTCAACCGTTGTGACCCTCGTTCTCGGGTTATCGCTCACTGCTTGTATCGCCGATGACACCGACTCTGGTGGGCTTACTCCACCTGAGGTCATTCGTGTGGGTGCAATGGAAGGTGGTGCTGTTGCGGCCACCGAAGAGGCAGCGGTTGCAGATACCGCTGAGTCTTCACTTTCAGCGATGGATGAAGCTGCCGCAGACGGAGATATGGCGTTGGATTACATGATGCCGTGGACGATTGTCACCGATTTCGTTGTTGGCGACCTTCCTGCCCTTCCCGGCAATTCCACCGGATACGTGTACCGAACCAACTCGACCGTTTCTGAGGAGGTTGCCGTTCGTTTGGCGACAGCATTTGGTGTTGACCCGACTCCACAAACTCGACCTGCCGAATATCAAGTGGCATGGGCGTTCGGGCCAGAAGATGGCACCGCTCCATCGCTCACGATCGATGCCTACAGCCAGCATTACTGGTGGTATTCGCCAGATTGGTCTGAGCGTGAGGCGATGGATGAACTGTACGCATGCACCGAGAGTGTTGACGCCGAAGGAAACGTCACGGTGGACTGCCCTGAGCCCGAGCCACCCGTCGGGGTGCCGACTGCTGAAGAGGCTGAGGCAGCGGCGCGTGAACTCATCGCTGCAGCGGGATTCGACGACGATGCACTCGAGTTCGAGGTCAGTGCTGATGACTGGTACGCATCGGTTTACGCAACTCGGCAGTTGATCGACGGAGTTGAAGCAACCGGAGAGAATTGGAGCTTCGGATTCGGCGCCGAGGGTGCATTGCAATGGGCGGGCGGTTCGTTTGTGAGCCCCGAGAAGGTCGGCCCGTACCCACTGATCGACGTCGAGACGGCTCTTGAGCGCCTCCGGTCAAATTATCTCGGATCGGGCGGTTCATGGGGTGGCGATGTTGCCGTGATGGAAGCTGCTGAGGAATCAGTTGCCACAGAACCCGCAATGGCAGATGAGGTTGCTGAATCTGATCCGGCGATGTCGGAGATGGCAGTTGATCCCGAGGAAGCATGGGTTAATCAGGAGCCTGAAGAAATCACTGTCACCTTGATCGATGTCGTCGCAGACCTCTGGTGGGCAACTGATGTCGACCAGAACACCTGGCTCATTCCGGCATACCGGTTCATCGGCGACGACGGCGGTTGGTACACGGTGCCAGCAGTTACTGATGAATATCTCATCGAAACACCTGTATACGTCGATGATGTTGATGAGCCCGCGCCACTGCCTGCGGTGTCAGAACCGTCCTCAGGCGCCGGAACTTCCGGATCATTCGGCCGAATGAGTGAAAGCGTTGCAGTGGTGATTGACAATCAGCTCGACGAGATCGATGAGCAAATGATCGCCTTCTTGGAAGAGGTCGTTGATGTGCCATTTACCGAAGATGAATTCGCCGATCTCGCCGCTGTATTCGGAGTAACGACGCGGGTGGTCCAGCGTGACGGAGAGTTCCTAATGGTGACCGAGGATTACTCGACATCGAGGGTCAATGTCATCGTTGAAGATGGAACAGTGGTCGCTGTCGATTCAATTGGGTAGCCGATAGACCGGCCCGGTGCCGGCCGCTAAAAACGTTTGCGGTGTTCGCATCATTGACGAGTCCTCACCTATCAAGCAAGATCTCTAGGTGGGGCAAAACGAGTCGTGGGAATCAAGCGGTGCAACCATTGGTCGAACGTTGTCGGACTCTGATCCGTCATTCGATCGAGGGGCAGACCCTGGAGCGGAAGCACCGAATGTTGTGGTGGTTCTGCTTGATGACACCGGCTTTGCCCAACTCGGCTGTTTTGGCTCGGACATCGACACCAGGCACATTGACGCACTCGCATCCGACGGTGTCACGTTTACCAACTTTCATGTGACCCCGCTGTGCTCGCCGACTCGCGCTGCGCTTCTGACCGGTCGTTCTCAACACGCAGTTGGGATGCGTGGAGTCTCAAATTGGAGAACAGGCTTCCCTCACCAACTTGGTCACATCTCTCAGCGCGCTGCAACGATTGCAGAAATTCTCCATTCCAATGGATATGCAACGTTCTGTGCAGGGAAGTGGCATCTCGCTCCGACCAGTGACATCTCGGCGGCCGGGCCATTTGACCAATGGCCGCTTGCCCGTGGTTTCGATCGTTTCTATGGGTTTCTTGAGGGCGAAACCGATCAGTTCCATCCTGAACTGGTGCGAGATAATTCGCACATCTCGCCGCCACGAACACCAGCCGAGGGCTACCACCTGTCTGAAGATCTCGTTGACAATCTTCTTCAGATGATCAACGATTCAAAGGGTGTTCGGCCAGATCGCCCGTTCTTTGCGTACCTTCCATTTGGTGCCACGCATGCTCCGCATCAGGCGCCTAAGGCATATTTACAGAAGTATCGAGGCCGGTACGACGAAGGCTGGGATGTCGTGCGCCAGCGCTGGTTTGAACGCCAACTCGAACTCGGAGTGATTCCGTCGCATACGAAACTCGCCCCGCGAAATTGGGGTGTTCAGGCGTGGGAGGATCTTCCTGAGAACCAGCGTCGGCTCGCCTGTCGATTGCAGGAGGCGTTTGCCGCATTTCTTGATCACACCGACGACCAAATTGGCCGGTTCATCGACGGCCTTCGAGATCTCGGTGAACTCGATAACACCATCTTTGTTCTGCTGGCCGATAACGGTGCTTCTCAAGAGGGTGGTCCGTTTGGGGTGATGCACGAGATGAAGTTCTTCAACGGGATTTTGGAAACCCCCGATGAGGCAATTGACCGCATTGATGACATTGGCGGGCCTCACTCCCACACGAATTACCCATGGGGGTGGGCGCAGTGCGGTAACTCTCCATTTCGTTGGTACAAACAGAACACCCATGAGGGAGGAGTTCACGTTCCGCTGATTGTCAGGTGGCCGAAGGAATTGGCTTCGGAATCTGGAACATATCGACATCACTTTGTCAGCGTGTCTGATGTGATGCCAACGGTTCTCGAATTGTTGAACATTGATGCACCGGAGGTGTTTCGGGGAATTGATCAGTTGCCAGTAACCGGCCACTCGTTTGCAAACATCTTGCGTGATGCTGAGGTTCCTGCTTCGAACACACTTCAGTATTTCGAAAACAGTGGCAGTCGGGCGTTGATCACTGAGCGTGACGGCCAGTTATGGAAGGCGGTGACAAAGCACAACCAAGGCGATGACTTTGAGACCGAACCATGGGAGCTCTACAACCTCAGTAATGACCCTTCTGAATGCGAGAACCTTGCTGAGTCCGAGCCGGGCATCACACAGGATCTCATCAACTTGTGGTGGGTGGAAGCGGAACGTCACGGAGTGTTGCCTCTTGATGATCGCACCCTCGAACTCTTCGCTGCCGTGCGCCATAATCGCTCGTCACACCGCCTCGACGGGGTGTACCGGTATCGCCCTCCGATGGCACCGATTCCCGCAAGTGCTTCGGCCACAACCGGTAGCCGTTGGTTCGAACTCACTGCCAACGTCACCGTTACCGAAGGTGATGAAGGCGTACTGTGGGCAACCGGAACTGAAAATTCTGGAGTCTCGATCTTCGTACAAGGGGGACGCCTCGTCGCTGATTACAACGCGTTTAACGAGCACACCATCGTCGAATCGACGAGCCCGATACCCCCGGGAGATGTTGTTCTCAAGGTGCGCCTCGAGCGAACCGGACGCAAAACCGGTTGGTGCGAGGTTTCCATCGATGGCGTGGCCTGTGGGCGCGAGGAGATCCCGTTTTACATGAGAATGGTCTCATCGGTTGGGTCAAGCGTCGGCTACGACCATGGGTCACCCGTCTCTGAGCGTTACGACTCCCCATTCCCGTTTACCGGAGACCTGCACGAGGTGGAGATTCGCGTTCCCGAGCGGCGATCTCAGGATGAACAGAACGCGGCGGCGCAAGCAGAGATGACCCGCCAATGACCATCACTGTCACCTTGCTCGGTACGGGAAGCCCAATCCCGGCCCCAGATCGTGCTGGGCCATCTACGTTGATCTCGGCTGAGGGTGAGCACTATCTGGTTGATGCAGGCCGCGGAGTGCTGATGAGAATGGCAGCAGTTGGTGTTGGAGCTCCACAACTTTCGGCAGTGTTGCTCACACACCTGCACAGCGATCACATCACTGACCTCAATGATGTGATTACGACACGGTGGGTGATGTCCTTCGAGCCAACACCGTTGACGATCGTCGGGCCGGTTGGAACGCAACATGTGGTTGATCACCTACTTGCGAGTCTTGGTCCTGATATCGCCTATCGACTTGCTCATCACGATGACCTGAATCACGAGCCAATGATTCACGTGATTGAGGTTGAGTCGGGGGAGATTGCTTTGCCGGGAGCGACAGTGATTATCGCCGGGCAAACCGATCACAAACCGGTTGAACCGAGTATTGGATATCGGTTTGAGTCAGGTGGGAATTCGGTTGTGGTTGCGGGCGATACCGTTCCGTGTGACTCGCTCGATGCGCTGTGTGCTGGAGCGGATGCGCTTGTCCATACGGTGATCCGTAAGGACATCATCGCCAATGTGCCGATGCAACGATTGCTTGACACTCTCGACTATCACTCGTCACCACAAGAAGCTGCTGCAACCGCGCAGCGGTCAGGAGTAGCGACGTTGGTGCTGACCCACTACGTGCCAGCGATCGCTCCGGGAGGTGAGCATGAATGGGTTGCGCTCGCCGCTACCGAATTCGACGGTCGTATCGAACTAGGTGATGACCTTCATACGGTCACTGTTGAGTGACCTGTAGGGATCTGTGAACGAACGCCATCAACCGGTGAAGCTTCTGAGGGCACCTGAAATTTGTGGCGGGTAACCTGATGAACAATGTTTGATTCGCTGTCCAGCCGCCTTGACGGCATCGCTAAACGACTTCGGGGTAAGGGCCGACTTACTGAGGCTGATGTTGATGAGGTGATGCGCGAGATTCGTACCGCACTTCTCGAGGCAGACGTCAACGTCCAGGTCGTACGTGCGGTCACCAACCGCATTCGTGAGCACGCGATTGGCGCAACGAAGTCAAAGGCTCTTGATCCCGGTCAGCAGGTCATCAAGGCCGTGCACGACGAACTTATTCGAATTCTTGGCGGCGAGACGCTTCGTATTTCTTACGCGTCCAAGCCGCCGACTGTCGTGCTGATGGCGGGTCTGCAGGGTTCGGGTAAAACAACGAACTCGGCGAAGCTGGCTGCGTGGTTCAAATCGCAGGGCCATCAGCCATTGCTGGTTGGGGCTGACCTTCAGCGGCCCGCAGCCGTTGAACAGTTGCGAACTCTCGGTGCCCAAATCGATGTGCCGGTGTGGTCGCAGCCAACTAATCCAGTGCAAGTTGCGGCCGACGGTCTCGAGGAGGCTCGTCGTCTGGGTCGTGATGTGCTCATCGTTGACACCGCAGGTCGATTGTCAATTGATACCGAACTCATGCAGCAGGTTCGAGATATCTCAGACGCAATTTCTCCGAACTACACCTTCCTTGTCATCGATGCGATGACTGGTCAAGATGCCGTGCAAACTGCATCCGCCTTCCACGAGACGCTCGCGATTGATGGCGTGATCATGTCGAAACTTGATGGCGATGCTCGCGGCGGAGCGGCCCTTTCGGTGAAAGAAGTCATTGGTCGTCCGATTGCCTTCGCGTCAACCGGTGAGCGCATCGACGCATTCGAGCAGTTCCACCCCGATCGAATGGCGGGTCGAATTCTCGGGATGGGTGACATGCTCACCCTCATCGAGCAGGCCGAACAGGCCTTCGAAAAGGAACAGGCCGAAGAGGCTGCAGCCCGGCTGATGGGCGGCCAGTTCACGTTTGACGACTTCTTGGAACAGATGCAGGCGCTCAAGAAAATGGGCCCGCTCTCAGGGGTGCTCGGGATGATGCCGGGAATGCCAAAAGAACTGAAGAACGCAGAGATCGGTGACGACGCTCTCAAACCCGTAGAGGCGATCATTCACTCGATGACCCGTGAAGAGCGGGCGCGCCCAGAAATCATCAATGGCAGTCGGCGAGCACGTATTGCCACAGGTTCTGGCACCTCGGTCGCTGAAGTGAACCGTCTCGTTAAACAGTTCTCTGAGATGCAGAAGATGATGAAGAAGATGGGCGGTGGCGGCGGTATGCCAGGAGGACGCAAGGCTCGCCGAGCGGCAAAGGGTATGAAGGGTAATCCGTTTGGGGGCGCTGGCATGCCAGATATGAGTGATCTCGAATCGATGCTTGGTGGTGGTCAGCTCCCGAACTCGAATCCATTTGGCGATCTCGGTAAACGCTGAGTAGATGAAGCGTTTCATCGCGTTTATAGCCAACGGTGGGTATCGGCCTCAGGCGCCGATAGTCTGCGATGGTTCCTCATTGCCTCAGGAGACGGTTTAGACATGGCAGTTAAGTTGCGCCTTACTCGCATCGGAAAGAAAAAGCAGCCTCAGTACCGCATTGTTGCGGCTGACGCGCGTTCGCCCCGCGACGGACGATTCATTGAGATCCTCGGTCACTACGACCCTCGTCAGGACCCTTCAGTGCTCACCGTTGACAATGACAAGGCCGTGAAGTGGCTTTCTGAGGGGGCGCAGCCAACCGAGCGTGTTTCAAAGCTTCTTGAAATCTCAGGAGCGATGGAACAGTTCAAGTCATCAAAGGCTGGGTGAGCTGATTATGGCAGCCCCAACCGCTGCAGCAGTTCTTGAGCACATCGTCCGTTCAATCGTTGACCAGCCCGACGCTGTCAATGTTGAAATGACCGAGTCAGGTGATCGCACCCGTCTTGATGTTCGTGTTGGGGACGGCGATCTCGGGCGTGTGATTGGTCGCCGTGGCCGCACGGCTGCGAGCATCCGTACGGTCACCCGGGCGGCTGCTGCAAAAGACGGTGTCGAAGTTGACATCGAATTTCTCGACGACTGAGTAGTCGTCGTTTGAACGGGAGTCAAGCATGACTGACCCGAGCCTGTTAGAGGTTGGCCGACTCGGCCGAGCTCACGGTATCCGTGGCGAGATGTTTGTTTCGCTGACCTCTGATCGAGTTGAGCGGGTGAGTGAAGGTTCTTCCTTGGAAGCCGAGGGCATGTGGTTGACCGTCGTGTCATCTCGGCCGTCTGCGGGACGATTTATTGTCCGTTTTGCTGAAATCGAATCTCGCAACGATGCCGAACAGATGACCGGAAAGGCGCTACGCGCTCATCCTCTTGACGACCCGGAGGCTCTCTGGGTACACGAGATGATTGGTGCAATGGTCGTTGATGTAGAAGGGACGGAGTGGGGAAGGTGCGTGGCAGTTGTTGCGAACCCAGCTTCAGACCTCATCGAACTTGATAGCGGTGCACTTGTCCCATCGGTGTTCGTCGTCGAGTCAAGCGCAGAGAACATTGTGATTAACCCGCCCGAGGGCTTATTCGAACTTGGCGGAACCGCTGACGGTGCGTCATGAGGATTGATGTCTTCACGTTGTTCCCGTCGATGGTTGATGGATTCACCGATCAAAGTCTGCTCGGCAAGGCTCGTGAGGCTGGCTTAGTTGATCTTCGCTGTCATGACCCTCGTGATCACACAACGGACGTCCATCGCACGGTTGACGATGCACCCTTTGGTGGTGGAGCTGGAATGCTGATGCGTCCCGAGCCCATCTTTGCTGCCGTTGAGGCTGCCAATCCGCCTCGACCTCTGCTGCTGTTGTCACCTGGTGGGCGAACCTTTGATCAGCGGTACGCAAGCGAACTCAGCGAACTTGATGGGTTCAGCTTGCTCTGCGGACGTTACGAAGGTGTCGACCATCGGGTGCGTGAGCACCTCGTCGATGGCGAGATCAGTATTGGTGATGTTGTTCTGGCCGGTGGCGAAGTCGCTGCATGTCTCATCATTGAAGCAGTGACCCGGTTGCTGCCAGGGGTGATGGGTAATGACATGGGCCCAATCACAGAGAGTTTTAGTGATTCTGGGCTTCTTGAGGAACCGCAGTACACCCGGCCAGCAGAATTTCGTGGGTGGGAAGTTCCAGACGTGCTAAGGAGCGGGAATCATGCGCTCATTGAGCGTTGGAGGCGAGCTCAAGCGCTTCACAGAACCGTTCGTCACCGTCCAGATCTCATTGACGCTCGAGGTGGACTTTCGGCAGATGACGCTCGTTTGTTGGAAGAGTTCCCACCCACCCCGTATCCTTTAGCGGCCGACCCGGATTGAGCCGGGTCACCCCGAAAGATCAGGAAGACTCATGAAGACCACCGATTTCATCGATCAGGACTCGTTGCGTACGGACATCCCCGAATTTGGACCGGGAGACGAACTCAAGGTGCACGTCCGTGTTGTTGAGGGTGGCAAAGAGCGCGTCCAGGTGTTCCAGGGCAACGTCATCTCAATTCGCGGTGGTGGCCTGCAAGAGACCTACACCGTTCGTAAGTTGAGCTACGGCGTAGGCGTTGAGCGCACATTCCCAATGCACACCCCGACCGTAGCCAAGGTTGAAGTTGTGAAGCGTGGCGATGTTCGTCGTGCGAAGTTGTACTACTTGCGTGATCGCGTCGGTAAGTCTGCGCGCGTTCGCGAAAAGCGCGAATTCTGATTCTGCTCCACTCGTTCTGAGCACCCCCATCGACCGTCACGGTCCTTTCATCGGACAAGGTGGTGGTTGTTGTCGTCTTCTCATCGGCATGGCATGCTCGCTGAGCGTCGAGTTGCGTTGCAGTACGAGAAGCAAGGATTTGTAGTTCTTGACCGCAATTGGCGTTGTCGCTTCGGTGAACTTGACCTCGTCGCAGCGAATTTGTCCACGCTCGCAGTTATCGAAGTGAAGTGGCGTCGGTCGAATGATTTTGGTGGCCCTGCGGGTGCAGTTGGGTCGGTCAAGCAGTCCCGCATTAAGGCTGCGACTGAATCGTGGTTGATGAGCCACCCAGCGTGGTCCCAGCGAGATGAAGTAGCGATTCGCTTCGATGTTGCAGCGGTTACTGGGGGAGTGATTGAGGTGTTTGAAGCGGCCTTCGAGTAGGTGGTTAGCCGAAGATGCCCCACGCGAGCAATGCTCCGGCAACAACAAGTGCACACGCAACAAATAGATAATCGCTTGGTCGAGCAGAGAATTTCCGGTACGGGTTGAAGCCCATGGGTTCAGTATGGCGGTGAACATGGTGATGATGCACCGGCCATTACCGTAGGGGTGTGAGCGCACATCGTCGATGGTCCACCGTGAGGTGGTTGATAGTTGCATGCTGCGTGTTCGTTATTGGAACAGGGTCGCCGGTATCCGCGCAAGAATCTGATTCTGAACCCGACGATGATGCTGTTGTTGTCGAAGATGTCGAGACTGCGCCGACACGTCCTCTCGTTGAGGTTCCGGTGGGGTGCGAACCGTGGCAGCTCGCTGATGTGGTCTTCATAGGGTCTGTAGTTGCTCGCGATTCAAAGACAGTGCGCTTTACTGACATCACGGTGCGAGCAGGAGACGACACGCTCATCTCAGCTGGAGGCACCGTTGACATTCGCTTTGGGTATGACGCCCAATACGTCGCTGAGGGCGAGACGTACCTTGTCGGAGCAGACGAGCACCCTGACCTCGGAATTTTGGTCTCGAAACTTACTCAGCCTCCTGTTGATTTTGCGGGCGACGAGATCGTCGGGGTTTCGGAGAATGATGTTGAGTGTCCTCAGGCCGAGGATCCGATCATTACGTTGAATGCTGACGGATCACCAGTCGACTTTTCAATCATTGATCCGTTGTTGGCCAAGCGTTCAAGCATTGCGGGGGCGTTACTCGTGCCGTTCACCATTGCAATGGTGGTCATCTTCCTGCTCGCCATGCTGAGACTGTCCTCGCAAAGCCTTATTTCGAGCTTGCGGGACCTGCGTCGACCGAGCAGGCGTTAGGACGCTGCGCTCGTTGCGAGCGCCCGCAACTCTGAGACGGCGGCGGCAAGGCCGTCGGGGTGTCGATACAGCGCCGTGCCTGCGATCAGCACATTTGCCCCCGCAGCAGCGGCCCCCCCAATCGTTGCCGGACCAATTCCACCGTCTACTTCTAGGTGGATTTCGTCACCACGCCCGGAGGCCTCAATCATGTTGCGAACTTCGCGAATCTTTGGCTCCATCGTCGAGATATACGCCTGCCCGCCGAACCCTGGGTTGACAGTCATCACTAAGACGAGATCGACCAGGTCAAGAACATGTTGAATCGCTGAAGCAGGGGTCGCTGGGTTGAGCGCAACTGCAGCGGTTGCACCGAGTTCGTTGATGTGGGCGAGGGTGCGGTGCAGGTGGGTGCACGCCTCAGCATGAACGATGAGACGCGAGCATCCGGCCTCGACGTATCGACCAGCAAGTTGGTCCGGGTCGAGCACCATGAGATGTGCTTCAAACGGCACCGAGGTGTGGGCGCGCGCAGATGCGATCACGTCAGGACCGAATGTGAGGTTTGGCACAAACTGTCCATCCATTACGTCCCACTGGATGAGATCAACCCCGGCTTGCTCGAGTGCGACGACTTCTTCGCCGAGACGTGAAAAGTCAGCAGGGAGAACTGAAGGGGAGATGAGAATTGGGCGTGCCACGCATTGAACCATAGTTGGGAGATCGGGCTCACCTACGTTGTGGGGATGCAAGATGATGCATCACTCCGTCACTCCGGCATTGCGATCGAGCGGATTGTTGCCGGTGGAGAGGGTCTCGGCCATCTTGCTGATGGACGGGTTGTATTTGTAAAGGGTGGGGTTCCGGGTGACGTCGCAACGATCGATCTTGTTGATGATCGACGTGATTGGGCTCGCGCCGCGCTGGTGAATGTCGAGGTCGAATCGCCACAACGTATGGAGCCAACATGTCGCGCTCGACGTAGCGGCTGTGGTGGCTGCGACTGGGCTGAAATTGGGGCAGAGCACCAACTTGGGCTGAAGGCTGACATTGTGACTGAGGCACTGCGCCGAACCGCCCGAATCGAACACCAGCCGATGATCGGGGCCTCAGTTACTCGTAACGGGTACCGATCTGGTGTGAGAGTGGTAGGAACCGCAAGCCATCAAGCTGGGTTCCGGCGAACCTCAGATGACGAAACTATCGCTGCTGGCCGCTGCGAGATCGCAGTTCCGGCGCTTGCCGAGATGATCGAATCAATCACCATTGACCCGGGTCTCGAAGTGACGCTTCGAGCTTCGGTGGCAACGGGCGAGGTAACAGCTCGCTGGGATGAGCGACTCGGAAACGTTGATGGTCTGCCATCAAGCGTTGACATCGGGTTCAGCGCGTCACTCATCGAACGGGTCGCTGGAGTTGACTTTGTCGTGAGCGCTGGCTCATTTTTCCAAAGTGGCCCCCAGGCTGCAGACCTTCTCGTTGATGCCGTCGCTCGGTTCGCGCCTGAACTCTCATCGGCGAGAGCGGTCGTCGATGCATATGGGGGAATCGGACTGTTCGCGGCAACCGTCGTGTCTCCTGAGTCCGATGTCTGGGTGGTGGAAACATCTCGGTCGGCCCTAGCTGATGCTCGTATCAATCTCGATGGGCGACCAGGTCGAACTCAACTCGTACGCAGCGAATTCGGAAAGTGGCGCCCGACGCGTGGTGATCTTCGTCCCGAGGTCATCATCGCTGACCCTGCTCGAACCGGGCTTGGGCGACCAGGAGTTGCAGCTGTCGTGAGGTCGCGCCCGGAGGTACTCGTATTGGTGAGTTGTGACCCCGTGTCGTTTGCGCGTGATGCTGCGTTGCTCGAAAAAGAGGGCTTCGGTCTAGAGCGATGTGAAGTGCTCGATCTCTTTCCTGGTACCCACCATGTCGAAGTTGTCTCGCGGTTCGTTCGCGCTGGCACACTTACGGCGTGAACCACGACAGGGCAACGATGTTTGATGTACAGGTCAGTGACGAGGTCGCAACTGCGCTGAGCGAAGGCCGAGCCGTTGTGGCGTTGGAGTCGACGATCTTCTCGCATCTTGGTTTGCCCTCACCAGCGAATGAGGAAGCACTTGCTCGGTGTGAGTCGGTGGTGCGAACGGCTGGTGCGGTTCCTGCTGTGACTGCAGTGTTCGGTGGAGTGGCGCAAGTTGGTATTGATGACGCCTCCCGTGAGCGGGTGTGTGGCCCGGCCAAGAAGATGGCCGAACGTGATATCCCGGTCGCAATCGCCCAGCGATGGGACTACGGGGCAACAACGGTTTCAGCCGCCCTCGCCCTCGCCGAACGTGCCGGCATCAGCGTGTTTGCTACCGGCGGCATCGGAGGGGTTCACCGGGGTTCAGAACTGACGGGCGATATCAGTGCTGATCTCGATGCGATTGCGCGTCGAGCATTGGTGACGGTGTCAGCAGGAGCAAAAGCATTCCTCGACCTTGCCCGCACGCTTGAGTACCTCGAGACAGCTGGCGCTCCCGTGCTTGGCTGGCAGACCGATGACTTCCCGGCGTTTTACACGCGCTCATCGGGTCTCAGCGTTCCGCACCGTGTTGACTCGGCTGAGGTTGTTGCGGCGATCTATCGCAATCGCACTCGCAATGACCAAGGGATGCTGCTCACCGTTCCTATTCCTGAGTCAGATGCTCTCGATGTCGATCACTTAGATGCTGTGTTGACAGCAGCTCTCGATGAATGTGAAGCGCAGGGTGTTCGCGGTGCTGCAATCACGCCATTCGTGCTGGGGCGTATTGCCGAAGCCACCGATGGTGACAGCTTGCCGGCAAATCTTGCGTTGGCAGAGCACAACGCAGAGATTGCAGCTCAGGTGGCGGTTGCGATTTCTCAAGCGTCATAGATCCGAAGTCGTCGAGGCGACGACTCTCATTCGCTGAATGCGGGTCAAGTCTGCGATTATCGGGGCATATGACCGTTGGCTCCGACCCATTTCTCTCAGATTCAATTCTCCCCGATGATTCTGACCTCACACCGATTCACGACCGTGAATATCGGGTTCGGTCGTATCGCCTCAGCCCAGATCGAATTCTGATTCGAGGAGCCGTTCGCGATCAGAAGCCGCCGGGGCTGTACATCTCACATGACCCAGATCCGATCACTGTGCATCACATGGTGGTTGAACTTGAGGTGTCGTTCCCTGGACTTGAGATTGGTCGTGCCGAGGTCACCTTCAAGACCTTCCCGCATACGACGTGTTCGGTGATTACCGATCATTACAAGAAACTTGAAGGCCTTTCGATCGCTCGGGGCTTCTCGAATAAGGTGCGCGAACTATTTGGTGGCCCGCGTGGGTGCACTCACACGACGGCGTTGCTGCTGGCAATGGGCCCGGTTGCCGTGCAGTGTGCATGGTCGATGCGAACCTTCGAGGCGCCCGATACCGATGAACCGGCATTGAAGATGGGTTTTAATCGCGATCCTGACGATGATTCGTGGAAGATGAATACGAACACATGTCATGAATGGGCTGAAGACGGTCCTGCGTACGCGAAGGCTGCTGCAGGGCTGTCGTGGGGCGTGCCGGTATTCATGCGTGAACGGGCTGAGAAGTTTGGAATCGAGGTTGGGGAGCCGCAATGACATCACACGATCCATTTGGCTTACGGTCGCTCACCGTTGAGCGACTTCGTTCAACCCCGGGGGTGAAGTGGCAGCAGCATCCTGACCGGCTTGCCTCATGGGTCGCAGATATGGACTTCCCAATGGCACCTGCAATTTCTGAGCGCCTCGGGTCGATTGTTGAACGTGGAATGGTGGGCTACCAGAAGTGGGGTGCTGGTGCGTCCCCGGCTGGGTATGCGTTTGTCGACCGAATGGCATCAAAGTACGAGTGGAACATTGATGTTGAACGAGTCCATGACCTTGCCGATGTGCTGCAGGGTGTTCGTCTAGCAATAGGCATGCTCACCGAACCTGGAGCAGGTATCGCGCTCCATACGCCGGCGTATCACCCATTTCTGCATTCATTGACCGATATGGATCGCCGGCTCGTTCATGCGCCATTCAATGTTGATGAACTACGTGAGGTAATTGCGGCCGAGCGGCCGGCGGCGTTACTTCTTTGTCACCCTCAGAATCCGACGGGGCGAGTATTTGAGCGCCCGCAGCTTGAGGCGATCGCTGACATCGTTGAAGAATTTGATCTCATCGTGATTTCTGACGAGATTCACTCGGATCTTGTGTACTCACCTGGTCGACACATTCCGTTTGCGTCATTGAGCCCCGCAATGGAGTCTCGGACGATCACTGTGACCTCGACATCGAAGGCGTTCAACTTGGCTGGTCTGCGATGGGCGGTGATGCATGTTGGCATTGAGCGTTTTGACACCATGCTGCGCAGTTATCCGAAGCACTGGTTTGGTTCGCCGAATATGTTCGGAGTTGAGGCCGCCGTTGCAGCGTGGACCGAAAGCGACGATTGGTTGGCTGCGGTGATGGGCGTGCTCGATGAGAATCGTCGTCATCTGGCTGAGTTGCTCGATCAGTACTTGCCTGGGGCGCTCTACCGGGTACCTGATGCGACCTATCTTGCATGGATTGATTGCTCAATGCTTGGTGAAGGTGATGCGCCGTTTGAGTTGTTTCAATCTCGTGGGGTGGAGCTCAGCCCAGGAACCCAGTTTGGGGCAGGTGGCTCAGGCCATGTGCGCCTGAATTTTGCAACGAGCCCGAGCGTGCTCGAACAGGTCGTTGCGACGATGGCCGGCGGGTGAGGGCTCAGACGGAAACGGAATGCTCTGAGGCTGCCTCGTCAGTGTCGCTCTTCTGAGGCGCTGCTGTGGGTCCAGATGGATCTCGGAAGTAGAACCATAGGCACGGGATGAGATAGGCAAAATAGGCAACAAAACGGATGCGCTCGGGGCTCTTATGCCAGCCGAGAAGGCCTTTCAAAAAGTCGTATGACGTGCCTTCCGCAAACGGTCCTGATTCGATGGTCCAGACCGGTGTTGCGTACCAGGAGCCGTTGAGTTCAAAGAGTTCACGTAATTCGTGAATACCTTTACCGAAGAGGCCTGCAGCGAAGAGCACGAGGAGCAGGCCGGTCCAGTTGAAGAAGGCTTTGATATCAACCTTGGTGCTTCCCGCATAGAGAACTACGCCAATAACTGAGGCAATCACAAGACCGATAAGACCCCCAATGACAACCGATGATCCTGAATCGGATGCTGTGTCTGCTCCGAGCAGGAAGAGCGCCGTTTCAAATCCCTCTCGACCAACTGCAACGAATGCGATGAATGCGAGAGCGAAATTGGATTTGTCAACTGCTTCGTCGATTCTGCGGTGGAGGTCAGAGGCAATTCCGCGGGCGTTGCTGCGCATCCAGAAAATCATCCATGTCAGCACGGCTACCGCGAGTAGGGCGAGAACACCTTCAATGGCTTTCTCCCACTTGCCTTCGAACTCGCCAACAAGTTGACGGAACGCAACACCAAGAATGATGCTCGCCATTGCGGCAGCAAGGACGCCAACGGCAACTGGCCCTTTGCGGTCGGCTCGGCCTGTTTTATTGAGGTAGGCGAGCATGATCGCAACAACGAGTGAAATCTCGAGGCCTTCACGGAGGGTGATAAGCAAACTTGAAGCCATGGATGCAAATGTTAAGCATGCTTATCATCAGTTCGCAACTCATGCCTGAATGATTTCCGACGCGCACATCAACCGCCGGTAACGGCAATGATGATGGTTGTCGTTGCGAAGATGAATGGGAGATGACATGGCAAATCGGCTCGTACACAAATCAGCGTTCGTTGTAGGTGGTAATAGCGGAATCGGATTGGCAATTGCGGCGGCCTTCGTTGCTGAAGGTGCACGGGTGACGATTGCTGGCACGAATGCGACAAAGAATGCAGCGGCTGTTGATCAACTCGACCAGCTGGGCTCCGCTGAAACGGTTCGTGCAATTCAGCTCGATGTGACAGATCGCACCGCGTGCTTTGAAGCGGTCAACCAGGTGGTTGAGACCTCGGGCTCGATTGATGTTCTCGTCAACGGAGCCGGAATTTATGCCTCTCGCCAATTTGAGGCATTTACTCATGACCAATTCTCAAGAATTCTGGACGTGAACCTTCATGGACCGTTTCACCTCACCCAAGCCGTGCTGCCGCACATGAAATCTCAGCAGTGGGGGAGGATCATCAACATTGGCTCGTCTGCGGGAAAATGGGCATCGCGAAATCAGTCGGCCTACAACGTGTCAAAGCATGGCCTCATCGGGATGACGCGCTGTGTAGCCGTTGAAGTTGCTGGTACTGGCATCACGGTGAACGCGCTGTGTCCGGGAATGGTGGAGACCGATATGTCAGATGCGCTTGAGCGTGAGCAGGCTGACGCGTCGGGCACGACGCCAGAGGTGGTGAAGGCCGGGCTGCATGGTCGAATCGCGATGGGTCGATACCTGCAGCCCGATGAGATGGCCGGCCTTGCGGTGTATCTCGCGTCGGACGAGTCGAGTGGGATGACCGGTCAGTCGATCATGGTCGACGGGGGAATGGTGTTCGTCTAACGAGAACACGCCGTCGAGCCGAATGGTCCGCCCCCTGGGATTCGAACCCAGAACCAATGGATTAAGAGTCCACTGCTCTGCCATTGAGCTAGAGGCGGTAAAAGCCCGGGCAGTGTAGGCAGCGAAATGCCGATGCCCAACTGCCCGGGATCTGGGGTGAGCGAGGGGACTTGAACCCCCGGCCTTCAGGGCCACAACCTGACGCTCTAACCACCTGAGCTACGCCCACCATGTACCTCAATAGTCTGCCAGCAAGAACAGCAATCGACACATTCAAATTGTTGATCACTACCTCTGAAACAGAATGCTCGAATGATCCCTCGAGCGATGTGGTGTGAGCGCGGAGATTCTGCGACAATGGTCGGGTGAGTTCAGACAACGCCGCAACCATTCTTGAATCAGCAATTGACGCGTTTCTCGCCGAAAATGACCCAAAGGCAATGGACAACATTGCATTCCGAGGGGCGCGCTACGACCACGGACTGGCGTGGGTGCACTTCCCGGAGGGAAACGGCGGTTTGGGCCTTCGCCCAGACCTCAACCGACTTGTTGAACGTCGCATGCGTGAGGCCGGTGCAGAGCCTGCCGACCCGACCTCGTTCTTCATGGCACTTGCTGGCCCGACGATTTTGACTCATGGCTCCGACGAGCAGCGTGCCCGTTTCCTTCGGCCGATGTTCACCGGAGAAGAGAAGTGGTGTCAGTTGTTTTCTGAACCCGGAGCGGGATCAGACTTCGCCGGGCTCGCTTCGCGAGCGGTTCGCGATGGCGACGAGTGGATCGTGAACGGTCAGAAGGTGTGGAACACATTGGCGCACCTAGCTGACTGGGGAATGCTCGTTACCCGAACCGACCCTGAAGCACCGAAGCACAAGGGAATGACCTATTTCGCAATCGACATGCACTCAGAAGGTGTCGAGGTTCGTCCGTTACGACAGATCACGGGTGAGGCTGAGTTCAACGAGGTGTATTTCACCGATGCCCGGATTCCAGATGACCAACGCATCGGGGCAGAGGGCGAAGGGTGGCGTGCTGCTCTCACTACATTGATGAATGAGCGCACCGCGATTGGTGGTGGATCGGCTGGCGGCGGCAAGCCGCAAAAGGGTGCGGCTGCTAACGACGCCGTGAAAATTTGGAACACGCTTGATGCCTCGGAGAAGACCGATGTTCGTCGTGACCGCCTCATGCAGTTGTGGGTTCGTGCTGAGGTTGGCCGCTTGACAAATGTCCGAGCCGCTGAAGCCGCCAAGGTCGGTAACCCTGGTCCTGAGGGTTCGGTGTCGAAACTTGAGTTCGCAAATCTCAACAAAGAGCTGTACGACTTCTGTATCGACCTCATGGGGCCTGCCGGGCTGATTGATTACGACTACACCTTCCGTCGTCCGACAGAACTTGATGCGACCGGAGCAAATAAGAGCGCTCAATACGCGTTTTTGCGGGTCCGGGCGAACTCAATTGAGGGCGGTACTTCAGAGATCTTAAAGAACATCATCGGTGAGCAAGTGCTCGGGCTTCCGGGTGAGCCGCGCGTTGATAAAGATCTTCCGTGGTCGAAGGTGCCGCGCAGCTGACGATCTGCGTCGAGCGCCGAACCTCGTAGCGAGGCTGTAGCGCTCTGCTACGTTCTCATAACCGGAATGGTTGTCGCAATTGTGCGGGCAGCCATCGCACGAGGAGAAAACAACAAAATGTCGTCGTCAGACCAATCGGCATTGGCCACAAAGGCGAGAAACATCACTGAACGTGAGATGTCGATCTACGCAGATCGCACTCAGGGGTCGCAACGAGCAACCGACCGCACTCGAAAGGTGATGCCAGCCGGTGTGCCGTCGAGCTTCCAGGCCTACGACCCTCATCCGATTGTGGTTTCGCACGCCGCGGGCAGTCGAATGTCTGATGTCGACGGCAATGAGTATGTCGATTACGACATGGGGTTTGGTGCGTTGTTTGCGGGCCATATGAACCCTCATGTTCGCCGTGCAGTCGAGGAACAACTTGACTCTGGAACCCTGTATGTCACGCCATGCGAACTCAACGGTGAAGTGGGCGAGTTGCTGGCCGAGCGTTACGGGTTTCCGATGTGGCGTCCGACGAATTCGGGCACCGAGGCGACGATGGATGCGATCCGTCTTGCTCGCGGTGTGACCGGTCGAGACAAGATCGTCAAAGTTGAGGGCGGCTATCACGGCCATCACGACGAGGTCATGATTTCGAATAAGCCATCACTTGATGTTGCCGGCCCCGCTGACGCTCCAAATTCGGTTCCGCAGTCGGGTGGCATCCCTCACGGTGTCGTCAATGACGTGAAGGTCATTCCCTACAACGATCCTGCTGCTCTCGAGCGTGCTCTCGCCCCGGGCGACGTTGCATGTTTCATCGTCGAGCCAGTGATGGAGAATATTGGGATCTGCATGCCCGATGAGGGCTACCTCGAGGCTGTTCGTGAGATCACTCAACGGCACGGAACGCTGCTCATTTTTGATGAAGTGAAGACTGGTATTACTGCCGGTTATGGGGGAGCGACAAATCAGTTGGGCGTTCGACCCGACCTCATCACGTTGGCAAAATCAATTGGTGGTGGCTTCCCAGTCGGTGCGTTCGGTGGCAAGGCCGAGTACATGGACTACATCACTGATGGTTCCGTGCTTCATCTCGGGACATACAACGGCAACCCACTGGTGATGGCGGCGGTGAAAGCCACGTTGACGCAAGCCTGCACGAAAGAAATTGTTGCGCAGACTGTTGATCGCAACACTCGCCTTGTTGAGGCGTGCCAAGCCATCATTGATCAGTCTGGGATCCCGGCGCACACTGTGCAATTTGGGGCGAAGGGTTGCATCACGTGGTCGACCACCCGAGTTCGTAATTACCGCGATTACAAGGCGACCGATTTTGACTTGGCGTTCGCGCAATGGATCCATGGCATTAACCGTGGCGTTCTGCTTCCTCCAGGTCTTGACGAGCAGTGGCTGATTTCTGTCATGCATGACGAAGACGACGCAATGCGCTACGCGCATGTGTTTCAGGAATTCGTTGACGAGTTGATCGCCTAGTTACCAGCGTTGCGAGCGTCGTCGCCCGCTCGCTGATGGGCCGTTCCACTGTCGTCGGCGATTGCCGTTGATTGCTGTCACAAATAGTGCGCCTGATCCAACGGTGAGAATGATGGCGCTGACGAGCGCTACCGGAAATGCTCTTCCTGCAAGTGCTGGGGCAAGCGAGGTCCAACTGCTGGCATCGATTGCTGGGATGACAAACGTAGGGATTGCCCACCCAATGATGATGAGTGATCCTGCTGTTGCAACGAGCAGCTCGGCGAGTGCTTGGATGACTTCCGATCGGTAAGGCCGAAGGATGAGTCCGAAGATGAGTGCTAGCGCTCCGAGGGCTGCAGAAATGATCATTGCCCAACCGGTAGATGTTCTTGCTGTTTTTAGGGTGCCGATAACCGGCACTGGGATGGTTGCCGACGGGGCGTCGTATGCCTTTTCGTTGCGAACAATATTGACAAGTTCGCTTGGAACGATGACGACGAGGTCATCGTTTGAACCGATGGCTCGGAGGTGCGCACGCTCGATAAAGGGAGCGAGTTCCGCGGCCCCTGCTCGCTTCGATAGCACTTCTGAGTCGAGGAAGTTCGCGAGGGTGTCTGGTGTGGTGCCGAGGGCTCCTGCTGTTCGGGCTGACACGACGGTGATGATCTCAAGTCTGATTTCTGACTGATCGAGAATTGCTGCGGCGATTGACGGGGAGTCATCTGGCGTAAAGACAGTGCGCTGTAGCCACCAGCAGCCAGCAGATACGCCGAAGGCGACGCTCGAAACGAGCAGCAGTATCGAGGCGACGGTGCGTTGCACGGTGTCAGTCTGTCATGTGCTGGGGTAGTCTGCGAATGTGGATAAAAGTCCGGACATTTCCTCGTCACAGGGCGGCGCAACTAAACCTTCAGCGGTCGCATTCGACTCGCTCCCAGGATTTTGGTCGTTGCTCGGCCGTGGGCTAACTCGACGATGCGCCTGGTGCGGAGATCGTAAGGCCTATTTCAAGGGCTGGTTCCGCCGGCAAGATGCCTGTCGTGCGTGTCGACATGGGTGGCGGCGCGGCGATGAGGCATTTGAGCTTGGGGCAACAACAGCCAACATCATCTTGACCTTTCTCTCGATTTTGATTGCGATTCTGGTTGCGGTTGTCATCACCTGGCCCGATGTTCCAACCGCAGTACTCATTGTCATCATTGGTTCTCTCGCAGTGCTTGGGCCTGCGCTGTGGTACCCGGTCTCATTCACTCTGTGGCAAGCGGTCGACTTGTTTATGCGTCGCCCAGAGCCCAGTGAATTAGCCGGACGCGGCGACGCCGACCTGTAGGGGGTTGGGTCTGCCGCGCTGAGAGCGGTGCTCGATGCGCTTTGCTTGAACCGAGATGATTCGGGCGAAGTTATCCCGCTGCTATCGCAACAGATTGCTGGTTGTTCGTTTGTTCTCGCCGCTGCGAATTGCCGCAGCATGCAATTTCTTCTGATGAGATACTTGCGAACAGGTGTTCGATGAATTACAATCCTGTTATTCGATAGTTCATGCACACAATTGCAGGTTCGCTTCCTTGCCAGTGAGTGTTACACCCCCTGAGTACGGTCGACAGAAACCACAACAATTGGGTGGATGCACCCGAATGACAGCGCACCGCTAAGGAGAATGAGATGAGCAACGACCGCGACAAAGCATTGGAGATGGCACTCTCCCAAATCGACAAGCAGTTCGGCAAGGGTTCGATCATGAAGATGGGCGAGAAGGGCACACTTGCGATTGCTTCGGTGTCAACTGGTGCTCTTGCACTCGATCTCGCACTCGGCATCGGCGGGTTACCTCGTGGTCGCATCACCGAGATCTACGGCCCAGAGTCATCCGGTAAGTCAACGCTTGCGATGCATGTTGTTGCTGAGGCCCAGCGAAATGGCGGTGTGTGCGCGTACATCGACGCTGAGCATGCAATGGATCCGATTTACGCACGAGCCATCGGCGTTGATGTTGATGAGCTGCTTATCTCCCAGCCTGACACTGGTGAGCAAGCCCTTGAAATCGCCGACATGCTCGTCCGCTCAGGTGCCATCGACGTCATCGTCATTGACTCGGTTGCTGCACTGACACCACGAGCAGAAATCGAAGGTGAAATGGGCGATACCCACGTTGGTCTGCAAGCACGTCTTATGAGCCAAGCGCTCCGAAAGATCACCGGAAACCTGAACAAAACGAACACCATCGCAATCTTCATCAACCAGCTGCGCGAAAAGATTGGTGTGATGTTTGGTTCGCCAGAAACCACTCCTGGTGGTCGTGCGCTCAAGTTCTACTCTTCAGTTCGACTTGATATCCGTCGCATTGAATCCTTGAAAGATGGTGCAGAGGTCGTCGGTAACCGTACCCGGGTCAAAGTGGTGAAGAACAAGGTGTCCCCGCCATTCCGTCAAGCAGAGTTCGACATCATGTACGGCAAGGGCATCAGCCGTGAGGGCAGCCTGCTCGATATGGCTGTCGACTACGGCATCGTCAATAAGTCAGGTGCGTGGTTCACCTACGACGGTGAACAGCTTGGTCAGGGCCGCGAGAACGCGAAGAACTTCCTGTCCGCTCACCCTGAGATCATGGTCGATGTGACTGAGCGTGTCATGGTGGCATCTGGGCTTCGTGGCGAAGACGGCGAAGATGCGTTCACCGATGCCGATGATGCGCCGATCGAAATCGATTGACGTGGTAGTGGAGT
>JBMTDQ010000016.1:0-32837 GCA_049432165.1 Ilumatobacteraceae bacterium
CGTCCGTTACGTGATGGCGCTGCATTCGTCATCACCCAAGATGCCCTATTCACAGCTCTCCGCCAGCGGTGTCGAGACGTAGGAGTGTCAATCCATGAGGACACACAGGCAACAACACCCATTATTGAACGAGGATTTCTTCGCGGCGCCCTCTGCAGTGGCGACATCGAGATACACGCCGAATACTCCGTAATTGCTGACGGCGCCAACAGCACATTTGGAAGAACTCTCGGGACATATCGGCGAAGAGATCTTCCGTACCTCGTGGCTGCGAACGGAGTATGGCGATCGAACCTCGCAGCTACGTCAACGGTCAATATTGCGCTCGACCTCACTCGAGCAAACGGAAATTCGTTGGCGGGGTATGGATGGTTACTGCCCGACGGCGATAACTCAATGACGGCTGGCGTTGTTGTTCCTTCAACGGTGCGCGATGTTGAGTCAATAAATCTTCGACAAGTTCTCGACGCAATGGTGAGCACTCATTCATCTCGATGGGGTTTCGACCCGGATGCACCACTGGAGCTTGGGCGGGAGCGTCGGCTTCCTGTCGGTGGATCGGTTGGTCCAATTCTCGGCCCTACATTTGTTGTTGCGGGAGATGCGGGATCAACCGCAGATCCCTTGACCGGTATCGGGGTTTCTGGAGCGCTCCTCTCAGGTCGACTTGCCGGCGAGGTCGTTTCCGATGCAATCGACGAGGGTGCCTCGGCGCCATTACAGAAATACTCCGCCGATCTCACATCGGCATTGGGTCAACGTCGTCGTATCGGAAGAGTGATGCTTCCAATCTTGGGACACAAAGTGGGTCGAGTGGCACTCCCGCTCGCTGCGCACTCAACCGCTGTCGCTGACGCGTTGTTGCGTTCAACATTTGATACCTCACTCAGGGGTTAGCACCGCTGCACGCCCCTTGAATCGGCGTTGCGCTTACTACCTCAAGCCGTCGGCGATAGCACTGTGTCAAGCAGTGCTCGGGGGGCTGCTCGTAACGCCTCGGTTACCCGACTATCAGGGAACCCATCGGTTGCGGCAACCGCTGAAGCAACAAACGACGACGCAATCTCACAGGCATCATCGACACCACCAGAACTACGAACAATGGTGAGCGCTTCAAGGCGCTGCTGCTCGTCGAGGGTTTCGCCGAAAAGTTCCTGCAGACGTTCAGCACTTGAACCGCCGTTAGCCAAGGTGCACAGCACAGGAAGTGTGTAGACACCTACCTGCATGTCGTGTCCAGCACGCTTGCCTAGATCTTCATCGGTCGACACGATGTCAAGCACGTCGTCAATGATTTGGAACAGAATTCCGAATGAATCGCCATATTCGGTCAGCGCCTCGATCACTGGTCGATCGAGGCCGGCGACAATCCCTCCAACGCGAGCTGAAGTTCCGTAAAGAGATGCTGTCTTGCCTCGTATTGATGCGAAGTAGCTCTCATTGGTGCGAGACGCGTCGTACGTCGTGCGGAGCTCTTCTATTTGACCTTCGCATAACCAGGCGATGGTCTTCGCGAGCAGCCCCGCCACCTCGGTACCGAGAGATGCCGCAATTTCTGAAGCGCGGGCGAGAAGGAAGTCCCCAGCAAGAATTGCTTGCAGGTTTCCCCACTTCGCGTTGACTGTTTCAACCCCACGCCTGGTGGGGGATTCATCCATAACGTCGTCGTGATAGAGCGATCCGAGGTGAACAAGCTCACAGGAAACCCCACCTCTTACGACATCACGTGAAATCGATCCATCACCGAGAGCACCAGCAACCATGGTCAGCACCGGACGCAGGCGCTTACCGCCAGCGATGATCAAGTGCTGTGCGAGCTCCGTGAGGTGATCGTCTGAGGTCTGAACGGACGCGAGAAGTTCGTCTTCAACCCGTTGGCGCTCAGCTCCGAGCACCTCAATGAGTGGGAAGACAGTTTCAGCCACGTCCGCAGGCTACGCCCTTAGATATGACTTCGTTAACACCTGCGCGATCATCGTCGCTTCGTTCGGCTCGACGCCCTCAGCCACCGGTAGTATGAAGAAAAGAAAGACGACCTGAAAGGCGGATCATGTTCGAACGCTTCACTGACCGAGCCAGGCGGGTAGTCGTCCTCGCACAAGAGGAGGCCCGCCTTCTCAACCATGCCTACATTGGCACCGAGCACATCCTGCTCGGACTCATTCACGAGGGCGAAGGAGTTGCCGCGAAAGCACTCGAGAGCATGTCAATTTCTCTCGAAGCTGTTCGCAATCAGGTTGAGGAGATCATTGGCCAAGGTGGTTCCTCTCCATCGGGGCACATTCCATTCACCCCACGCGCGAAAAAGGTACATGAGCTCTCGCTTCGTGAGGCGCTGCAACTCGGCCACAACTACATCGGTACCGAGCACATCCTGCTCGGACTCATCCGGGAAGGCGAAGGAGTCGCCGCCCAAGTGCTGGTGAAACTTGGAGCCGACCTCTCCCGCGTACGCCAGCAGGTCATCCAACTGTTGAGCGGATACCAAGGATCAAGTGGTAGCGGACAATCAAGTCGCCCAGAATCAAGCGGGCAAGCCGCTGGCGTAGGCGGTTCATCAAAGTCTGAAGGCGACGACAAGAACAGCCAGATTCTCGATCAATTCGGGCGCAATCTCACTCAGATGGCCCGCGAAAATGCACTCGATCCAATGATTGGACGGGCAACTGAACTTGAGCGGGTCATGCAGATTCTCTCGCGGCGCACCAAGAACAATCCTGTGCTCGTCGGCGAACCTGGCGTTGGTAAGACTGCAATCGTCGAAGGACTCGCACAACGCATCGTCAACGATGAGGTGCCCGACACCCTTCGCAACAAGCAGCTCTACACCCTCGACCTTGGATCACTCGTCGCCGGCTCGCGTTATCGAGGCGACTTCGAAGAGCGCTTGAAGAAAGTTCTCAAGGAGATCAATACTCGCGGCGACATTATTTTGTTTATCGATGAGATTCATACCCTTGTGGGCGCTGGCGCCGCAGAGGGCGCAATCGATGCAGCGTCAATCTTGAAACCAATGTTGGCTCGTGGTGAACTCCAGACGGTTGGAGCCACCACCCTTGATGAGTACCGCAAGCACATTGAGAAAGATGCCGCTCTCGAGCGTCGCTTCCAGCCTGTGAAGGTTGAAGAGCCAACGCTGTCCCACACCATTGAGATTCTCAAGGGCGTGCGCGACCAGTACGAAACGCATCACCGGGTAACGATCACCGACCAGGCCATCGTTGCTGCGGCCAACCTTGCTGATCGTTACATTTCCGACCGCCACCTTCCCGATAAAGCGATTGACCTCATCGATGAGGCCGGCTCGCGCCTTCGGATTAAGCGAATGCAAACACCACCTGACCTTCGCGACATCGAACGTCGTCTCGAAGACGTTCTTCGCGAGAAGCGAACCGCAGTTGAAGAGCAGCGGTTTGAAGATGCCGGAGCGCTGCGTGATCAAGAGAAGTCACTTCTTGAAGAGAAGGCAGCAAAGGAGTCAGAAGTAAAGGCATCTGGAGTCGATCTATTCGATGAGGTTGATGAAGAGGCAATTGCTGACGTGTTGTCAATGTGGACCGGTATCCCGGTGTACAAGCTCACCGAAGAGGAAACGCAGAAATTGCTACGCATGGAAGATGAGCTCCACAAGCGCATCATCGGCCAGCACAATGCCGTTGCGGCAGTTAGCCAATCGATTCGCCGCACGCGTGCAGGTCTGAAGGATCCGAAGCGCCCAAGTGGTTCATTCATCTTCCTTGGGCCAACCGGCGTTGGTAAAACCGAACTTGCAAAGACACTCGCTGAGTTCCTGTTTGGTGACGATTCGTCACTGATCACACTCGACATGTCCGAGTACATGGAGAAGCACACCGTCAGCCGCCTTGTCGGCTCACCCCCCGGATATGTCGGTTACGAAGAGGGCGGTCAACTCACCGAGGCCGTGCGTCGCAAGCCGTTCTCTGTTGTGCTGTTCGACGAGATCGAAAAAGCTCACCCAGACGTCTTCAACACGCTCTTGCAAATTCTCGAAGAGGGTCGCCTCACAGATTCGCAGGGCCGATCAGTTGACTTCCGTAACACGGTGATCATCATGACCTCGAACCTCGGCACGCAAGATCTGCGCAAGGCAAACGTCGGATTCACGCTTGACGACTCGGCAATGTCCTATGAGCGGATGAAAGAGAAGGTCAACGATGCCCTGAAGCAGCACTTCAGGCCGGAGTTCCTCAACCGCATCGACGAGGTCATCGTGTTCCACGAACTTGCGAAGAGCGAAGTTGTTCAGATGGTTGATCTCATGCTGGCTCGCCTTGCCGGACAATTGGAAGACCAAGGCATCGGCATTGAGCTCACACAGTCTGCAAAAGAGTTGCTCGCCGAAATTGGCTACGACCCTCAGCTTGGCGCTCGTCCGCTTCGTCGGGCGATTCAACGACAGATCGAAGATGTGCTCTCTGAAAAGATCCTCTACAAGGAGTTCAGTGCAGGCCAGATCGTTGTCATCGACACTGTTGAAGATCCAGAGCGTGAGGGTTCACTGACATTCACGTTCAATGCAGTCGAAGGTTTCGTGCCTCCGTCATCAGTTGAACTTGCAGCCACTGCGCCGAACGACGAACCCCCAACCGAGGCTCCGATCGCTGAGTAGTTATTGCTCGGTCACGCGTTCTACAAGGTTGAACAGACCGGCAGTTAACAGAACGAGCAACGTCGCCGGCGCAAGTACTACGCCGATTGCAGCTATTTGAACCAGCACGTTCAACGTGCGGTTCCACTTTGACTTTCGGCGCCAAATCGTTGCAAACCGTACGGCGAGGTACATGAGATAACGGCGCGCCATGGAAACGCCGTCAGCGCGCAAAAAGTCGCTGAACGCATCATCCGCCGCCATGCGATCTGGAACCGGTGGATCATCTGAATCGAGAGCATGAATCAGCCAATCGTGGACGATTGCTGCCCGAAGGTGCGGCCCGGTTCGCCCGATCAGCCAAACGAACGGCCACGGGACCGAAGCAAGATCCGAGGCAAAATGATCTTCGCCAGTGGGTAACCGACGCTCACCAAACATCGGGTGCCGAACGATGAGTTCCTCAAGCGGTATGAAGACCTCTCGGCCATCTCGAATGTGATGTTCGAGAACGAGACGGCCTTCAATCGCACAATTCATCTCTCCCATGTTGTCAGAGTCGACCAACGTGGGACATGTGAATTTCGCCTGCCATGATGGAAGAAGTGCAACTCCTGAAATCTGCCCGACTGCTGCTGCTCGCACCACTTCTGCTCGTGCTCGCTTCGTGTCAACTCGATGTTGACGTTGCTGTGTCGATGTCGGCGAATGGTTCTGGTTCGGTCAGCGTTCGTGTTGTTGCAGACGAAGAACTCGTCACGGCAGCGCCATCAATCGCTTCTCGAGTCCTCGTTGATGATCTCCTCGAATCCGGATGGCTCGCCGATGGCCCATCACCAACCGCGGACGGCGGTGTGGTGGTGACGCTCACCCACAATTTTGCGAATGCCGAGGAGCTCGCCGACATTCTCAACTCGATTGGCGCACCGCTTCGTGATGTCGCTGTTCGCCGAGATCTCACACGGGATACTGCCGATCGAGTAACCGCCGCTGACAATTCGGTTTCAGCGACACTTGGTCTCACAAACGGCTTCGATGACTTCTCGGATGCTGAACTCAATGCTCTTCTAGGTGGGGCACCGTTCGGGGATCTGCTGGAAGGCCGCTCACCGGCTGATGTCATGTCGTTCGATATCTCGATCGCAATGCCTGACACCTCTGCAGATGGTGGAGAGCGCATCGAAGTCTGGAGTGCCCCCCTCGACGGCTCGACTACGTCACTCGAAATGACCACTTCGCAGACGACTGATAATCCGACAACATTGACAAGTCGAATCTCCACCGTCCTCGGAGTGTTGCTCGTTGTGTGGATCACAGCCGCAGGAATGTTCATTGCGTGGGTGGTGCTTGCGCGCCGTCGCCGCGCCCTACGTAGCCGTGCTGGCTAACCTCTACGTTCGTGAGTAACGAAGCAGTGACACCATCGAATGACCTTGACATTGACCAGGTTGCCACTGACCTTGACAACGTGGCCACCGCCCTCAGCCGCCTGAGCGAAGGCACGTATTGGACAGATGAAGTCACCGGCGAAGAATTGCCCGGAGAAGTGCTCGCAGCTGACCCGACTGCTCGACGTCAGCCGTGACCGACATCATTCATCTTCATGCCCAATGCCAACTGGGCATCTCAGAAGCACAGTCTTGGTCAGATCGACTCGCTGCCGACGCTCTATCGCTTGAGCCAGGTGCTGCTCAACGCTTTGCCGTGCTTGGAACCCACGCCCTCGACAACATCGCGGCGTTGTGGGAATCACGCCTTCCATCAATTCCGACCGATGGAATTTCTCCACCCCAACGTGAATATGCCGACATCAGTGAGTACGTCGCTTCCCTTCGTGCTGAGGTGACGGCACTTGACGCCGCCACGAACCCTGATCTTGATCCGTCCACTCACCGGATGTGTCAGCGACTCATATTTGAAATTGATTTACTCGCTGACGATGCTCGCCGAATTGGAGTAAAACTGTGACAGTTCGACGAGTTGAAGTTGCAAACGGCATCGAACTCAACGTCATTGACGAAGGCTCCGGTGCGCGTGGCGTTGCAGTGCTGCTGCACGGATTTCCGGAATCATCACATTCATGGCGTCACCAGGTGTCGCCACTCGTCGATGCGGGCTGGCGAGTGTTGGTACCAGACCAACGTGGATATGCGAGTTCGAGCGCCCCACCAGAACTTTCGGCCTACCGGGGCGACATTCTTGCCGATGACGTCGTCGCTCTTCTTGACGACATCAACGCCGACGACGCGGTCATCATCGGTCACGACTGGGGCGCGATCGTGACATGGCACGTTGGGCAACGTCACCCATCGCGCTGTCGGGCCCTCATCGCTGCGAGCGTTCCCTACACCCCTTGGCCAGTTCACCCAACTGAAAGTTTGAAGGCAGCTCACGGCGACAACTTCTTCTACATTCTCTATTTCCAAACTCCAGGAATCGCCGACGAAGAACTCAACGCCGATCCAGAACGTTTCTTGCTGTCAATTGCTCATATGGCATCTGGTGACGGCATGCGGTCTCTGGTGGGAGGGCCACTTCCTGCTGAGGGGACCCGTCTCACCGACTATTTCGAGCACATGATTGGTGGACGCATTGAAGGATGCCCACCCTGGATGACCCAAGCCGACCTCGACCTATATACGAAGCAGTTCACAACGAGTGGGTTCACTGGACCAATCAACTGGTATCGCAACCTTGACGCGAACTTCGACATATTCGATTCGATTGGTGCAGAGCCACTCACGATGCCGACATTCTTCATTGCCGGCGATCTTGACCCGGTCATCCTGGGGCGGCCTGAATACCTCGCCCGGATGAATGCAGACCTACCCAACCATCAAGCAACAGAGCTCATTGAAGGTATTGGTCACTGGGTGCAACAAGAAGCCCCAGATGAGTTCAACCGGATCGTGCTTCGCTGGCTTGACTCGCTCTGAGATACGCCTGCCGCTCGAGCGGGTTCTGCCAATAGGCGCATCGGTCTACCGCCGCCCACAGGGATGTTGAGCGGTCACCAGATAGCCGACCACGAGCCCAACCCGTCACCGCAAACGGAGTCATCACGATCATCCATCCGAGATACATCACAGGAAACAGCGGCCCGAGTACTCGCGCCTGCCAGATGTGAACATCCTCATGGTCAGTAACAAGATGACGACGATGTTCATTGCGAGTATCACCCGCCCCTGACACCACATTGCCAACGGTGACTGCAAAGTTTCGGCGAACAACAAAGCCGCGTTCGTACACGTGACGATTCGATCGTTTGCTCAATTCTTCGTCGAACCGACTTCGAGTCACAAGACCAATAAGTTGTGAAATGAGCCCCGCGGCGGTGGTGATGAGCGCCCAAGACGAGTCGAGGACGAATGCCAGTCGACCTGATTGCTTACGCCAATCGTACGTCTTGCGAAATCCTGAGATAACTCCGTTAGTAGCAGCAACTGCGGCAGCTGGGCCGGCGAGTCCTACCAGGGCACCAGCCCCAGCGCCTAGAGCTGCACCAGCCGCCCCTACAGCAGCAGCTTCAACGACTCGTTCGTTCACCGCTCACGCATTTTGGCAAGCAACCTCAGCAATTCGAGGTACAGCCACACGAGCGTGACGAGAAGACCGAACGCTGCAAACCACTCAAAATGCTTTGGTAGCCCAGCCTGAGATCCTCGTTCGATGAAGTCAAAGTCAAGTGCGAGGTTCATCGCTGCGAGACCCGCGACGATCACGCTGAAACCAATTGACATCAAGCTTGAACTTGCGAGAAACGAGACATTCCCTCCGAACAGCGACACCACCCACGAGATCATGTAAAACACCATCACGCCGAGGGTTGCAGAAATCACAATTTTTCGGAAGCGGTCAGTTACTCGGATCACACCGGTGAGGTACAGACCCAACATGACCGCAGTAACTGCGAGCGTGGCACCAGCTGCCTGAATGACAATGCCGTCATAGAACTCTTCGAATGCTCGCGATACGGATCCGACGAACACACCCTGCGCAAGGGCATACACCGGCGCCACAAAACGAGCAAGATGCGGCTTAAACGCCATGAGAAATGCGAGACCAAGCCCAACAAACACGCCGACCATTGCAAGGGGCGGGATGCCGTACTGCACGGTGCCCTGAGCACCGACGACCGGCGAACCTGTCTGATACCAGCCATACGTTGCTGAGACCAGCAACAACACGAGCAGCACTGCAGTTGCACTCACGCTGCCTCGAACGGTCATCGTCTCGCCTGGGGCGGGTGGTGGAGCCCAATCAGAGATCGGGCCGTCGCTGATTCCAGAGCGCTGGGATGCCTCTGGGGCTGCCCACTTTGCGAGGGTTCGCTCGTTGAGAACTGGGTTCGACATCATCTACCTCCAAGGGATTGCGAATCGAATTACAACTATGTTACCTCACATTTTTCGGTGGGTGTCGGCCTCTACCTCGGTATCGTGACAGTTGTCTCATCCACCGATTTTCCACCGCAAAGGGAGCCGTAATGGCGAAGGAACGAGTTGACAGAGACGACGAGGATCTCGTCCGTCTTTATCTCACCGACATCGGGCAGTACGTCCTGCTCACGAAGGACGATGAAGTTCGTCTCGCAAAGGAAATCGAGGCCGGAAAAGAAGCCCTCGAAGCCCTTGAAGCCGGTGGAAAAGATCTCACAACACACAAGAAGCGTGAGTTGCGTCGAACCGCTCGCCGTGGTGAAGAAGCAGAGCGTCAATTCGTGCAATCAAACCTGCGTCTCGTGGTATCGATTGCGAAGAAATACCAAGCATCTGGTCTGCCACTCCTCGACTTGATTCAAGAAGGCAACCTTGGTCTTATGCACGCTGTCGAGAAGTTCGACTGGCGTAAAGGCTTCAAATTCTCGACCTACGCCACCTGGTGGATTCGCCAGGCAATTACGCGCGGTATCGCAAATACCGGTCGAACAATCCGCCTACCAGTTCATGCAGGCGACACCCTCGCCCGTCTGCAGAAAGCACGCACTCGTCTCGAGTTGAAATATGGTCGTCCAGCAACGTTGGCTGAACTCGCCCAAGAGGTCGAGATGCCAGAAGACAAGGTCACCGAAGCACTTCGCTTCGCTGCCGAGCCCCTGTCGCTCTCAGAGCCACTTCGCGAAGATGGAGATGCCGAGCTTGGCGATGTCGTCGAAGACCGTGCTGCTGAATCACCTTTTGAGGTTGCAGCAACTGCGTTGCTTCCAGAGGAAATCTCGCGTCTGCTTGCTCCGCTCGATGAGCGCGAGAGTGAGATTCTGAAACTTCGTTTTGGCCTCGACCGAGGTGAGCCTCGCACCCTTGAAGAGGTTGGCGAGCATTTCAATCTCACCCGTGAGCGCATCCGCCAGATTGAGGCACGCGCCATGTCGAAGTTGCGTCACCCATCAAGCGATACTGGCGCCCGCGACCTCCTCGCCGTATAGGCATCGCTCAACGCGTTGGCCGAATGAACTGGTGCCACCCGCCGTTGGGTGACACCGGCTGACTCATCCCATCTGAAGGAATTCGACGAGGTTCCCATCTGGGTCGCGCACGATTGCGATGGTGACCCCGGGTCGTAGTTCAACCACTGGTGTCACCACTTTCACATCCGCTGCTTCGCATGCTGCAACGACGTCGTGGATGTTTTCCATGTGAATGGTGAAGTACCGATAACCGGTTCCACCTTCAATTCCTCCGCTCCCAGGTCGGGCCTCGGGGGTTGCGTCGAAGCAGACCAACTTGATCAGCGAATCACCGCAGCGGAGACGATGCATCGTTCCGCCACCGCCAATCGGCATCGGCATGTCGCCTTCGTGGTTCATTCCGAGAAGATCACGGTAAAACGCAAGTGAACGTTCTGAGTCTTGAATAACAATGCCGAGGTCGATTGCTCGCTGCTGATGCTGAATGGTCATGTCTGCAAACTACGCGACTCGATATGAGTCTGAGCGAGCCGGGCGCGTAGCGTCTACGACATGAACTTCACTGCAGAACATGAAGAGTTCCGTTCAGTTGTCAGATCATTCGTTGAGCAAGAGGTAAATCCTCGAATTCCAGAATGGGAAGAGGCCGAGATGATGCCTCTTCGTGACATCTTTTCGAAAATGGGATCGCTCGGCTTTCTCGGCCTCGAATACGAACCCGAATTCGGTGGCCAAGGCGCTGATCATCTATTCACAGTGATTTTGGCTGAGGAGTTTGGCCGCTGTGATCACGGTTCGTTGCCCATGGCGCTTGGTGTTCAGGTTGATATGGCCACACCGTCGCTCGCGAAGTTTGGTTCAGCCGAACAGAAGGCAAAGTTTTTGAAACCGGCGCTCGAGGGCACGAACGTGTGCTCGATCGCTGTCAGTGAACCTGATGCTGGCTCGGACGTCGCCGGGTTGAGAACCCGCGCCGTGAGAGATGGTGACCAATGGGTTATCAATGGCTCAAAGATGTGGATCACGAACTCACTGCAGGCTGACTGGCTCTGTCTGCTGGCACGAACATCAGATGATGGCGGTTACAGCGGGATGAGCCAGATCATCGTGCCCACAGATACCGAAGGATTTTCGGTGTCAAAGAAGCTCGACAAACTTGGCATGCGTGCATCAGACACCGGCTTGCTCTCATTCGATGACTGCCGCGTTCCAGTAAGTAACACCATCGGTGAAATTGGTCGTGGGTTTCAGCAACAGATGGCACAGTTCGTCGTGGAGCGGATGTGGGCTGCGTACTCAACAGTCGGCGCATGTGAGTTGGCATTGGAGCGCACCGCTCAGTACCTACGTGAACGTCATGCCTTCGGAAAGCCGTTGCTTGCAAATCAGCACCTGCAGTACAACCTCGCTGAACTCTCGGCAGAACTTGATCTGCTGCGCAGCTACAACTACTCGATTGCAGAGAAGTACCAGCAAGGTGTTGACACCACCCGCGAGGCAACCATTGCGAAGCTCACTGCTGGCCGGCTGATCCGCAAGGTTGCTGACACCTGCCTGCAATATCACGGAGGAATGGGTTACGTGGAAGAAACGTGGACGGCACGATTCTTCCGCGACAACCGACTGTCATCAATCGGGGGCGGTGCTGACGAAGTCATGTTGCAAGTGCTTGCGCGACTCGACGGATTCACTGCATAAACATCACAACGCTTCGGGCTCGGTGGGATCCGTCAAGACCCTGCCACCTACATTCGAGTGATGGACGTACGAAGCCTGATGCGCCAAGCGGCGCACCTCAACTCACATCGAACTGCCATCATCTACACCGACGGCACAACATCGGAGCAACTCACGTTTGCAGATGCGTGGACACGCGGTGTTCGTATGGCAAACGCACTTTTAGAACTGGGCCTTCATCCCGGCGATCGAATCGGCGTTCTTGAGGACAACTCGATCGGAGCTCAAGATTTCTTCGCTGGTGCAGCAGCTGGTGGATTTGTTCGAGTTCCGCTTTACGCCCGAAACAGCATTGACAGCCACCACCACATGCTGAGTCACACCGGTTGCCGGGCAGTAGTTGTTGCCGGTCACTACCTGGACGAAATTGATGCTGTTCGTGAGCAGTTACCAGATCTTGAACACGTGATCGTCCGTGGTGACGATTATGAATCATGGCTCGCGAGCTTTTCTGACGTAGATCCGAACGTCGCCATACAACCTGATGACTGGTACATCATTCGTCACACTGGCGGCACAACCGGAAAATCGAAAGGTGTGGCGTATAGCCATCGTTCGTGGCTCGCTGCTGGTCGAGATTGGTTCTACAACTTCCCGCCGATGGAGGCCGGCGACCGTTGCCTGCACGTTGGCCCGATTTCACATGGTTCGGGATATCTCTACACCCCAACATGGCTGAGTGGTGGCACCAACGTGATGCTCGATCATTTTGATCCAGCCGAAACCCTTGAGGTGATGGAACGCGAGCGGATTTCGTACATGTTTGCGGTTCCGGCAATGTTGAATGCTCTGGCGCGGGAACCAAGTGCTCGTTCACGTGACTGGTCGGCACTGCGCGTACTCCAGATTGGTGGATCTCCGATTGCCGATGAAACAGCACTTCTCGGCCGTGAGGTATTTGGCCCAGTGCTGTTCCAGGGTTACGGCCAGACCGAGGCGGTTCCGGTGTGCATGATGGGTCCTGATGAATGGTTCTCGGAGGTTCCGGGATCAAACCCGTTGCGATCAACCGGCCGTGCCTTGCCGTTTGCGTTGCTTGAAATTCGTGATCCCGAAGATTCTTTGGTGAGTCTTCCAATCGGCGAAGAGGGAGAGATTGCGATCCGATGCGATGGCCAGATGACTGGCTTTTGGGAAAACCCTGAGGCAACTGCAGAACGCATTACCAGTGATGGTTTCGTGCTCACAGGCGACATCGGGCGCCTTGACGAAAATGGTTATCTCTACGTTCTTGATCGAAAAGACGACATGATCATCTCGGGCGGCTACAACATTTGGCCTGCCGAACTTGAGAACACGATCGCCGAGCATCCTGCGGTCATTGAAGTCGCTGTTTTCGCAGTTCCTGATGAGCGGTGGGGAGAGACGCCAGCTGCGGTGTGCGTCATCGCCGAAGGTGATGCTGACCATGACGCCTTACGAAACGAAGTTGTTCAACTCTGCGTTGATCAGTTGGGCTCGTATAAAAAGCCTGGCGTTGTTGAATTCCGGACTGAGCCACTTCCAAAAAGCCCGGTCGGTAAGGTCCAGCGACGTACTCTGCGTGAACCGTATTGGCAGGGCGTCGATCGACGAGTAGGAGGCGTGTAATGGGCGATGTGTTGCTCATGACAGATACGGCAGCGGCAAATCTTCGTGAGCGGGTCGCATCGATTTCGCCGGATCTTCAGATTCTCGAATTGGTCGATGGGGTTGAACTCTCTGAGGATGAGCTCAATAGCATCACCCATGCATTCTTTTCTGCTGACTGTTGGCCTGATCGAAGTACGCCGTTTCTCAAGGCCTGTCTTGCTGCTCCCAATCTGCGTTGGCTACAAAGCGCCTCCGCTGGTGGCGATCACCCAGTGTTTGCGAAGTTTCAAGATCGTGGTGTCGAGGTGTTATTCACGCCGGGCGGGTCGGCGCCTTCTATTGCTCAGACCGTCATGATGATGTTGCTTGCGTTGGTTCGGGGGCTTCCCGAGTTACTTGATGCCCAGCAGCGTCGAGCATGGGAAGTTCGTTCGACGGTTGACGTTGGAGATTTGCGTGTCGGCATTATCGGCATGGGGTCGATCGGAGCCGAAGTCGCAAAACTTGTCTCTGTGACCGGTGCAGAGGTCATTGGTGTCCGTCGCACTCCCCGAGGGGACGAACCTTGTGAGACGTGGCCTGATTCTCGTCGCGATGAGGTCTTGGCCTCGTCTGATGTCATCGTGTTGTGCATGCCGCTAACCGATGAGACTCACCACTCGATTGGCGAGCGTGAATTTTCGATGATGCCAAAGGGGGCAATCGTCATCAATGTGGGGCGTGGCAACTGCGTCGATGAGGAGGCAATGATTGCTCACCTCGAGTCAGGCCATCTCGGTGGTGCCGGTCTCGATGTGTTCGCGGTGGAGCCACTTCCCGAGGAGAGTCCTTTGTGGTCAATACCTCGGGTACTCATCTCACCACACTCATCTGGAACCACCGATCGCTCAATCCGTCGGACAGAAGACGCGTTCGTAGAAAACCTTCGCAAGACAACCTGAGTCTCCGTCGTCTGGCCAACGTCTTGGTCATACGCTTGCATCTCCGACCTTCTCTCCACTCTGTCTTCGTGGAGGAATATGTACACCGTCTGTTGGTCACCGAAGGGTGGCAGTGGCACCACCGTCGTTGCATCGGCCATTGCATTACGACATCAAGAACCACACACACTCGTCGATCTCGCCGGTGACCTGCCTGCGGTACTCGGCCTTGACGATGGTGGTCGTGGAATTCGCGATGCTCTCGCTGATGACACCGCAACGACCGACCTACACCAGCTAGCGACTCCAATTAACGAACAACATTCGTTGATCCGGCGCGGAACTGCCGTCACCGTGCCACCGCAGCGGTGGCATGAATGTGCACTTCACTTTGAACGTAACGGCTCTTACACCATCGATGCTGGGACGGTGACATCTCCAGACGACATTCCGATGCCGTTGCTGCAACATGCTGATCAGCGGCTGATTGTGTTGCGGCCCTGCTACCTCGCATTGCGACGGGCCCGCCTGACCTCCCACTTCAACCCTGACGGAATCATTTTGATTGATGAGCCTGGTCGAGCACTGTCCGCACACGATGTCGCAAGTTGTCTCGACACCCCAGTGATTGCACAAATTCCTTGCGACCCACGAGTAGCAAGGGCAGTTGATGCAGGACTGCTGTCGGTTCGCCCACCCCGATCGCTTGACCCTCTCTCTCGATTGTGAGCCTCGATCACGCATCGCGTCGAGACCATGAGTCAGGTCACAATCACGGTGCAGTGTTTCACCACAATTCAGTATTCACGAATTCAGTATTCACGGCTTCGCTCAATGATGACGCTGTCGACGAAGTCATCGTCCATCGAGGTGAAGAAGTCTGGACAGACCGCGATGGCCTGCTGTCGCGATGCGGGGTAGTTGAACCAACCGAACTGCAATATTTCTTGGAGCACAACCTTTCGGAGGCCGGTCGTCACCTTGACCGCCTCACGCCAATGGTTGATGCCCGACTGAGGGACGGTTCTCGGCTTTGTGCTGTCATTCCACCAATCGCAGTCGATGGAATCGAGCTCTCAATTCGTCGGCATCGCCAACAGCGCCGAGAAATCACGGCCTTCGCAGATGCACCTGTTTCGCAGCTCATTCACGAACTTGTCGACGAGCGCCACAACATCATCGTGAGTGGTCCGACGAGTTCGGGTAAAACAACATTTCTCTCAACGTTGCTGACGAATGCATTGGCCAACGGTGATCGAATCGTCGCCATTGAAGACACCTGCGAGCTCCAGCCCCAACAGGGCGAGAGCATGGGCCACATTGTTCACCTCGAAGCTCGCCAACGATCAACCGACGGGTCGGGTGAGATCACTCTTCATGACTTGCTCGTGACCGCTCTTCGCCTTCGCCCCGACCGCATCGTGGTCGGCGAGGTACGAGGTGCTGAGGTTGTCACACTTATCCACGCAATGAACACCGGCCATGACGGGTCGATGTCGACCTGTCACGCGAATAGCCCAGCAGATGCCGTGCACCGGCTCAGCCAACTGATGCTTCAGCATTCACCAAACTGGCCGGAACGGTCGATCGTCGATCAGTTACACAGATCAATTGACGCAATTATCCAAGTGCAGAAAACCCCGCAGGGGAATCGCGTTGTCACCGACATCATGCAGCCAACCGCCGATGGACTCATCCCCATCGTCTTGTCTGGAGAGGTGAATGGTTCACTCCAATCAAGGGCACAACGTCATGCGTAGCGCCATCATTGACGCATTGGCCTCGATCGTCGGAGCGACCGGTATCCGTTCGGCAATCGACAGCACACCACCTTCACGAGTCATCAGAGCCACTCGCAATACCAAGTCTCACAAGCAACCGAATACATCACTTTCACAATGGTCAACACAGACCGCTCGACAACTCCGTGCTGGATCCCCTATCGGCGACGTCATCAACAGCACCTTTCCAATTGAGTTACCTCGCGACGGAACGACAGTCAACAGAGTTCACCGTGCACTCATGTCAACTCGTTCCGAAGATGAGCGACTACTGCTATGGGTCACGCACTCAGTGCTGGTCTTCGGCATCCCTGGTGGCGCAGCTTTCGAACGCACCGCTGATCGACTTCGAGCGAGAGAGCAACTACGACATGACAGAGAACTTCATTCAGCACCGGCCCAACTGTCTGCACGATCGCTGACGGCACTTCCGATCGCCGTACTTGTCTTGCTGGTCGCTACATCATCGGACATCCGCAGTTTCATGCAGACAAGGTTCGGCATTGGGCTTCTAATCATTGGCCTTCTGTTTAATGAATGCGGACGTCGCACGATGCGCTCCGTCATCTCACCATCTCATCGCCAGCGGCGCACTCAAACCTCTCAAGAGTTGACCGACACTTTGGAAGAAATCGCTCTCGTCGTGATGGCAGGTGTGCCACTTCGAACAGCCCTTATCGATGTCTCATCAACCGCACCTGCAACTGTTCAACCGATGTTCCAACAGTTGGTGTGGGAGTTGAATCAAGGTGCGCTACTCGCCGATGCCCTCGAGGCGTTCGGCCAACATCTGAAAGAAGCAGACCAGCGAATTGTGGTGCCAATCATCGAAGGGCAACGCAATGGAAACCCAATGTCTCAGGTACTCAGTGATCTCGTCACTGAAATCGACACCGCACGAGAACGTACTGAGGCACAGTACGTAAAGACGCTTCCCGTACGCCTCGCCGGTCCATTGGTTGGCTGCTCACTTCCAGCATTTGTATGCCTCGCAATCGTGCCACCTCTGGCAAGTTCACTCGCTGGACTCTCAACCAGCCCTATCTCATCTATTTGAGTTGGAGAATTTATGCGCAATACACACGACGAAGGTCAAGCCACCACTGAATACGCTCTCGTGCTACTTGCCGCTGCATTTATCGGTCTACTGGTCATTGGTTGGGCAACGAGTGGGTCCGGTGAGGAACTCATCAGTCGTCTATTTGGTCGAGTGATCAGAGCCGCGATTGAGCAAGCGTGATGGTGGTCAATCAACGGTGGAGTTTGCCTTCGGACTTCTCGTGCTCGCAGCGATCGGGGTGCTCGGCATCAATTCCGTCGTGGCTGTGCAACACCAGATCGACATCACCGCTATTGCGCGTGAGGCTGCCCTCGCAGCAGCACGGTCTGCAGATCCCTACCAAGCTGCGCACCGAGTTGTGCGGTCATACGGATCAGACACCGTCAACGTTGCCATCGACAGTCCACGGGTCACGGTCTTGGTGCGTCGAGAAATTTCAACCGTCTTACGGGCAGTTGGTATGAATGACCTCACTGCCAGCGTCACGATGCCGCTGGAGCCACCGTGATTAACTACAGCCGATGACAGCTCGGAAGGATTCACACCACACATGATCTGGCACATTGCGCTCCAAGACGACTGGCGAGATGCTCAACCCTCGGGGTCATACCTAGTCAGCACTCGCGGACTGACGCTCGAAGAAGTGGGATACATCCACTGCTCCAAGCCCGAACAAATTGAGGGCGTCGCTCAACGGTTCTATGCAGATTTGAGTGAGCTGCTACTTCTCGAAGTTGATCCTGAACGCGTCGAATCAGAGATTGTTGAAGAGCCACCCGCTCCAGGTGTTTCAGAACTATTCCCTCACATATATGGTCCACTGCCAATCACCGCAGTATGCAGTGTTCGACAGTGGACCAGAGGAGAAACCGGTTGGGTACTTCCGGATCAGGGACCGGAGAAGACGCCCGAGTTATCGGAACCCTTCTCTGCGTAGAAGGTTTCTTTCGGGTTGTAGTCGCGAGCTGCTTCTTCCATGGAGGCAATCTCTGAGCGACCGACAACAAACCAATGCACTTCGTCCGGGCCGTCAGCAAGACGCAGCGTGCGCTGACTTGCGTACATCCGGGCAAGTGGTGTCCATTGAGAAACACCCGTACCGCCGTGAATCTGGATCGCTTCGTCAACGATTTGGCAGGTGCGAATTGGCACCATTGCCTTGACTGCGCTCACCCACACACGGGCTTCAGCGTTTCCAAGCTCGTCCATTGCTTTGGCAGCGGTCAACACCATGCGGCGCATTGACTCGATTTCAATACGAGCCTTTGCGATCACCTCTGGGTTCTTGCCGAGGTTCGCAATGCGCTTGCCGAACGCCTCGCGGGTGATGCCGCGCTTCACCATGAGTTCAAGTGCCTTTTCTGCTGCACCTACCGAGCGCATGCAGTGGTGAATACGACCTGGTCCGAGGCGGAGCTGTGAGATTTCGAATCCCTTGCCCTCTCCCCACAACATGTTTGAAGCAGGGACGCGGACGTTGTTGAAGCGAATATGCATGTGACCGTGTGGAGCATCGTCCTCACCGAACACGTGCATTGACCCACGAATCTCAACACCTGGAGTGTCACGTGGAACAAGAATCTGTGACTGACGACGGTGCACCGGACCGTCTGGGTCGGTCTGCACCATGACGATCATGATCTTGCATCGTGGGTCGCCAGCGCCAGATGACCAGTACTTTTCGCCGGTAATCACATACTCATCACCGTCGCGAATGGCGCGGCATGCGAGCTGCTTGGCGTCAGAGGACGGCATATCAGGCTCGGTCATGATGTATGCCGAACGAATCTCGCCATTAAGGAGAGGCTTGAGCCACTGCTCTTTCTGCTCAGGTGTGCCGACACGCTCAAGCACTTCCATGTTGCCGGTGTCTGGCGCTGAACAGTTCAGACATTCTGATGCGATCGGGTTCTTACCCAACTCAACTGCGATGTAGGCGTAGTCGAGGTTGGAGAGGCCTTCACCGGTTTCGGCATCTGGGAGGAAGAAGTTCCAGAGCCCGACTTCCTTCGCCTTGGCCTTAATCGAATCGAGTAGTTCGAGTTGGCCCTCGCCGTATCCCCAGTGGTCCTCGCGTCCCTCACCAAGGCGGAAGAATTCGGCCGTCTTTGGCTCGATCTCTTCAGCGATGAACTTCTTAACTTTTTCGTACAGCGGACGTGCACTTTCAGACATCCGCAGGTCATACATGTCTACTGTTGATGGCAAAGCTGTCATAGAGATGACAGTAGTCATCTCATGTCAGTTCATCCCCATCGGGATCGTCGAGTGGCTCTCTCCCGCCCTTTCGTCGATCCGCAATGCGCTCGCGACGGGCCTGCTCTTCTTCAAGAGCGGCTTCCTCAGCGACAAGGCGTCGAAGGCTTGCGAATCGCAGAGAATCAAGTTCACCAGCAGCAATCGCTGCCTGAACTGCGCACCCTGGTTCTTGATCGTGTTTGCAGTCTCTGAACCGGCAGTCGTCCATGAGGTCAAACACATCAACAAACGCACGCTCGATTCCGCGGCCTGACAACCACAGACTCACCGCGCGAAAACCTGGCGTGTCAATCAACCATCCGCCTTCTGGAAGCGGAAGAAGCTGCGTGGCAACAGTTGTATGACGGCCACGTTGGTCATGTTCTCGCACCGCCGAAGTTGCCATCTCTTGACGGCCAATGAGCGCGTTCACCAACGTGGACTTTCCAACTCCGGAGGCGCCGAAGAACGCCAGCGTGCGACCACCTTCAGAAGCAGCGCGAATCGGTTCAAGACCAACTCCGGTCACCCCACTTGCAATGTGAACTGGTACTCCCGCCGCAACAGCTCGCAGCTCGGCAACCGTGGCATCGATATCCTCGGCGACATCGGACTTGGTCAGCACAATGTGTGGTTGCGCACCAGAGTCAAATGCGAGCACGAGCTCACGTTCAAGTCGCCTCTGGTTCGGAGGTGCCGTCAACGCATGAATGAGAAAGACAACATCAATGTTGGCTGCAAGCACGTCAGCCTCAGCCCGATCACCCTCATGAGAAGCCCGACGAATAAACGCTGAGCGCCGTTCGAGCACGTGAGCAACACGTTCAATCTCATTATCGACTACGACCCAATCACCGACGGCGACATCAGCACCGATATTTCTTACCCGCAATGGATCGGTATCTGTGGCGTGTCGAAGGATGGTGCTCCATCCACGGTCGATTCGGCTGACCCGGCCCGGAGTGCCGTGCGCGACAGGTTGTCCTATCTCGTGCCAAGCGGCATCAAGATGCTCGTCCCAGCCGAGCAACACATCAGGCATCACCGCGAACGGTATCGCTGTTAGATCGTTCCTGCGATCAATCGTCCACGCACCTCAACGGCGCGCTCACGAACCTGGTCGAGGTCCGCAAGCCGGTCGAGATTGGCGTAGACGCGCGCCATCCGATGATTTGATCGAAGAGCATCTCGATTTCGATCGAGGAAATCCCAGTAGAGGGTGGTGAAGGGACACGCCTTGTCACCTGTTCGAGCTTTTCGATCAAATGCGCAATCACTACAAAAATTGGTCATCTTCGACAGATAGTTACCGCCGGATACGTATGGCTTCGTGCTCATCCGCCCACCATCGGCGTACATGCCCATGCCGATCACATTCGGAGCCATGACCCATTCGGCACCGTCAATAAATGACGCCCACATCCAGCGCATCATTTTCGATGGATCAATCCCAGCAAGGGTTGCCAAATTTGCGAGCACCATCAGCCGAGGAATGTGATGGGTCCATGCATCACGTTCCACCCACTTCGCAACATGCGCAACACAGTTCATCTCGGTAGCCCCGCCAGTAAACGCCGGCGGAACCGGTGCGTCATCATCGAAGTAGTTCTCGCTTGCGTAGTCGGGTCCAAACCACCAGTAGAGGCCATGGACATACTCACGCCATCCAATGACTTGACGAATGAATCCCTCTTTTGAGTTAAGTGGTATCTCATCACCAAGTTCCGCAACAGCATCAACCACCTCACGAGGGTGTAACAACCCAATGTTGAGATACGGGCTGAGAAGTGAGTGGTTGAGGTAGGGCTCGTCAACCACAATCGCATCTTCGTAAGGCCCAAAATTCGCTATCGAGGTGCTGAGGAATTGCTGGAGCTGTTGAAGTGCTCCGTCATGATTTGTGGCCCATAATCCCGTCGGTGGGTCGCCCGTCATGTTGAGGCCATCAACTGACTCAAGGAACTCAGTGATTTCGGCGTCGACCTCATCGAGTTCTCGACGGTCGATTGATGGCCATTCGTGTTTGCCTTTTGGTGGAGGAAGTCGATTTTCGTCGTCGTAGTTCCATCGGCCGCCAACCGGCTCACCATCCGGGTCAATCAAGATGTTGAGGCGGCGGCGCTGCCATCGATAAAAATCCTCCATAAGGAGTGACCCATCTTTTCGGGTGTTCTCCGAAGCCCATTCAGCGAATTGTTCGCGTGAGCACAAAAACTGGTCCGAAGCAGTCACCGAGATAGGGAATGTGCGAGCAAGTGAATCTATGAGGTGCTGACCTGCTCGATTCATTGGTTGCATCACAGAAATTTCCGAAGGAGAGAACTCATCGACATGAGTTTGAAGCCCTCCTCCCATGGTCTCCGCAACTCGCCAATCAACTGAAAATCCATCGTTTGCGAGGCTGTTCGCGAATCGTTTCATTGAAGTGAGAATGAAGTGGAGTCGCTGTTGATGCCACGGGGCACTCTTCAATTTTGAGAGCGAAACGACAAATAACACGCGCGTTTCATCTGGCTGAGCGGTGCGAAGATGCGCCAAATTCCGGTTCAATTGGTCTCCAAGAACCCAGACAGTCTTCGCAAGACGTGACGACATGACCCCACACTAGGTACCGTTCCGGTTGCCTGCATCGCTGTGTTGAGGCACACTCACCGAACCAATGGCTACAAAACAATCTTCCTCCAGCGCCGGAAACGGTCGCCCACTCGTCATCGTCGAGTCGCCTGCCAAGGCCAAGACGATCTCGAAGTTCTTGGGCTCCGAGTTCGACGTGCGCGCCTCTGTTGGCCATGTTGCTGACCTTCCGTCAAAAGGTCTCGCAGTTGATGTCGACAATGGATTCAAGCCGACCTACGAACTCACCGATCGTGGTCGCCAAGTGGTGAAAGAGTTGCGTGCTGCGCTCAAGGATGCCTCCGAGCTGTATCTCGCAACCGACGAAGACCGTGAGGGTGAGGCAATTTCTTGGCACCTGTTGCAGCACCTCAAGCCAAAGGTTCCGGTCAAGCGCATGGTGTTCCACGAGATCACCCGAAGCGCGATCGACCATGCGGTTGACAATCCTCGAGAGATCGATGATGGCCTCGTCGATGCCGCTGAGACCCGACGCATTCTCGACCGGCTCTACGGCTACGAAGTGTCACCGATCCTGTGGCGCAAGGTCAACCGAGGCCTCTCCGCCGGGCGTGTCCAGAGCCCGTCAATTCGTCTCATCGTTGAACGCGAGCGTGAGCGCATTGCGTTCATCTCCGCCGGGTACTGGTCGATTGATCTCAATGCTGCGACATCGCCGGCATTCACTGCTCGACTTGTTGCCGTTGACGGCACGAAAGTTGCTACCGGCAAAGATTTTGGGGCCGATGGCAAACCAAGTGACAAAGTTGCAGCCCTTGATGAGGTGAGGGCACACGCACTGGCCGAAGGTTTGCGCGATGCCACGGTGTCGGTTCGAAGTGTTGACACGAAGCCGTACCGGTCGTCGCCGAAGGCACCGTTCATGACGTCGACGCTCCAACAAGAAGGCGGCCGACGTCTTCGACTGTCGTCTTCTCAGGTCATGCGTGCTGCTCAGGGCTTGTACGAACGCGGCTTCATTACCTACATGCGTACCGACAACGTGATCCTTTCTGATGAAGCGCTCTCGGAAACTCGCAGCATCATCGGTTCGACGTACGGCGATGCGTTTCTCTCTGACCAGCCACGACGTCACACTTCGAAGTCAAAAAATGCGCAGGAAGCGCACGAGGCAATCCGGCCAACAACTCCGATGCGAAGCCCTCGGGAAATCGCGAACGAACTTGATCGCCAAGAACTTGCTCTCTACACATTGATTTGGCAGCGCACTCTCGCCTCTCAGATGGCTGATGCACGAGGCACCACGCTCAGTCTTCGATTGGGAGCGGTTTCGAGTCACGAAAACACTGATTGCGAATTCACTGCAAGCGGAACCACCATTGAATTCGAGGGCCACCGCGCGGTGCTGGCTGATCTCGACAGCGATGCAGACAACGAGAACGAGAAAGAAGAGTTGCTACCTGCACTCGCCGTTGGTGACGTTGTTCCGGTCGAGTCCTGCACTCCTGAAGGGCACAACACCAATCCTCCTGCCCGCTTCACCGAGGCGAGCCTGGTCAAGCGACTCGAAGAGCTCGGCATCGGTCGACCCTCGACATGGGCATCGATCATCCAGACGATCCAAGATCGTGGCTACGTCTGGAAAAAGGGACAGGCGCTGGTTCCAACATGGACTGCCTTCGCAGTCGTCGGACTTCTCGAAGATCATTTCGATGATCTCGTTGATTACGAACTCACCGCAAAAATTGAAGAGGATCTCGATGAGATTGCCGGTGGTCGCCGCGAGAAATCCGATTGGCTCACCCGTTTTTATTTTGGTGGTGACACCCTTCCTGGCCTAAAGCATCTCGTTGAAGAAAACCTCGATCAAATCGATGCGGCGAGTATCAACTCGTTCCCAATCGGGCTCGACCCTGACGGCAACGAGATCATTGCTAAGCCAGGTAAATACGGGCCGTACATCAAGCGTGGTGAGGACACCGCAAGCATTCCGGACGATCTTGCCCCCGATGAGTTAACGCTTGACGAGGCACTTCGCCTGCTCTCTCTGCCAAAAAGCGACGAGCCCATCGGCACCCTTGACGGCCTACCTGTCTTCGCTAAAAACGGCCGTTATGGCCCGTACGTGCAGTGGGGTGACGCCGACAATCTGCCTCCTGGTCTTGCGAAGCCAAAGATGTCGAGCCTGTTCTCAACAATGAGTCTCGAACGCATCACTCTCGACGAAGCCAAACAACTTCTGCAGTTGCCTCGCGAGGTCGGAGTTGACCCGACTGATGGCGAAGTCATCTCGGCCGCAAATGGTCGATATGGCCCGTACATCGTGAAAGGCAAAGACTTCCGTTCAATCGACTCTGAAGAACGGCTGCTCACGATCACCCTTGACGAGGCAATCAAGATTTACGAACTTCCAAAGGTGTTCCGTCGTGGCGGCGCGCGAAATATGGCAGCGGCAGGTCCATTGCGCGAATTTGGAGAGGACCCGACATCAGGACGCGCAGTCGTTGCCAAAGATGGTCGCTTTGGCGTGTATGTCACCGATGGGGAAACCAATGCCTCCATCGGCAAGGGTGACCGCATCGAGGAGATCTCACCTGAACGGGCGTTTGAGTTGCTCGCAATCCGCCGCGAACAGGGCCCGTCAAAGAAACGCCCCGCAAAAAAGGCAGCGGCGAAGAAAACAGCAGCAAAGAAGTCAAGCGCACGGAAGCCGGCTGCGAAGAAGTCGGCCGCCAAAAAAGCTGCACCGAAGGCGAAATGACCGAGCCGGTATACATCGCGTTCGAAGGGCCCGAGGCGTGCGGAAAGAGTACGCAGGCCCGACGACTTGCCGAATCAATTGGTGCGGTCCTGACCCGAGAAACTGGTGGGACATCGATCGGCGAGCAACTTCGCTCAATCCTTCACAATGTTGACACCATCGGTCTCGATGATCACGCAGAAACCCTCATCGTTGCTGCCGATCGAGCGCAGCATCTTGCCGAGGTTGTCCGACCGGCGTTAGAGCGAGGAGAGCATGTGGTCAGCGATCGCTCGGTCTACTCCACCTTGGCCTATCAGGGTTATGGGCGGGGTCTGCCCGTTGATGAAGTTCGTCGCATCAATGAATGGGCAATTGGTTCGACGTGGCCAGATCTCGTCATCTTGCTGGTCACCGATGACGCGACCCTTGAGCGTCGAATGAATCAACGTGAACTTGACCGAATCGAGCAGGCCGGCGCGGATTTTCACCGACGTGTTCGTGAGGGGTTTGCCGAGATGGCAGCGGCTGATCCCGCTCGCTGGTACATCGTCGATGCCTCTACTCCAGCCGACGAAACCGCCGAAACTATTCGCGGAGCTGTTCGCGAGCGATTGGGAATCTGATGGAATCGGTTTGGTCTGCTGTCATCGGACAGGATTCCACCGTCTCGCAGTTGAGAACATCACTTGATCATCCAGTTCACGCGTATTTGTTCGTAGGGCCACATGGCTCAACAAAAGAACAGGCCGCACGCGCCGCTGCCGCTGTGATGATTTCTGGCGGTGATGACCCGAGCAATCGTGATGCACGCCTTGTGATGGCCGGCGAGCATCCCGACTGCCGAGAGGTCGAACGTGAAGGTGCTTCGATCAGCGTTGATCAGGCGCAATGGATCATCGAACAGTCGTGGCTCAGCCCCACAGAGGGTGACCTCACGGTGATGATCTTGCATGACTTCCATCTCATTGCCGAGGCGGCAGCCGCAAAATTGTTGAAGACGATTGAGGAGCCACCCGCAAGCACTCGATTCATCATCGTCGCCGAGCAACTACCCAACAATCTCATCACCATTGCCTCCCGCTGTGTGCGCCTCGATTTTCATGCGATCGCTGATGAGGTGATTGCGCAGCGACTCATCGAGGAAGGTGTTGAACCTGAAGCAGCCGAACTTGCATCAACCGGAGCGTTTGGTGATCTTGACCGTGCTCGACTCATTGCCACCGATCCTGATCTCGCAGAGCGACGCAACACCTTCGCTCGGGCCATCGATGTTCTCGACGGGTCAGGGTTTGTCGCTCTACAACTTGTGCAACGCATCGAGTCACTGATCGATGAGGCGGCGGGTCCACTTAAAGCTCGTCATGCTGACGAAGTAGCGGCACTGCAAGAACGCATCGACACCTACGGCAGTCGAGGAAGCGGCAAGAAACAACTCGAAGATCGGCACAAGCGTGAACATCGACGTTTTGTCACCGATGAGCTAAGAGCCGGGCTGGCAGTGTTGAGCGCCTCATATCGAGATGCAATGATTGCTGGCCGACTCAGCGCTGATGACGCTGCTCGAGCGGTGAATGCCATTCAAGAAACAGCGTCCGCTCTTGGTCGAAATGCGAACTCGTCTCTTGCGCTCGAGCGCCTGATGTGGTCGCTCCCCCTCCCTCGCTAACAGCGTCAATTTCTCGAATTCTGAATGTTCAGCACCGCTCCGGTGGTTGACACGGTCGCGGCTCGCTAGGCTCCCGCCCGTTGCCTGGGTAGCTCAGTCGGTAGAGCAACGCACTCGTAATGCGTAGGTCGTGAGTTCGATTCTCATCCCAGGCTCTGCGGCAGTGATGTCGCTACTCGCCTATCATCGAAGGTGGCATGGCTGGCTCAATTTCCTCTCAAATTGATCGTTCGAGTCCGATCTACATTGCCGGCCATCGTGGTCTTGTCGGCTCTGCAATCGGACGTCATCTCGAGCGGGAGGGCTTCACCAACATCCTTACGGCAACTCGTGACCAGCTTGACCTTCGCAGCCAGAGCGAGGTCAGTAACTGGTTTGAGGTGAACCGCCCGCGGTACGTGTTTCTGGTAGCCGGCACCGTTGGTGGAATCCTGGCGAATAGCACGCGGCCTGCCGAATTCATTTACGACAACATGATGATTCATGGCACCGTGGTGCACTCGGCCTACGAGACTGGTGTCGAGAAGTTGCTGTATCTCGGTTCTTCATGCATCTACCCCCGTGATGCGACACAGCCGATTACGGAGGAGCAATTGCTCACCGGCCCGCTTGAAGAAACGAACGAGTGGTACGCGATCGCAAAGATTGCCGGAATCAAGTTGTGTCAGGCCTATCGGCGTCAATACGGGTGCAACTTCATTTCTGCGATGCCAACCAACCTCTATGGTCCGGGTGACAACTTTGATCTCACATCGAGTCATGTCATTCCTGCGTTGATGCGAAAGTTCCATGATTCACGCAGCACGTCCACTGGCGAGGTTGAAGTGTGGGGAACCGGCTCAGCGATGCGTGAGTTCTTGCATGTCGATGATCTTGCAAGCGCCTGTTTGTTCCTGCTTGAGAATTACGACGGAGATTCCCATATCAATGTCGGGACCGGTGTCGACTTGTCGATCAAAGAACTTGCCGAAACCATCCAGTCGATTGTGAACCCGTCAGCGGTCATTAATTGGGACACCTCAAAGCCTGATGGCACTCCCCGCAAGCTGCTCGACATTTCACGTCTTCGGGCCTTGGGTTGGGAACCATCGGTTGATCTTTCAGACGGTTTAGCGAGCACCTACGAGTGGTTCTTGTCGACTGAGTCGGCTGGCGAGCAACTTCGCGGCATCGGATCCGACTGACTCCCCGACTACATTCCTAGTCGTGGCAGACCGTTCGACTTTCGCCGAACGCGCAATGGAGTACGCACCTCAGTTGTATTCCACTGCGCTTCGCATGACGCGAAACGCGGCCGATGCTGAAGATCTCGTGCAAGAAACCATGATGCGCGGGTACCGAAGTTTTGAGACCTTCGAAGAGGGCACCAACCTTCGCGCCTGGCTGTATCGAATTCTTACGAACGCATTCATCAACCGCTACCGTTCGAAACAGCGCCGCCCAATGGAAACCGATCTTGCCGATGTCGAAGATCTCTACCTCTACAAACGAGTGGCCTCTCTCGAGAATGCAGCGGCAACGCTCTCAGCTGAGGATCAGTTTCTTGATCTCTTGACCGATGACGAGGTGAAATCGGCCGTCGAAGACCTTCCCGATACGTTCAAATTGCCCGTGATTCTCGCTGATGTCGAGGGTTTTGCATACAAAGAAATCGCTGAAATGCTCGATATTCCAGTTGGAACAGTCATGTCTCGGCTCCATCGGGGAAGAAAAGCGATGCAAAAACAGTTGTACGAATATGCACAAGCTCGTGGGCTTGTTGAAGATTCCCAGGATTCGAACTAATGGCTAATTGCAAAGAGACGCTTGAAGAACTTGAACCGTACATTGACGGTGAGTTGTCGAGTGACGCCAAAGAGCACATTCATGGTCATCTTGATGGCTGCGTCGACTGTCAACAGGCCTTTGAATTTCACCTTGAACTCAAGGCCGCTATTCGTCGCAAGGTGAATAACGATGAGCTTCCTCCCGGGCTTCTCATGCGTCTTGAGTCATGCCTAAAAGAAGACTTTGATGGGGACGGCACTGTTGGCGACCCCTCAGATCGCTAGAGTAGAAGCATGATTGCAGCGAATATCTGGCACTGGTGGCTCGGAGTCATTCTCACAGGCGTGGGCGTGCTGACCGCAGTCGGTCTCGTTGCTGGGTACCTCAAGTCGGTGACTGCGCTCAAGCATCCTCTTGGCCGTCGCCAAGGCGACGCTGAACTCTGACTCTTACCGCCGATCTCCTGTCTCGTTGTACTTTCCCGCCAGCGGGTTCGGCTGTTCATTGCGCATTTTCGGGCGGTCCTGATTCTTCGGCGTTGTTGGTGTTAGCGCGTGCTGCTGAGTTAACCGTGACAGCACATCATGTTGATCATGGGCTGAGGCCATCATCGGCCAATGAAGCCCGCCGAGCAGTCGAGATTGCAGATTCGCTTGGAATCGAGTGCATCGTGCACCATGTCAGCGTTGATGCTTCGCACAATCTCGAGGCACATGCGCGTCGGGCCCGCCAAGCGGTTCTGCCCGACGGTGCTCTCACCGGTCATACGCTCGACGACCAAGCAGAAACCCTTCTGATTCGCCTCATGAGAGGTTCCGGCTCTGACGGCTTGTCGGCAATTACTCCGAGCCCGCAACATCCCATACTTCGACTTCGCCGGCAAGAAACTGTTGCGCTGTGTGATGAAGTCGGCATTACTCCGGTGCTCGATCCAACAAACGCGGACCCTTCAATGTGGCGAAATCGTGTTCGTCACGAGCTAGTTCCGCTCCTCAACGACATCGCTGAACGCGACGTCGTTCCCATCTTGTCTCGCACCGCTGATGTATTGCGTGATGACGCTGAGTTTCTCAACGAACTAGCCGCCCATATTGATCCAACCGACGCCAACGCTCTGTGCGAGGCACATCCGGTTCTTGCTGCGCGAGCCCTCCGTCAGTGGTTGACATTTGATGGATATCCACCAAGCACAGCGGCAATTCAGCGGGTGCTCGGAGTAGCCCGCGGTGACGCAATTGCCTGTGAAATCGATGGAGGAATCCGTGTCGCACGCAAAGATCGTCGTCTGCGGATTATTACGCCAACCACCTCTGGCGAGTAGGATGGTCTCTCGTATGACCGCCTTTGAAGAAACCGCATGATGCCGCCAAAACTGCGTGGCAAGTGGGCCTTGGGCATTCAGCCGCGCAATTTCACGTGGATTTTGAAGGACAAACTGGCAATTTGTGAGCGTCCTGGCGGATTTGGTTCGAGTCACCGCCGCGTGCGCCGTCAAGAAGAGATCATCTGGATTCGCGAAAACGGTTTCAATTACGTGGTGTCGATGATTCAGGCGCCGCACAATCTTCACAACTATGAAGAGCTTGGTCAGCCCTACCGGCACCGCCCAATGCGCACCGACAATCTCGATGCGTGGCTGTCGGCTCTGTACCGGGAGCTCGATGATCTCATTCGTGCTGGGCAACGAGTTCTTGTTCATGGAGAAGAGCTTGGAGATCGCGTCGTCGGCGTGATGGGTGGCTACATCCGTTGGGCCGGCCTTATTGACGATGCCACTGAGGCGATCACCGTCACCGAGCAGTTGACGGGTCGCAAACTTGACCCATTCGCACGAGAAGTCATCCTTCGCGCCCACCAACTCCGCTGATATGGCTGAGGTTGACTGCGTCGTCGTTGGCGCAGGCATGTCCGGGCTCGTTACCGCTCGACAGCTCGCTGCATCGGGTGTCTCGACCATCGTGTTCGATAAGGGTCGTTCTGTTGGTGGCCGGTTAGCAACCCGACGTATTGGTGGCGCTCGCCTTGATCATGGGGCGCAGTTCATGACAGCCCGATCCGACGCGTTCGCCGCACAGCTTTCTGATTGGCAGAATCGTGGGCTTGCCGATGTCTGGTGTCACGGCTTTGAGCGTGATGATGGGCACGCGCGATGGATCGGTGTGAACGGCATGAACTCGTTGGCAAAAGATCTTGCGACCGGTCTCGATGTTCGTGTCGATCACAGAGTGTTTGCTACAGCCTGGGAGGACACCGAGTGGCAGGTCACCTGTGATGATGCGAGTTCGGTGACCGCATCAACTCTCGTACTCACCGCTCCTACTCCACAGTCGTTTTCGTTTGTCTTTGAAGCTGTTGGCACGCTTCCACGTGAGTTGTCATCTGCTGACCATGACCGAACCATCGCTCTTCTCGCAGTGCTTGATCGCCCATCTGCACTCACCGGGTCGGGTGCACGTCACGAACCTTCTGATGACATTGCGTTCGTCGTTGATCATGCAGTGAAGGGAATCTCAGAGGTTCCTGCGATGACGTTGAATGCTTCGGCTGCGTGGAGCGAACGCTATTGGGATGCTGCACCTCACGAGATTGAGCACGCTCTTGAAGAACTCGTTGCGCCATTTCTTGGCTCAGCACACATTGTTGAGCAGCAGGTGAAGAAGTGGCGGTTCGCCACTCCTCGAGCGACGTGGTCGTCACCATGCTGGTCAGAAGAAGAATTCCAGCTTGTCGTTGCCGGCGATGCGTTCGGCGGCCCGAGGGTTGAGGGAGCGTTTCTCTCGGGTCTTGCTGCAGCTGAGAGGATCAGCCAGTGGTGCACACGGCGTCGGTGAGTTCGGAATCTTCGAGCGACCACCACATCACAAAATCGGTTCCTACGTCGGTTCTCATTTCTGTGAACGAGACATACTCATCGGGGCATCGTCGGGTAAACACCGGAGCGTGGGCAAGGCGCATCCCATTTTCAAGAATCGCCAATCCGTTTTCAAAGCCCGTCACCGCTGGCATCACCACGTACTCGTTGTTGATGACAGGCTGAAGTGAGAACCAGACGACAGCCTCACCGAGTAGGTCGGCAAAGATCGCACAGTTACCTTGAGAGCGTTCAACGACGCTGCAGTTGTTTACCCCTGGCGTGCCTTCGACAATCGTGACCGAGCGCTGCTCTTCGATCGTGAACGTCGCTGTCGAGGCCGACACTCCGTCTGGAGTGACCGCAAATCTCGTTGTCGAACCATCTAGTCGTTCAGCAAGGTTGATCACCCGAGTAACAGGAGTTGCCGCAACATCGCTGACAACTTGCTCTTCCTCATCTGTTGCTGTGATCGATTGCACGACAAAGAGCAGCGCGAATATGCCAGCAACTGCGGCAACAAAACGGAGAGAGAGCAAGGCTCTCACTTGGCGGTCCAACCTCCATCAACGATGATTGATTGTCCTGTCATAAATGTTCCTGCTGACGAGGCAAGTAGCAATAATGCGCCATCGAGTTCGTGCGGTTCACCCATCCGTGGAATCGGGGTGTTGCGTCGAACGAAGTCTTGGCTTCGTTCTTCTTGCATCGGTTCAGTCATTTCCGATGGGAACCATCCGGGGCAGAGCGCATTGACTCGTATCCCTTTTCGAGCCCACTGAAGCGCGAGCTCTCGAGTCATGTTGACAACAGCACCTTTCGATGCGCAGTAGTTCGCCTGTTTCACTGGTGTTGCACCAACATGACCAAGCATTGATGCGACATTGATGATCGAACCACTTCCGCTTTCGATCATTGATGGAGCGCTGAGCTTTGAGAGGTGCCATACCGCAGTGGTGTTGATCTCGAGCACTCGACGAAAGAGTTCAAGCGATTCATCTTCAACGCCGACAACTTCGGTAATGCCAGCGTTGTTGACGAGCACGTCGACTCGACCGTGTGCTTCGATCGTTTCGGCGATGAGCCGTTCACGATCGTCTTCATTCGCCATGTCGGCGGCGATCGGCGTTACTCGATCACGACCAAGTTCATCAGCGAGTGCTTCAAGCCGCTCTTGCCGGCGCGCTGAGATCACAACTGTCGCCCCTACTGCGTGCATGACCCGAGCCATGCGTTCTCCTAAACCGGCTGATGCACCGGTGATGACAGCGACGGTGTTGTCGAGTCGGAAGAGGTCGAGGGGATTTGTGACAGTTGACATTCCTCCAGCATTGCAGCGATCTGCACCAGTGTGGTGGCGCCGCCCGAAATCACCCAGGCGAGACCAGGTCGGGAGTCAATCGATTGGGGTGGAAGCCGACCTGCGTGCACCAAGTCAGAGTCAGCAGATGAACACTCTGTCATCAGTAGCGCTGTCTGAGATTTTCGGAGTTGCTGGGTCCAGTGGTCGAATGAAATTCGAAGTGACAGCGGGTCGACTGCTGCAACCACCGTGATGTCTTCTGATCCGTGCAGGCGACGAAGAAGGTCTTCTGCTCCATGAACATGATCTGCGTCGTCGACGACAACGAGGTGTGGTGAATCGACCATCGGAACGTCGCCAACGGATGTCCCGGTCACCATCGTGATGACGCCTGCACGAGTGTGCTTCCACGAGTTTGTAATCGTCTGCAATGCAGTGGTGCGACCCGAGCCAGATGGACCGATCACCAGCAGATGTCGACCATCACGAATCTCGCAGGTTCCTATCGAAAGGTCATCGAATGCGATACCAATATCGAGAATCGTTGACGAACCCTTGCGTGTACCTCCTCCAGTCGTCCAATCAATTCTTTCAGGCAGTTTGCCGATC
>JBMTDQ010000017.1:0-30849 GCA_049432165.1 Ilumatobacteraceae bacterium
TGTGCGCCTCGGCGTACTCGTCTGCCTCACGGACGTCAATCAGGCGCGCTCCTGCCGCAAGGGCATCACGCAGTTCGGCTACTGAAACTTCAGAAATCATCGTTCGAAAGGCTAGCGACAACGACTTTCAGAGTTACCAAAACCCACCTAGGACCTTTGCCACAGCTCGATATCCGACTGGGTGTTCAGATTCACCATCACAGGTCCCTCAACGGCCACATCCTTAACTCGCAACTGCCCAAATGCTCCGCGCAACGAACGCTCACCATCAACAACCAAGCGCTCAACTAACGGCAACGCAGAGGCAGACCACCGCATGAGCGATTGCTGGCGAGTCTCCACGAACGCAACAGCAACGTCATAGCCAGATAGAAGACCGCTCGATTCAAACTTCCGCACTGTGGCCCGATTTAGCCCTCCCAAGTCACAGGCAGCAACAATCACATCCGATCCCGGAAATGTCCGCAGCATCGTCAGCACTGCAACGAGCGGCCCCGCACCCGGATCATCATCTGGCACATGTGTGAGGCCTAAAGAATGAGCAACCTCGGGGCGGCCTCCGCAGGCGACGACGGTGCGCCCTTCATTGCATCCGAGCGCCTCCGCAACCCGGTAGCCAAGAGCGATACCGCCGATCTCAAGCGTCGCTTTATCGACGCCCATTCGGCGCGACGCCCCACCGATGAGAACAGCCGAAACGCAGTCCTCACGTGGCACCTTCACGATGCAATTACACCAAATTCGGCAGGAACACCCTTGGGGTCAAGTTGAAGGAGGAACAGCGCACACCGCTCCGCCTCATCAGCCTCACCAATTTCTGCTGCCACGTTCTGAAGCGTCAGCAAACAGCGCAGAAATCCCTGGTTTGACTCTGCTGCCCAACTTACGTAACCAGAACCACGCCAACCGTTCGCTCTCAACGCATCAAGCCCACGGTGGTAACCAACCCGGGCTGCGGAGTATTTCCACATCTGGTCATCAACGCAGTCGGCGAGCGCCGCCCATCCGTGAAGGTCACGCGGGTGCCGAGCAACAAAGGAAGAGACCGCATCGACACGCGACTCTCCGGGTGACGCAATCGCCTGCGCTAACTCGTGGCGAATCTCAGGTGACGCCTCCGGAATCACCGTTGAAGGTGGTTGGGTCGAAAGGCCAATTGGTTGCATAGTCGGATCATCTGCCATGCCACAAAGGTAGATGGCAAGTGCCGTAACGTGGCTACATGAACGCGATTCCTTTCGCTCTCGACACCAACGACGCCAAAACAATTGGAACCGTCGTCACAGTTGCCTTCATCGCCCTCGGCGTTCTGAGTGCTTGGCTGATGAAAACAATTCTTCAGAAGGTCATCCTTGTCGTCATCCTCGGAGGCCTCGCTCTCTTTGTGTATTCCCAGAGAAACTCCCTCGACCAATGCGTCAACGACATCACTGCGGCAATCAGCACCGCCGACCAGCAAAGCGCAACATGCTCATTTGTTGGGTTCGAGGTCGAACTTCCCGTCACGATCGACAACTAAGTGTCAACGCTTGTCTCGCCCTCGGGTGATGACGTTGTCGGGAGCAGCCACCGGGCCGAACTCGTCGCGCTCACCGCTGCAAAATCAACCTCAAACCTTGCGCTTCGTTGGATTACCGTTTTCCTTCCGACCCTAGAGCGAGCATTTTCCACCTCGACAGGAGCCATCACCGGAATTCTCGGCATTGCGGAACTCGGTGGCCTCACCACCCCACTCTTTGGCAAAACGCTTGACCGAGGACGACACCGCCTCGTATTCGTGGCGTCGTTGCTTCTCGTGACCGCCTCGTCGGTGATTGCACTTGGCGGGTCGATCGCAACGTTCGGCATTGCCATGTTGTTACTCATCGTTGGTGTCAGCAACCTCACCGTGGCCGGACTTGCGTTCATTGGTGACCGAGTTTCGTACTCTTCAAGGGGACGAGCAATCGGCACGTACGAAACCTCATGGGCGCTCTCGCTACTCATTGGGGCTCCAATCCTTGCGTTTCTCATCGACCGTTTTGGGTGGCGCTCGGCCTACATCGCACTTGCCATTCTCACCGGACTTGCAGCACTCGGAACCCTACGCACACTTCCGGCGCCACAACCTCGCGACAGATCTCCTTCTAGGTCAATTTTTGGAGGACTTCCAAAAAATGCGTGGCCTCCTCTCGTTGCCTCGGCTGGGGTGGCTGGAGCCGGAATCAGCGTCTTTGTGGTGATGGGCGCCTGGCTCTCCGACGACTACGGGCTTGGTGTCGCCGGCCTCGGCGCCATTGCGACAGCACTCGGCGCCGCCGAGCTGGCTTCGTCGTCAGCTGTAGCTCTCATAGCTGACCGAATTGGCATTCGACGATCGGTTGCAATTGGCGGAGGCCTGCTCGGTACCGGCCTACTCATCGTCGCCGTCTCCGATGGCTCGGTGATCACAGCCCTGATTGGACTCTTCACCCTAGTCGTCGGATTTGAATACGGATTCGTTGCTTCACTCTCGCTGATGAGCGAAGCAGCTCCCAATGCCAGAGGAACAGCGCTTGCAGTCGGCAACGCTCTCGGCACGATCACCAGGGCAAGCCTGATTGTTCTCTCAGGTCAGTGTTATGAGCGGTTTGGGATTCTCGGAACCGCAACCGTTAGCGCATGCGCACTTGCCGTCGCACTCACAGCGCTTACGATCGACCGGCGGAGGACGGTTGGTCAATAAACAACTGGATGGCTTCAGAAACCTCCTCGGGATGCGAATTTGGCCCACCGTGACCAGCACCCTCGATCTCTACCGAGCGACAATTCGGCAGTGTTTCTTCAAGAAACTGGACTGCGCGTCGATGATGCTCAGCCGCTCGCGAACCCGACAATGCCAACACCGGGGCAACAACATCCTCGACCTGCCACGGCGGACCGCTTCGTAGGTCACTCAGCTCGCCGACCAACACCCGACCTTCAGCACGTCTCGCAGTTTTTGTCCGTTCCGGAAGTCGCTCCCAAACCTTGTTACCCACGAGGCGTCGCATAAACGCCTCGGCCGAATCTTCCGGGTTCTGTTCAGGGAAGCCTTTTGACGAATTTCCACCCCACCAGGGTTGCCACGACATCGGCATCTCGTAGGTAACGATCCTTGTCACTCGGGAACCCAGCCGGCCCGAGGCTGCAAGAACGATATTTCCACCAAAACTGTGACCGATCAATACAAGCGGGCCGGTTGGGAATTCTTGCTCGATGAGATCAACAAGATCATCAACATTTTCTGAAACTGTAAAAGGACCGTTGTGATCACCAGACTTGCCGTACCCGCGTCGATCAAGCCGCAGAACCTCATAACGATCATCGAAACGTCGGGCAAGACGACTCAGACCCGTTGATCGGTCAAGGGAGCCGTGCACCATGACCATCTGCGGCGCTCCCTGAGGGCCCGTGCGGGTAAACCAAACCCCACGAGCGCTGATCATGCGACCTGGACCACCCTCAGCACATCAGCCGCAGCAAACGAAGCAGTGCCCGGCGAGCCGGCCAACACCAGCACGGTGTCGCCATGTTCGACACGACCTTCTTTAACCGCTTTTTCTACGGCATACCACACCATCTCATCAGTCGATTCGTAGAGATCGACCGGCATCGGCTCAACGCCCCATGACAAGCGCAGCGACCGGACAACACGTGGATCTGGTGACAGCCCGATCAACGTCGCCTCGGGTCGAAAACGCGCCATCGCCCTCGCTGTTCGACCCGACTGTGTACAACACAAGATTGCTGACGCTCCGATGTCATGCGCTGCTTGGCTCGCAGCATGTCCGAGAGCAGCAGTAATGCGGTCTTCAACCGACGTCCAGTCACTGCGTTGGTGACGACCCAATCTGGATGCCCAACCGCGATAGCTCGCCTGGCGCTCTGCCCGTTCGGCAATTCGAGACATCGTCTCAACAACAACGACCGGATGCTCACCAACCGCTGTTTCACCCGACAGCATCACTGCATCAGTTCCGTCGAAGACCGCGTTCGCAACGTCGCTTGCTTCGGCGCGAGTCGGAACTGCGGCCGAGATCATCGACTCAAGCATCTGAGTCGCAGTGATGACCGGCACGCCGCGTTCAACACACTCACGAATAATCGTCTTTTGGAGATGTGGAACCTCCTCGAGAGGGCAGTCAATACCTAAATCACCACGGGCGACCATCACCCCATCGGATGCCTCGATGATGTCAACAAGGTCAGCGAGGGCAGCACTCGTTTCAATTTTCGCGATGAGTTGAGCACGGCCACCCACAACTTTGCGAACTTCGTCAACATTCGATGCCTCTCGAACAAATGAGACAGCAATGAATTCGACACCTGCCGCGGCCATCTTCTCGGCGAACACAAGATCTTCCGCAGTCGGGGTCGATGCCGATAACCGTTCGGAAGGAACGTGAACACCGGGCGAGCCTTGAATTCGCCCTCCGTTGATGACTCTTGCGGTCACCGCCTCGCTGTTCACGGCATCAACCTGCAACATGATGTTGCCGTCACCCAATACGACCTGATCTCCCGTTGATAAACCCGAGAAGAGACCCGGCACATCAACACAAATTTCGGTCTCACTACTGGGTCGACTTGACTCCACAAGCGCTATTGATGCCCCAGGGCGCATCTCAACACCACCATCTGGAAACTTCTCGACCCGAATTTTTGGTCCAGGCAAGTCAGCTAGCACTGCGACCTCAACCCCAGTGAGCGAAGACGCTTCACGGACACATTTGAGTCGCAACAGATGACTCTCGATATCGCCGTGGGAAAGATTGAGCCGGAACACATCGACCCCAGCACGCAAAAGATCTGAGATCGCCGATACCGAATCACATGACGGACCGATTGTGGCCACAATTTTTGTACGACGAGTCACTACGAAATATCTAGTGGCAGAACAGCCAAATACAAACCTCTGCATCTGTCTTCTTCACAACACCAAACGGTTACTGGATTTTCAGATGATGCCCAAGGTGGTTTGCTCACCAAGCACGGTCAGTCAACTTCGAGGAATGTCTCGCCAGGCGGCACCTTTGAACGGATCTGGTTCGCGCGGGAGCCCGAGCACCCGCTCACCAACAATATTTCTCTGGATCTCGCTCGTCCCGCCCTCAATCGAATTTGCCCGAGTGCGGAGGAACTGCACGATCCACTCCCCTGCGTCATCGTCACCAATCTGCCAGGCCGTTGCATCAGCACCTAGGAGCCCTATAGCAAGTTCCTGAAGTCGCTGGTTCGCCGCAGCCTTCGCAACCTTTGAGATTGACCCTTCAGGACCTGCCGGGTGGCCAGCACGAGCCCGATCACGCTCCCGTTGCGCTGTCCATGCAAGCAGCCGATCTGATGTAAATGCAGCCATCAGAGCTTGACGGATCTTTAGATCATCCGCAAGCCCGCGACGTTGCGCCATTTCAAGCACCTCAGCAAATGGCTTACCGCCAAGAATTTCATCACTTGACTTTCGTTTCTTCCGCACTCCCGACAGTGCATGACGTTCGGCTCCGAGCGTTGTCATCGCCGCCTTCCAACCATCGCCCACCGGTGAAATGCGGTCAATGTCAGCTACCCGAACATCTGTGAGAAAGACCTCGTTAAATTCGACCTGCCCGGCAATGTTGACAAGTTGTCGAACCTCGACACCGGGCGCCCTCATGTCGAGGCCGAAGTACGTGATACCTGCATGTTTTGGCGCGCTGGGATCAGTGCGGGCAATGAGCATTGCTCGTTCAGCTTCGTGGCCAAAAGTGGTCCACACTTTTTGCCCATTCACCACCCATTCATCACCGTCGCGAATTGCGGTGGTTGCAAGTGATGCCATATCTGAGCCCGCCCCTGGCTCTGAAAACAACTGGCACCAGCGTTGCTCGCCAGACAGCAGTGGTGGGAGCAGCCGGCGTTTTGTCTCATCTGACGACCACTGCTGAATCGTTGGTGCAGCGAGCGGAAGCCCCGACCCTCGAGGCACGTGCGGCACCTCCCACACCGACAGAAGCGTGAGCGCATGGCGCGCCTCGTCGGGGCTCAGACCGCGACCGCCATGGTCAATGTCGTAATGCGGAGCAACCCAGCCTGCCGCCCCTAGCTCGGCAACAATTGATGGATTATGAACCTCGCTCTTGAGCCGCTGAATAGCAGCTTCGTCCGCTGATCGCACCCCCTCAATCCATCCCTGAGGAAGGAGCGAAACGAGAAGTTGCTCGAGTTCTTCACGGCCCGGAAAATCTTGAAGGTCTGCCGTTGGATCACTAGCCACGCTCATCGACCACCACTGCGCATTCGCTCCGCCATGTCATCGGGACGACCATGGGGCATCTCACGCTCATGCAAGAGCGCCTCATTACGGGTTCGCTCTGAACGGTCTGCAATCAACTTCTTCACGATGCGATTCGTTCCCGCAGAGTTCATCGCAACTTCAGCCGCCAACGCCGCAACGGTGCTGTCTAGTTCACCTTCGGGCACACAGCGATCAACCAGTCCGATGCGTTCTGCCTCTGCACCGCCAATTCGACGACTGGTGAACATCAGCTCTTTCGCAGTGGAAATGCCAACTCGCTCTGGCAGACGGACAGACATCCCCCAAATGGGCACAAGCCCCCACTGCCCATGGGTATCGCCAAGGCGAGCGGTGTCATCAGCAATGAGGAGATCACAGGCAAGCGCTAATTCGAGACCGCCCGTGTAGCAATGCCCGTGCAATTTCGCGATCGTTGGCTGCGGCAATTGCTCGAGAGCATCCACAGTCTCCGGCTCGAAATGTTTGCTGGGTGCCTTCTCATGACTCGCAATCGCCTCGAGGTCGTGACCTGCGCAAAACGCCCGCCCTGCACCAGTGAGCACTACGCACTTGATCGAATCGTCGTCGGCGATGTCAGCGAGGTGCTCACGCAGTTCGATGAACACTGCCGGGTTTAACGCATTGAGTTTGTCTGGCCGATTCAACGTCAACGTGGTGATGCCGTCATCGTCTTGTCGAAGAACGAGAGGTGAACTCATGATGGTCTCCCAGTTTGTAGGTGCGGGCTGAATATCACGATGCCATCAGGGCTTCGCCGCAGTCGGCCGGCTGTTGGTGGAGGAAAGTGAGTGCCGAGAACCAAGGTGTCGCCATCAGCAACCACGTCAATCATTTGTCGGCGGGTCGAAATTGCCTGATCGATGTCGGAGTCAAATCTGTCGGCGGTGATATCGGGGCGAACAAATTGAATTGGAGTGTGCACGATGTCGCCGGTGATCAGCGCTCGGCTTCCATTTGAGGAGATCGCTACTGAGACGTGACCAGGTGAATGACCTGGAGTAGCAACGAGCGAGACACTGTCAGTTATCTGATGATTGGAGTCAACCGCACGCAGGCATCCCGCTGCGACCAATGGATCGACGGATACGCCCGCTATTCCAGAATGGTCGTGGTCAGCAAAGTTCTCGAGTTCGTCTCTACTCACGAGATATGTCGCATTTGGAAACGTGGGAACCAGGTCACCTTTCGACGCATCCCGAATGGTGTTCCAACCAACATGATCAAAATGCAGATGGGTGCACACCACCACATTGACAGCATCAAGACCACCGTCGATTGCATCCCTAAGTTCTTCTAAGTGGTGGGGATCCTGAGGCAGTGGGCGATCGCCATGCGCCCCCACACATGTATCGACAACCATCGTCGTTGAACCATCGTGAATGACGAACGAATGAATCGACAACAGCATTCGGCCATCGTCGGCCACGAACGGATCGACCCATGGACGATGCTCATCAACTACTTCTGGGGTGAGGCCACTGCAAAGAGATCCGTGCGGGACTGCAGTAACCCGTGCCTCAACACGGCGAATGATGACGTCACCCACGCGCCATTCGAGGTGCTGAACTTCACCCATGAGCATCACCATACGATGATGGTGAACGGCACTACGAACCGCCGGACGGCCCGCAAACAACCCGACATTGGAACGTCAACTATTCACCAAATCATCCGTCACACCTAGACTTCCCACCAATACGCATTTGCGTTAGTGACCCGCTCAAGCACCAATGCTTGAGCCCGATGAGGACGTGCCGAAGTCATGACATCAACTCACCACAACTTCACCATCGAGGACTGCATCGACCTACTCGATGCAGCACCATCTCCTTTTCACGCTGTCGCAGAGTTCGCTCAACGGCTTCTTGCCGCTGGAGCAACTGAGTTATCTCTCGGCGATGAGTGGAATTCAGCTTCAGTAGACGGCTTCCGGTTCATCCGCCGTGACGGTGCACTCATCGCGTGGAAAACCCCAACGACATCACAGGCTGCTCCCGACATGCTGCTTGTCGGTGCCCACACCGATTCACCATGTTTCAAACTCAAACCCAATCCTGACATCTACCAATATGGATGGAACCAACTTTCAGTTGAGGTGTACGGCGGAATCCTCAACAACTCGTGGCTTGACCGCGACCTTGGGCTAGCCGGCAGGGTCGTGAGCGCATCGGGAGAAACAGCCCTCATTCAGACAGATGCCATTGCGCGAATTCCTCAACTCGCCATTCATCTCGATCGCGGTGTGAATGACGGGTTACGTCTCGATCCACAGACTCACCTCACGCCGATTTGGGGCCTGAACGATCCGTCTCGATCGGTAGTGGGGCATCTGAAAGACATCTCGGGTCTTGACTCCGTTGCGTGGTGGGATGTTTCTTTGTTTGACACGCAACCCGCTGCCCGGCTCGGAGCGAACGGTGAACTTTTGGCATCGGGGCGTCTCGACAATCTGGTCTCATGCTGGGCAGCGGTGACAGCGCTGTGCGCGACCGAACCCGGCGCACAACTTCAGGTCATTGTGCTCAACGACCATGAGGAAGTCGGATCATCGAGTGCGACCGGAGCGGGTGGCCCAACCCTTGAGCAAGTGCTCACGCGAATCGTTGCCGCACGCGGCGGAACGACTGCAGACCTCGCAAGAGCCCTCAGTCGATCAATGTGCATATCTGCTGACAATGCTCACGCCCTCCATCCGAACTACCCGGAACGACACGATCACGGCCACGCACCGGTGGTGAACAAGGGTCCAGCGATCAAGGTAAACGTCAATCAGCGATACGCAACTTCGTCAGTTGCCGCTCAGCGATACGCGGCAATCTGCGAGGAGGCCGGGCTGCAGACCCAGGTGTTCTCATCGCGGAACAACATGCCATGCGGCTCAACCATTGGCCCCATTACTGCGACACGGCTTGGCATCGACACGATTGATGTCGGAGTTCCTCAACTGTCAATGCACTCTGCCCGCGAACTGTGCGGGGTTGACGACCCCATCACACTCGCTCAGTCATTTGTCGCTTGTTGGTCCTGAGCCGCCTCCCGCTCATACGACCAACCCACTCCAACCATCGACATGTCAAAAAGTCTTTGCAGTTCAGCGTGCAATGTTGCACTCTGCTCAGCAATTGCACTCCGGGGAATACGCCCACCAGCATCGTCTGGAATATTTGGATAGATCGCTTCACCGATCACCACCCGCACCTTTCGCGGATAGATCCATTTCGCTGACTTCGGCATGACTCGCTCAGAGCCTCCAATTCCGACTGGGATAATCGGGACTCCTGCTTTCAACGCGATGTACACGGCGCCATCAAACATTGGCTGAACAACCGGACCCGACTTGCGTTCACCTTCAGGGAACAGCACCAAGGGCTCACCCGATTCGAGCACAGTGATCGCTCGCTTCATCGCCTCACGATCGGCTGATCCTCTGGTCACTGGAATCGCTCCTAGCGATGACAACACCCAGCCAAACCATTTCGACGCCCACATCGAGTCTTTCCCAAGAAACCGAAGACGACGAGTGGTGACGCAACCCGCAATTGGAGTGTCGATATACGACCGGTGGACCGGCGCAAGTACATATGGGCCTGACGCTGGCAGGTTCTCACGACCAACAATTGACATGCGGGTGTAGACGCGGGTGCCTCCCGAGACGATGAACCGTCCAACTCGGTAGAAGACCTTTGACGGCAGGGTTTGTCCAACCACGAATGTTTGATGCCGAGTCATCCGTTTAGCCTCTCACCCTCGAAAGAACGTCTGCAACGACGTCATCAATTGACATTTTACTCGTATCGATGACCACCGCTTCCGACGCGACACTGAGCGGCGAGGCCTCACGGGTTTCGTCTCGACGGTCACGCTCAGCGATTGATGCTTCAACCTCGTCGACGTCACCGCCTGACTCCGCAACACGGCGCACGGCACGAACGCGCGGAGATGCGGTCACAAAAAGTTTCAGGTCAGCGTCGGGCAGAACGACCGTCGTGATATCACGCCCTTCGACAACTCCAGCGCCCCGCGTGCGAATCCAATCACGTTGTAATTCCACAAGAAATTTTCGGACTTCTGGTGTTGCCGCCACCGCACTCACCGCTGAGGTCACTTCAGGACCGCGAATTGCGGATGTTGCGTCAATGCCATCGACCAGCACGCAATCGACCGTGATGTCGAGATCAAGTTCACGACAGACACGAATCACTGAACTTGCATCAGATGGGTCAATCTCTCGGGCAAGCACGCCAAACGTGACCGCTCTATACATCGCACCAGTATCGAGGTAATCAATTCCTAACTCTGCGGCAACACGTCGAGCAACAGTGCTTTTGCCGGCGCCTGCGGGACCATCAATTGCAATGATCACCGAACTACTCACCAACTCGTTCCGAGTGGTCGACCCTCTTCATAACCCGCATGGCTCTGTACGCCGACAACTGCCCTCTCGTGGAATTCAGGGATCGTTCCTGCCCCTGCGTAGGTGCACGAGGATCGAACACCGGCAACAATCTGATCAATGATGTCCTCGACCCCTGGACGCTGAGTATCGAGGTACATCCTCGATGTGCTGATGCCTTCCTCGAACAACTCTTTGCGGGCGCGCTCGAGGTCATCATCGTCACGACTGCGATTCTTCACCGCTCGGTTCGACGCCATTCCGAAACTTTCCTTATACAGACGGCCATCGGTATCGCGTTGAATATCCGCAGCAGATTCATAGGTTCCTGCGAACCACGAGCCAAACATCACATTTGCAGCACCGCCTGCTAGCGCAAGTGCGACATCACGTGGGAAACGAACTCCACCGTCTGCCCAGATCGTTCCACCGAGTCGTGCCGCTTCGTCAGCACATTCGACAACTGCCGAGAACTGTGGTCGACCAACACCGGTCATCATTCGTGTTGTACACATCGCTCCCGGTCCAACTCCGACCTTCACGATGTCAGCGCCTGCCTCAATAAGGTGTCTGGTGCCTTCAGCCGTGACAACGTTGCCAGCGACAATTTTGATTCCCGGGACTGCCGCCCGAACCTGCTCAACGACCTCGATCATTTTCGACTGGTGGCCGTGAGCCGTGTCAACCACGATCACGTCAACACCCATCGCCGCAAGCGCCTTTGCACGACCCGGCGGGTCTGCGTTGATACCCACAGCAACCGATATCAGCAAACGACCCTCCGCATCGACAGCCGGCTGATAAATCGTTGACCGAAGCGCGCCCTTGCGTGACATCACACCTTTCAGGCGGCCGTCGTCTCCAACAACTGGAGCCACCGAAAGGCGCTGTCCGCTCAGGAAGTCAAACGCAGCTGGCGCATCGATCGTCTCGGGCAGCGTCACCAACTCACGCGACATGACGTGGCGCACCTGCGTAAAACGATCGAATCCTGCCGCATCTTCTTCAGTGAAGATGCCAACCGGACAGCCACTGTCATCGACAACGACGATTGCATCGTGAGCGCGCTTGTGGATCAACTGCAGCGCATCACCCGTCGTGTTTCCTGGAGTGAGAGTAATTGGCGTCTCAAACAGCGGATGGCGCTCTTTTACCCACTTGACAACCTCGCTAATGACATCGGTAGGAATGTCCTGAGGCAATACAGTAAGTCCACCTCGCCGAGCGACAACTTCTGCCATTCGACGACCAGCCACGGCTGTCATATTTGAAACAACAATTGGAATGGTTGTTCCGATGCCATCTGGAGTCGTCAGATCAACGCCAAATCGGGAACCCACCTCAGAGAGGCTGGGGACCATGAAGACGTCGTTATAGGTGAGGTCGTGGGCGTTATTTGGGTGCAGCATTCGCATTCGGGGTTCTCCTCGGACGGCGCAACAATGCTAACCCTCTCCGAGATGCCGTCAACGTGACACCGTGCATTTCCTTGGAGCAAATCCGTCTAGTGTCAAGACCCATGGCTGACAGCTCCGACAACACTCCGGTCATGTGCGTCCATGGATGGGGTGGCTCATTCACGACCACATGGGAACGAAACGGGTTCACCGCCCTACTCGCTGACGCGGGGCGTCCGGTGATCGGCGTCGACCTACTCGGACACGGCAACGCGCCAAAACCGCATGAACCAGAGGCATACGCCGACCTCACCACCCGAGTTGTCGAAGCGTTACCCGAAGATGGAACACCGATTGACGCTGTCGGGTTCTCGATGGGGGCTCTCACACTGTTGCGAACCGCCACTGAGCACCCTGGGGCGTTCCGCCGACTCGTGCTCGCAGGAATCGGTAAAAACGTGTTTGAGCGAGATGACGAACGCACGGCAAAAATTGTCGCTGCCGTTGATGGCGACGGTGACCCTGAGGACAACGTCTCTCGTCTCTTTGCTCAATACGCCGGCCAATCAGGCAATGATTCAGCGGCGCTATCGGCGGTGTTGAAACAGCCTCAGCGAATTCGTTTGTCAACCGAAGTGATATCGACCGTCGCGTGCGAGACGCTTGTCATTGTTGGCGACAAGGATTTTGTGTACCCCGCAGATCAACTCGTCGAAGCGCTTCCGAATGCTGTTGGCAAAGTGCTCAAAAATGTCGACCACTTCGCCACCCCAGAGTCCTTCGATTTTGTTGACGCCGTTCTTGAGTTTCTCGACGCCATCCCAACGTGAGCGACCATTCAATTGAGGTCTCGTCTGACCCGTCTCGCGCAGTCGAGGTGCTACGCAATGGAGGCCTTGTCGCCATCCCAACTGAAACGGTCTACGGCCTTGCTGGCGATGTCGAACACCCAGAAGCAATTGAACGAATCTTCACAACAAAAAACCGTCCGTCCGGACACCCTCTCATCATCCATGTTTCAGATCTCAGCGTCGCCGAGCGATGGGCAGATCTCAGCTCACCTATCGCCCAAGAACTTGCACATGCATGCTGGCCTGGGCCACTTACGTTGCTTGCCGCTCGAAGCGCTCGCGTACCCGACATCGTCACCGGCGGCCGACCAACAGTGGGAATACGTGTTCCGGCTCACCCCCTCACCCAAGCTCTCCTCAAAGAACACGGTGGAGCGATCGCAGCCCCATCAGCAAATCGATTCGGTCGAATCAGCCCGACAACAGCACAACATGTGATTGATGACATCGCCACCTTTCTCCAACCTCGAGACGATCTCATTCTCGATGGAGGGCCCTGTGGAGTTGGCGTGGAGAGCACCATCATCGATATCACCACAACCCCGCCACAACTCCTTCGGCCAGGTGGAATACCCACCGAGGACATCAACCGTCTGATCGGCGATATCAGCGCGCCATCGGGTCCCTCTCGCGCCGCAGGAATGATGGCCTCCCATTACGCTCCTCTCACGAAAATGAGGCTGATCGAGCAGGGGGAACCATTGCCAGACGGCGATCTCAACGACATTTACCTCATCGATCGAACCGGTGACCTCGCAGATGCAGCACGGAACCTCTATTCCGATCTTCGTACTGCCGATTCTTCAGGAGCCAGACTCATCGTCGCTGTCATGCCACCCGCCATCGGCCTAGGTCACGCTCTTCGAGATCGTCTCACCAAGGCCGCTGCTGATCAGCATCCAAGTTCTGCCAATCAAGACGGTTGAGCTGGTCGATCCAGAGATCTCGAATCACCTCAACATCATCTGCCGATCCGCCTTCGCGCATGATCGACACCGTCACCGTGGTTCCACCGGCATCAGGAACGAGTTCGAGTCGGCACCACCCTGTGAAGGGCACAGCAAGCCGAACCTCCAACAGATAGGGCGGATCCTCGTCGATCAACTCGCCAACCCAGGTTGAGACAATACGAAGCGCTTCGCATGCCTCAACGGGCAGAACATCAATCGTGAACGATGGATGATCTCGTTGCACCCGCTGAGAGGTCGATAACGGGCGATCTCGAGTTGATCGCAATTCAGATCGCTTCGCAATGTGCCCTAGAGCGATGTCTCCGGACCGGTTCACTTCGGCCATCGATGTTGCGCTGCCCCCCGCACGATCAGGGTGTAATTCTCGGGCGAGGCGACGACGAGCTGCAATGACATCATCTTTCGTTGCTACAGCCGACGACAGGCCGAGCACAGCAAACGCATCCTCGATGCTGCGGTCTCTTGCCATGCTTAACGAGCCATTTCGACTGCAGGACGTGTTGTGTCGAGAAGTAATTGAGTGGTCACTACGTAGAGCACTGACGCTCCGGCAACGTGCGCAAGCACCAGAAGCTCAGGAACCCCGGTGAAGTACTGCACATAACCAACCACAGCTTGCAACACGGCGACTGTGAGCCACCTCGAAAGTCCCGCTTGTACACGATGTCGGTCGTCGAGCGACCCCCGTATCACCACCACCAAACTCAGAGCGACAAGCAATGAGATCACCACGCTCGCACCGTGCACCCTTGCGATCGATGGAATATCAACGTTCAACCGAACAGCGTTCTCATCACCTGCATGAGGTCCTGCTCCGGTCACAACTGTTCCAGTGACCACCGCCACCGTGACCCCAACAGCAAGCACACGAATCAGGCGTGTGGCTCGCGCCGAGGTCGCCCGCTCACGCGGAACCCCATCGGGCTCAGCTGATCGACGCACCAGTGTGGCTCCAGCCGCAATCAGGGCCATCGACAACAGTAAATGTCCCTGCACGGCGTACGGGTGAAGGTCAACCCACACGGTAATTGCACCCAAGAATGCATTTGCAAACACCCCGACCACGAGCGACCACGACCACCAGACGAGATCACGACGTCGCGGCGCACGCAAGTAAGAACCGAGCACCGCAAGAGCAACGGCTATCACGACGATTCCGGTGAGCAGCCGATTCACTTGCTCAATGGCAGCATGAGCCGAGGAGACGTCAATAAGTTTCTCGCTATTGCAGTTCGGCCAGTCGTCGCATCCGAGACCGCTATTCGTCAGCCGCACCGCCGCTCCCGTCACAATGATGCCGATCAACGCCATCAACGCGAAATACGTCGAACGCTGATACGTAGCGGGCGTCATTTGCATCGTGTTGATGTTAGGGCTGACCGTCGTTGATGTGCCAAAGAAGATCCAAGAAACACCGCGCTGAACAGATGCAGTTCACCCCTATTCCTCAGCGAGTTCGCTCATCGGCGGCAAGGTGCTCAACGTCTGACAGTTTCGTCAGACTGAATGAGTGCACATTCCCCACCTTGATCGATTCGAGCCGCGAAATTGACGTGTGCATCAGAACGAACCGATCCCATTCCCACGGAGTTGGCGAAAGTCCGAGCATGTGCCCAATTGAGACAGAGTTCGTGCCTGCGTGAGCAACAAGGAGGATCCGACTTCCTGGACGATCAACCTCCCAAGTTGGCAACTCATCCTCGGCTCGCCGGACACCCCTTTCTTGAAGAAAGAGCTCAACGCCAAGGTGAATTCGGTCAACGAACGAGCGAACTGACTCGCCCTCGTTGAGGCCGTGCCAGCGATCCTCGGGTGAACGACGCCGTAATTCGGCGTATGCCTGCTCTGCCTTCTCAACTGGAGTCCCGGCCCAACCCGGGTCACGAATTTCTTCAAGCCAAGGTGCGATTATTTCCTCACGGCCAAGCCGTGCGAGCAACGGGGCGGCTGTCTGGCGGGCTCTCACAAGTGGGGAAACCAAGATTTCATCAAACTTTTCGCCCTCAAGAGCATCGGCAAGGCGCTCGGCTTGTCTGTGCCCAAGCGCCGTCAAAGGTGGGTCGACGACATTTAACCCACCTTTCACCCATTCGGGTTGACCATGGCGAACAAGGACAATCTCCATCTCGTTAGACGGTACCGTACAAGCGTGGAAAGCCCCCAAGGCTGGTACCCCGATCCGCTGGGGAGATACGACCTTCGATGGTTTAACGGAACATCATGGACTGCCGATGTGTCAACGAATGGCACGCGACATGTCGACCCGCAAGGTGTTGATACTCCTGCGGGGCGGAGGCGACGAAAATGGCCGTGGGCTGTCCTTGTAGCCCTTCTCGTATTGCTCGTGCCAGCAATCACACTTGGCCGGGCCGTGCAACGATTTGTTTCGCCAGGCGCGTACGAAGTGTCAATCGATCGCTGTACCGCAACCGGATCGACTATCGACCTTGTAATCGACATCACAAATCTCGAACGCAACATAGAAAGTTTCTCGATCTTCGTCGAGATCTTGGGTGAGCCATTTCAGCAAGTCGTAAGAAGTATCACGCTGACAGCCGCTGATGTGCGGCCAGGCCGAACCTTTCAAGTAACGGGGCAGGTTCCGTCGAACCAGCAGCAGGTTGAATGTGTCATCGTTGCCGTGGGCGGTGAACTGCCATTTGGTATTGACTTGGGGCCAATCGAGCCAGTCCGATTGAAAGCCCCGTAACGTAGGAACTGTGGAGACTCCCCCTAACTCCGGACCCCTCGAGCTCGAAAAACGCTCGATCATCCCCCGGCTACTTGCCCTTGTTGGGTTTTCTGCCTTTGCCGCCTTCTGGATCTGGGCGCTCTTTTTTGCATCAAAAGAGGGCGTGAACCGTATTGAAGACCAGGCGTGGCTTGAGAGAGCACAATCGATCTGCGAGCAAGCCGCCGACGAAAGAACCGCTCTCGCTAACTACACACGACTTGACGAGGGCGGTCCCGAGCTCATTTTGCAGCGGGCTGACATTGTCGATGAAGCAACGGATTCTCTTGAGCGAATGGTGAACTCCCTCGAAGCCTTGCCGCTTGCAGGAGAAAAAGGCAGAGCAATCGTGCCTATGTGGATTGACGAGTACCGCACCTACCTCGGTGACCGTCGCAACTACACCACACAGTTGCGTGCCTCCGGCGAGAACCTTCCGTTCTACGAAACAGCAAACAAGATTCCGATCTCGGAGCGACTTGCGACATTCGCCGCCGACAACGAGATGCCGGCTTGCAAACCACCCCTCGACCTCGACATCTAGCGACTAGCCCTGAGAAATATCTGCCTGAGGTGCATCAGGTGGGTTCGTCACCGACTTGCGGAATCGATTTCACAACACGGGCCGGTGCTCCAACGGCAACACTGAATGGTGGGATTACTCCTGTCACCACGCTGTTTGCCCCAATGACGACATGCTCACCAATGTCCGCACCGGGTAACACGACCGTGCCGTGGCCCAGCCAAGATCCAGAACCGATTCGAACCGGCTTCTCGGGCATCGATTGTTGCGAAATAGGAATATCGACATTCTCGTAGCCGTGATTTTGATCGGTGATGTAGACGTGATGCCCGGTCCACACGTCATCCCCAATATCAATTGAGAAATGCCCAACGATCCCTGACCCGCGCCCGATCAGGCAACGATCACCGATTCGAACGACCGGCTTCGACACGCATTCCTGACCAGGGACCATGCCAGCTGAGAGCGCAACATGCGGCCCGATCATTGTTCCGGAGCCGATCTCGATGTACTGCTCATTCATCAATGAGGTTGGAGGAAAACAGATGATACTTCCTTCACCAAAAGCACCGAACTTCTTTCCTCGACGGCTTGCTGGACCAACAGCTGCAATCACCGATAGACGTTCCCAAAGTGCCGCGATGGCATCGCCGGCGCGATTCATCAACCGACCTCGCAACGAGCGAGAAACTGCGCCGACCTGACCTTTGACCACCTCCGCACGCTACCTTCGACTCGATGACGCAAGCTCACGCTTCTACCCCGCTCGGCGATTACGCAGGACTCAACCGAGATGGAGTCGCCGTATTCAAAGGTATTCAGTACGCCGTTGCCGATCGCTTCAGGCCATCAGAGCTCGATTCTTCTACGTGGAGCGGTCTCAAAGATGCGACGGTCTACGGGCCACAATGCCTTCAGGTGCCTGGCACCATGGAGCTTCTCCTCGGCGAAAGCACCCAACCGATGGACGAGGACTGCCTCACGCTCAATGTGTTTTCCTCCAATGTGAATGCTCGTAACCCCGTGCTCGTGTGGATTCACGGCGGAGCATTCACAAATGGAGCCGGCTCTATTCCTTGGTACGACGGCTGCAACCTTGTTCGTTCTGGGAACCTGGTCGTTGTCACCATCAATTACCGGCTTGGAGCATTCGGATACCGGGGCAGCGATAACGCTGGCATGAGCGATCAAGTCAACGCATTGCGTTGGGTGCAGAACAACGTCGAATCCTTTGGAGGCGATCCGACACAGGTCACCATCATGGGAGAATCAGCAGGCGGGGCAAGTGTCATTTCAATGATGGCCTGCCCGCACGCCGACGGCCTGTACTCGGGCGCAATCGCAATGAGCCCATCAATTCCACAGATGCGCACACGCGAACGCGGAGACGAAACACTTTCAGAACTACTTGCCGCAGCCGGCGTAACCCATCCTGATGACCTCATCTCGATGCCCGCTGCAGATCTGCTCAATGCGCAGGCATCGGTCTTGACAACGACGTCGGATTCGCTTAGTGCGTTTGCACCAACGACCGACGACAACTGGCTACCCGGTGATCCGTCAGAACTTGCCGCAGCCAACCCAGTTCCACTCATGATCGGGACCACACGAGACGAGATGCATCTCTTCACCGCATTTGACCCTGCGGTCAACCAACTCGATGAATCTCAAGCACGACATGCATTCTCGCGACATTTCGGCAATGACGATGGATATGACGTGTACCGAACGCACCGACCTGGTCACAGCCCGTCCCAACTCGTCTCCGCATTGAGAACAGATGCGGTATTCCGGCGACCTGCACACCGAATCGCCGACGCTCGGCACCATCATGGGCTCAGTACTTACGCCTACTGGTTCACCTTCGAAACACCCGTCTTCGGGGGCGTTCTCGGGAGTTGCCACGCTCTCGACATTCCATTCGCCCTCAACAACCTTGACCGCAAAGGAGTCGAGCTCTTCACCGGGGACGCTCCAGAACGTACTGCGCTTGCACACTCATTTTCTGGGGCGGTGACATCGTTCGCGAAGACCCGAAATGCCGGTTGGGTCGAATGGGGAGCTGAACGAAATCTCCAACTACTCAACACCGAAACAGCCATCGGCGATGACATCATCAGCGATAGTGAATCCGACATCCGCGAGCTGTGGGAATCAGCTAATGATGATTGATGCTGGCTCGCTCACCGACGTTGCTGGTATCCGAGTCGGTCACTACGAGCGCTCCAATCGGAATTGGAACACAGGAACAACCGTCATCCTCGCTGATCACCCAGTGACAGCCGGTGTGGACGTTCGCGGCGGGGGTCCCGGCACTCGTGAAACAGATGCTCTCTCACCGATGAACTTGGTTGAGCACATCGATGCCATCTGTCTTACCGGTGGGAGTGCGTTTGGACTCCGCGCTGCTGATGGAGTAGTTGATGAACTTGCAGATCGAGGACGCGGCTTCAGTGTCGGAACTGAGCCCCATCAGGTTGTTCCCGTCGTTCCATCTGCCGTCATTTTTGACCTCGGACGCGGAGGACATTTTCGGCACCACCCCGACGCTGATTTTGGTCGCCGAGCCACAAAAAAGGCCTCGCAAACGGAGCGACGGCGTGGATCGATCGGTGCCGGCACAGGTGCTGTCGCCGGTGGTCTCAGCGGTGGGATCGGAATGGCATCAGGAACGCTCGTACTCAACGATGAACATGGAGAACCAACCCGAGTGACGGTTGCTGCACTCTGTGTCGTCAATGCCCGTGGCAGCCTCATCAACCCATTAACTGGTCGACCGTGGGAAGCACACCCAGGCGTCAAAACCCCCAATGCAAACGATCGTCGTGGGCTAGCAAACCATCTCGATGACATCGAGACAGCCTCCCTCAACACGACCATTGGGGTGGTCGCAACAGATGCCCGACTCGATCGATCTGAGGCCACCAGACTCGCGATGAGCACCCACGACGGCTTGTCGCGAGCGATCCGACCTGTTCACACACTCGCCGATGGTGACACGATGTTCGCAATGGCAACTGGTGCCGTTGACCTCGGCGTTACCGAACGGACAATAGCCCTGTCTCGACTGTCAGCTCTCGCCGCTGACATCACTGCCCTTGCATGTGTCGATGCTGTCATCCATGCAACACCGATGGCGACTGTTCCCTCCTACACTTCGCTGTGCCCTAGCGCACTCAGATGAACTTCCTCCCCCAACTCACCACTCCGTCAGATGCACTCAACTGGGCAACTGAGCGTCATCGAGAAGGTTCGACTATCGCGCTCGTGCCAACCATGGGTGCGTTACATCAAGGGCATGCGGCGCTCATCCAGCGGGCGAATGAGTTGTGCGACCTCACCGTGGTATCGATTTTCGTGAATCCCACTCAGTTTGATCGCACCAGCGACTTCGACACCTACCCGCGAACCCTTGACGACGACATCGCCTTGTGCGCGACTACCGGCGTAAATGCTGTCTACACGCCCACGGCAGAAGCAATGTACCCAGCGGGGTTTGACACATCGATCGACCCTGGAGCACTCGCAACTCGATGGGAGGGTGAACACCGGGCCGGCCACTTCTCCGGAGTTGCGACGGTGGTCACCAAACTTTTCACCGCTGTTCAACCTGACATTGCTGTATTTGGTGAAAAGGATTTTCAGCAGTTGGCGATTATCAAACATGTCGTTCGCGACCTCGGTCTTGCTGTGGAGATCGTTGGTGAACCGACGGTGCGCGAAACCGATGGCCTCGCAATGTCGAGCCGAAATGTTCGACTGGCACCTGACGCCCGGAAGAGCGCAACAGCAATTCATTGCAGCATGGCAGAGGCAATCCGTGGTGCGACTCCAAACTCTTCACCAACTGACATCATCGAACACGTTGATCGAAGCATCACTGAAGCCGGAGGAACCGTTGAGTACGTGGCTGTCGTCGACCCCGACACTCTTGAACCTGTCACGACGCTCAAACAACGTTCACAACTTCTTGTTGCAGCCTGGTTTGGCGATGTCCGACTCATCGACAACTCCACAATTCCGTCTCAGCCGTGACCGTTCTGTGAACCAATCACAGCGGCAACTAGATTTGCCCTCATGGTGACGTCATCCGATCGGGTTCAACGCCCACAATCTCTTTGGGAAGACACACTTCTCGAAGAGGAACGATGCGCCGAAGCACCATTCGATGGTTCACTAACAGTTGACATCACCATTATCGGTGCAGGGCTGACCGGTCTTTGGTCGGCCTATTACCTCGCCGACAAACTGCCCGATGCATCAATTGCTGTTATCGATGCCCATGGTGTCGGATTCGGGGCAAGTGGACGAAATGGTGGATGGGCGTCAGCGCTACTTCCGATGGGACTTGAACGCGTCCAGCGCGAACATGGCAGAGATGCTGCAATATCGCTTCAGTCAGCGATGCACGACACGTTGGATGAAATCGAACAAGTACTTCAACATGAGCACATTGATGCCGGCGCTCATCGCGGTGGAACGATCACCGCAGCGCGATCGGCGCCCCAACTTGTTCGGGTTGCTCACGAGGTAAAGACCTATGAAAAGTTCGGTTTCGGAGACGATTATCAACTGCTCGATGCCCAATCGGCGCGCGATGTCTGCAACATGTCAGAACTCCGTGGAGCGCTGCAGACCCCGCACTGCCTTGCGGTCCACCCCGCCAAACTCACTCACGGAGTCGGTCGCTCTGTTCTGCGTAAAGGCGTCAATGTTCTTGCGCCCGTCCGGGCGATGAACATTCGGAGCGGGTTCGTCGACACCGACAAGGGGCCGATTGCTACGAAATACATCGTTCAGGCAACCGAGGGATACACCTCGCAGTTCGCCAACCAGCATCGCAATATGGTCCCGCTCTACTCGATGATGATCGCGACGGAGCCGCTCACCGATGACGTGTGGGCAGCAATCGGCCTCAGCGACCGACCAACATTTGATGACACTCGCCATCTCATCGTGTACGGGCAGCGAACAGCAGACGGGAGATTTGCGTTTGGTGGACGGGGAGCCCCCTACCACTTCGGTTCAGCGATCAAGGCAACCTTTGACACGAACAACACAATGCGCAATCGCATCCACCAAGCCCTGATAGAACTTTTCCCCACAATTCGCGACGCCGAGATCACACACCATTGGGGAGGACCGCTCGGGATACCAAGAAATTGGGCGTGTTCCGTCAACGCGAATTGGGAAGATGGCGTCATTACCGCCGGGGGCTATGTCGGCGACGGAGTGAGTGCGACAAACCTGTTTGGAAGGATTGTCGCCGACCTCATTGCGAGCCGCGAACTCGACCATGGGCAACACTCCCCCTCAGAGTTGCTGCGACTTCCCGTCGTAGGTCCGCTTTCCCGCCGCTGGGAGCCAGAACCGATTCGATGGATTGGTATTAATTCCGGGCGTCTTGCCGCAAGAATTGCAGACCGCTCCGAGGAACGCACAGGGCGCAAAAGTCGATTTTGGGGTGGGTTTATCGACGGGCTGCTCCGTCGATAATCAGCGGTGAATTGTCGGATCTGCGAAGCGGGCAAGCAATCGCAACGTATGCACCGATGATCCTGAGAGCACTCCGCCACGACCAAGTAAACGGCCACCCTGCCAATTTGAGAGCCCAAGTTCGGGCTGGCCAAGCGCATATTGACCATCGACCCAACGCGTGAACCCGTTGCCAACAAACGGGGCATCTGCCAACGAGTACACCTGCTCGATCATCTCCACATCGTCGGTGAGAACCGACACCACAAAATGCGGGCTGTGCTCATTGCACAGCGAAATCGCCTCTTCAACCGAGTCAACAAGCACCACAGCAAATTCCGGATCATTCTCCCATTCGTATTCATGGCCAAGACCCTCATCGGGGAGCGGTTCGTACCGAACCAGTCCCTCAAGGTCGAGTGATTCGATGTGGCCGATGGCTTCGGCATCACCACGAACGATTGCGGTCGCACCCCTCGACGTTGCTGCGGTAGCCGCCGCACGGATAACGGCCGGCACCATCTCATCTGCAATTGAGCGCAACACACAGCACACATTCAAGGTGTTGCACACCTTGCGATCGAGGGAGGCTGCAACTATCGGCTCTACACGGGATGTCTCAGCGTCACCTGGAATGATCATCCATGCACCACCAGTCCCGTGCAAACTTGCAGGCGTACCTGCAGCCCGCGCAATCGAACCAAGCTGATCAACCGCTGGGCCCGACCCGCGAGCAACCGCAAGGGCAAGCCGACGATCGCTAAACAGCGCCCATCCGGCAGCGTGAGCACGCGAGGCAACAAGCACGATTGATGACGCTGGCAATCCTGCTGTTGCAAGAGCCGGCCCGACAGCGTGTTCCATCAGTGCCTGTGCGGTGCGCAGCGCATCGGAGCCAATTCTCAATACTGCTGTATTGCCGGTTCTCAGAACCCCTGCAGCGTCCGCAAAGACGTTTGGACGACCCTCAAAGACAAACCCAACAACTCCGACGGGTGCCCGCCGAACCTCGATACCCCAGCCATCATGTGTGATCACGTCGACGGTTTCGTCACGACGCATGTCGATAGCACCCCACATTTGGAGTCCAGCAACCATGTCGTTGATCATCTTTGACGTCAGCTCTAAGCGGGTGGTTGATCGGCCTCGCTGCTGAGCATCCGCAACATCAGCGCCATTCGCTGCAAGAACCTCGTCAACAACACTGCTTGAGGTCAATGCTGATGCAAATGAGTGAAAGAACAACGTGATGTCATCATCTGAGCACTGAGCAAGTTGCGAGAACGCGTCAGCTGCAGTAGCGACGGCATCTGCGGCAATCCGGGCCTCACTCGCAGGCACGTGCAATAACGTGTCTCCGGAAACAAGAAGTTGGTCGCCGGCTTCAAATGCATCCGCCAACTCTGCGCTCACACGAAGAGCACGGTCTCCTCCGGTCAACACCAGTTGGCCCGCTTCGAGACGATCAATACGTTCAGCCACCCACCATCACCTCGCTCATCTCGACCACCCGGCCAAGATCAACCGAACGGTGGGCAGCGATACCGATAGCAACGGACTTCATACCATCGATCAAGGTCACCTTCGCTGACGTCTGCCTTCGAATTGCATCAAGAAAATCGACATGCTCGAGGTAGCTCGCGCCGTTGTGAAGCCCGACGTGGCGAATACTGTGATCGGCAATTGATCGCTCGGCAATGACGTGCTGGCCATCTGCCCGCCGTCCGATTCGAAGAATTGATTCGGTGACCATCGCTTCAAGTTTGCCTTTGTCACCGGTCACAGAAATTTCCTGCTCGTTCTTGCTCGCTTCAGCAAACATGCAGAGATCGAGCAGCCCTCGAACACCGTTATCAAAATCGACGATGACGAAACCATTGTCGAGAATGTCAGGAGTCTCACCGTTATACGACTCATCGAGATGGTTTACGTCTTGCGCCCCCGATGCAAAGACGCGAACCGGTTCAGCGTCTGCGATAAGACGCATGAGATCAAAAAAATGACAGCACTTCTCGACAAATGTTCCACCTGTATTGCGGTTGAACCGGTTCCAATCAGCCACCTTTTCAAGGAACGGAAAGCGGTGCTCGCGTATGGCCACCATCTTCACGTTCCCGACGGTGCCACTGCGAATTTCTTCGAGCATCGCTGTCGTCGGCGGCATGTATCGATATTCAAGCCCCATCCACACCACACGACCAGGAGCACCCACAGCGGCGGCGTCGACAACTTTCTGACAGTCCTCAATGGTTGTGCAAAGTGGCTTTTCCACCATGACATGAAGATCCGTTGCGAGGACATCACTCAGCACATCGACGTGGGTCATGTTCGGCGTCACGATGACAACTGCGTCAATCAAACCAGAACTGAGCATCTCTCGATAATCAGCAAACTGAACGACATCACTGCCACCGAGTTCGCGCACCGTCGCCGCCCCAATTGCTCGACGTTCAGCATTCGGATCAGCAATCGCGGTGACGACCGTTCCGTCGAGGTGAAGAATATTTTCAATATGTTCAACCCCCATCATCCCGGTCCCGATCACGCCATAGCGGATTTGGTTTCCAGTCGTTGTTGATGAATCAGTTGTTGCCACGTCCGAAAGCGTACGCTCGAAATATGGAAGACAATCGTTTCTACTTCCGACAGCTTCTGTCAGGTCGCGATTTCGCCGTCGGCAATGACTTCGCAACTCAGATGGTCAACTTCTCCTACGCAATCGGAGACCGTTCGACCGGATCATGTGTGCTTGTTGACCCCGCGTGGAATGTGAACGATCTCGTCGACATAGTCGAGGCCGACGGCATGTCTGTCGAGGGCATTCTCGCTACCCACTACCACGCTGACCACGTTGGTGGCTCAATCATGGGACACGACATTGAGGGCGTTGCCACTCTTCTCGAGCGAGTCGACTGCCCAATTCATGTGCAGTCCGCTGAGGTGCCTTGGATGGAACGCACCGCAAATGTCACCGCTGATCAGCTTGTTGCCCACCCTCCCGGCGATGTACTCAGCGTCGGAGACGTCGACATCACATTGGTGCACACACCAGGCCACACGCCAGGCAGCCAATGCTTCCTTGTCGACGGTCGTCTCGTTGCCGGCGACACGCTGTTCCTCGATGGATGTGGTCGAACCGACCTGCCAGGGTCAGACGCTGCGGCAATGATGGAAAGCCTCCGCATGCTGTCGACCGTTCCCGATGACGTGATCTTGTACCCCGGGCACCGCTACTCACTCGCATCCTCAGCAACGATGGGGTCCGTCAAGCAATCAAACTTCGTCTTTCAGCACTAAGCAGCGCTGCTCGAACCTTGCTGCCTCACCAGGTATCAACCTGAGGTCGAACCGGCCCTGACGACTCGCGTGGCGGCACCGACTTCAGCAATGTCGACAGCCACCGACGCGTGTCGGCTGGGTCGATGACGTCATCAATTTCAAACCACGTCGCGATACTCAATGCCTTGCCATGCTCGTACAGCCGGTCGACAAGTTGAGTAAACAGTTGTTCTTGCTCTTCGGGTGAACCAGCTGCTTCGAGTTCTTTGCGATACCCGAGGCGCACATAGCCCTCGAGACCCATCCCGCCAAATTCACCTGTCGGCCAGGCGAGACAAGCGAGCGGCGCTTTTGTGCTCCCACCCATCATCGCCTGTGCACCAAGGCCGTACGATTTTCTCAACACGACGGAAATCACTGGGACAGAAACGTTTGCTCCGGTGACAAAAAGCCGGCTGCAATGTCGAACCAACGCCGTTTGCTCGACATCAGGACCAACCATCATTCCTGGCGTATCGACAAGGGTGATGATCGGAAGCCCATGGGCATCACACAACTGCATGAACCGAGCAGCCTTATCGGCACCATCTGAATCAATCGCCCCCGCAAGATGCGCTGGGTTATTGGCGATAACGCCGACTGGGCGTCCCTCGACGCGAGCAAGAGCGGTAATCATTCCAATGCCAAAGTCTTTACGAATTTCGAGGACACTGTCTGCATCGAACATGCCGTCGATGACGTTGCGCACGTCATAGGCCCGGAGCCGATCTACTGGGATCACGTCTCGGAGCACGGCCTGATCTGCACATGTCCACTCCTTTACCGGGCCTTGAAAGTACGAGAGATATTTCCGAGCGACCTCAACCGCTTCGGCCTCATCCTCAACCAAAATGTCGATTACGCCATTCGCCGCCTGAACCGACGTAGGACCAATCTCTTTCGGCTCATAAACCCCAAGCCCCCCACCTTCGATCATCGCTGGGCCACCCATTCCGATGTTCGAATCGCGAGTTGCGATCACCACGTCGCAGCAGCCGAGAATCGCTGCATTACCGGCAAAGCAATAGCCCGAATTCACTCCAACCATTGGCACTGTGCCCGAGAGCTGCCCCCACCACAAGAAGGCGTAGCAGTCGAGTCCGGTGACGCCGCCGGTGTCTGTGTCGCCCGGTCGACCACCACCCCCTTCAGTGAAAAACACGACAGGCAGCCGCAGCTCCTCGGCAAGTTCAAATAAACGGTCTTTCTTGCGGTGGTTTTGATGACCCTGAGTTCCTGCAAGCACCGAGTAGTCATACGACATCACCACACACTGGGCGTCATGTCCCTCAAATTTGTCGCCATTCACGGTTGCAATTCCGCCGACAAGGCCATCAGCCGGAGTGTTCTCGATGAGATCGTTGAGCTCGCGCCGTTTCCGCTGGGCGGCCAGTACGAGCGGTCCGTATTCAACAAGAGAGCCCTCGTCGATGAGGTCCTCAACATTTTCACGAGCGGTGCGATGTCCACGGTCGCGCCGGCGCGCAACCGCCGCCGGCCGTGCCGCGTCAAGCCCTTTTGCATGCCGGTCAACAACCTCGGCGAGGTCAGGGCGATCGAGGCCTAAGGGCCCTGACGGCGCAACCTGATCGACCAATCCAGCAACAGTGTCATCGCCCACTGCGCTTGCATCAATCGTTGCGATGGTCTCACCCGGCTTGACAGTCGAGCCAACATCAACCACCACCGACGCGAGCACGCCGGCCGCTGGAGCAACAATGTCGTGATGGAGTTTCATCGACTCGAGGAGCCCAAGGACTTGCCCCTCACGAACCATGGTTCCTGTGGCAATTTCCCATGTGACGATGGTGCCCTGCATCTCAGCTGTGAGAGCAACGTGTTGGTCTGAGGTCATGACCCGAGTTTTGCAGTCGGCCTCCAGCAATACCGACTCGGCGCAGATGCGAGCGAACTACATCTGGCCCGGGCGGCGCTGAAAGGCTGTGATCGACTGTTCGCCCATCACCAACTCGGCAGCGACAGCCGCGAAGAGCGCCGGAACAATGAAGTTTGGTCGCCCCGTCGATTCGGCAACGAACATCACCGCCGCGAGAGGAACCCGGTAACCCGCACCGAGGAAGGCTGCAATCCCGATCAAGGTGTAGAGCGAGAAACGTTCGGGGTGCACTACCTCACCAACCGTGCGCCCGACGATCGCTCCACCGACGACGAGCGGAATGAAGACCCCACCAACACCGCCGCCGATCAGCGTTGCAGCCGAGGCAAATGATCGAATCATGAAGACTGCGATGAGTAGCCACAGCGCAATATCAGCCTCAACGAATAGCCATTGCTCGAGCACTTCGTAGCCGGCACCAAGGCTTAGCGGCAGCCCCGTGAGTTCGCGCGATAACAGAACAAGGCCAACGATTGTCGCAGAGGCAACCGTGATGCGAATTGGGAACGACCGGACAGAAAATGCTTTTGCGAAACGAATGAGCTTGGCAAATGCGCGGGCCCCGATCGCACATGCAACACCAATCGCAAGAGCCCCGAAGAGATCTCGCACTTCGAACTGCGGGATCGGAATGATCGTGCCGCCGAGTAGCGGCGTCGTATCACTCAACGACACAAACGTGAAGTATCCGGTTGCGCTCGCAACAAGAGCGGGGAGGAGCATGCGACGTGCGAGGTCATCTCGGTACGGCACCTCGAGAGCGAAGATTGCTCCCGTCGCAGGCGCTTTGAAAATTGCTGCGACTCCGGCAGCGGCACCCGCTACCAGCAACGTTCGATGGTCGCTACCACGGAAGGGCGCAGGCAAGCGGCGCTGAATTTGCGAGCCAAGCGCAGAACCGCCGTAGAGCGATGGGCCTTCGAGACCGAGAGAACCGCCGGTTCCAAGTGACGCTATTGCTGCAATGACACGAGCAACAAGTGCCCTCGGACCAAGCCGGTACTGAGAATCATGGAATGCATGGAGATATTCATCAGATGTCGACCCAGACACTCCTCCACCGATGTATCGAAGAGAAAGCGCCGCAACGACAAGGCCAGTCACTGGAGCGGTGAGCAGCATCCACAGAGGCGCTTCAAATAACCGTTCGTAGATGGCGTGCACGGCAAGGTCAAAACCGCGAACAAACAATCCGGTGACAACTCCGGTTGCGGCAGCGAGTAACACAACCTCGCGTGAACGTCGCACAATTGAACGAAACTCGTCCCGCCGTTGCGAAAACACGTCAGGACGTACAGAACGAGCCACCCTGTTATGGATCAAGCGACTCGGCGACACATTCACGCACTATAGGAGTTCGCTGAAGATTTCACCGACATCGGTCGATGCACCATCGATTACCGCAACGATTCGACCATCTGGCGAATGCCGTCTCTCAACTCGATCTTTGGCTCCCAGCCAAGTAAGTCACGTGCTCGTGAAACATCCGGTTGGCGAACCTTAGGGTCATCAGATGGAAGAGGAAGGTACTCGATTGACAGATCCGCACCGAGTACTTCAGCGATGACATCGGCAAGTTCGCGGATGGTGAACTCGTTCGGGTTACCAATATTCACCGGTCCAACAACATCAGACTGCAACAGCCTCACAATGCCATCGACTTCGTCGGTCACATAACAGAAACTTCTGGTTTGGCTTCCGTCTCCGTAAATAGTCAACGGCTTGCCGGCTAGTGACTGGTGAACCATATTCGTAACCACTCGTCCATCGTCTGGCTGCATGCGTGGCCCATAGGTATTGAAAATGCGAACGATGCGAGCATCAAGTCCGGCTGATCGTTGGTGCGATGCAACGAGCGCCTCAGAAAATCGCTTCGCTTCGTCGTAGACCGAGCGCTCCCCAATTGGATTGACATTGCCCCAATAGGTCTCAACTTGAGGATGTTCGAGCGGATCGCCATAAACCTCGCTCGTTGATGCCATGAGAAACCGCGCGTTACACGACATCGCGAAATTAATCAGATTCCACGTTCCCGTTGACCCAACAGCAAGCGTTGCGAGCGGCCGTTGAAGATAGGCCGGCGGTGAAGCAGGGCTTGCAAAGTTGAGAACGGCAGAAATGCTGTGCGGGTCAGCGACCTCGTTCAAGTGCTCAATCGTGCTCGGCATAACGATGTCACCTTCAACGAATGTGAAGCCGTCGATGCCTTGCAGATGCGCAAGATTTCCCGAATCTCCCGTTGAAAGATCATCAACTGCAACTACTTGGTACCCGTCGGCAAGCAGTCGATCACAAAGGTGCGATCCAATGAACCCGGCGCCACCTGCAACGACAACGACTGAACCCGCTGGAAGCGAGGTCATGCTGGCCGACCGACACCGTCGTAGTTGAGCCCTGCCGCTCGTACGGCACTTGGGTCAAGCAGGTTTCTCGTGTCGACCACTGAGGAGCCTGCAAGGAGGTCCGCAGCCTGAGCAAGGTCAAGGGACCTGAATTCTGGCCATTCGGTCAGAATGACGAGCACGTCTCCCCCGCGCATCGCATCATCCATCGACTGCTCAACGCCAATGCCATCCAAGAAGGACTGCTGCAGTTTGCTGAGGGTTCCGACAGTCGTCGGGTCGTAGGCCCTTACCGTCGCCCCAAGCTCTCGCAAACGACGAATCACACTGAGACTTGGGGAGTCACGCAAGTCATCGGTACCAGCCTTAAAGGTAAGACCGAGCACTGAGATGGTTGTTCCCGTGAGATCGTTCCTGCCCACTGCATGCTGCACCTTGCGGACCATGCGTTCACGCTGCTCGGTGTTCACTTCGATGACGCCGCGCATCATCGAAAAGTCGTAGCCGTGGCTTGCGGCAACGTGCACCAAGGCATGTGAATCTTTAGGGAAACAACTTCCTCCCCAACCCGGCCCCGGTCGCAAGAATTCGCGCCCGATTCGACGGTCAGAACCAATACCTTCAACAACGTCCACGACATCAGCGCCGACTGCTTC
>JBMTDQ010000018.1:0-30468 GCA_049432165.1 Ilumatobacteraceae bacterium
CCCGATGGGCATCGAGAATCCGGTCGAGATACGTCGCCATTGACGTCGTCAGAACCCGAGACGGCTTGACAATTCGCCAAGCAACCCATCGATCGGGACACGAGTTTGCTCCATCGTGTCGCGATCACGAACGGTTACCGCATTGTCGTCCAACGAATCAAAATCGACCGTCACACATAGTGGCGTGCCGATTTCGTCCTGCCGGCGATTTCGGCGACCGATGGCCTGTGTCTCGTCGTAGTCGGTCATATAACGATCACTTACGAGGCGACGCACCTCTTGAGCCAGCGGAGTCAGCGTGTCCTTCTTCGAGAGCGGTAACACCGCCACCTTGTACGGAGCGAGACGTGGATGCAGACGAAGCACGGTGCGCACCTCATCGTTGACTTCCTCCTCGTCGTAGGCCGCCAACAAGAACGCTGCCATCGTGCGAGTCGCCCCAGCAGCAGGCTCAATCACATACGGCACATAGCGCTCATTTGATGCCTGATCAAAGAAATCAAGGCGCTCGCCAGAATGCTGAGCGTGCTGAGTTAAGTCGTAATCGGTGCGCTGAGCGATACCTTCGAGTTCGTCCCAGCCCCAAGGGAACATGAACTCGACATCGGCAGTTCCCGTTGAGTAGTGCGACAACTCATCGTCATCGTGCGCACGTAGACGCAACATCGACTCTGGGATTCCCAGATCTCGGTACCACTCAAGTCGGTGCTGACACCAGTACTCGTACCAAGAAGGACCCTCAGATGGAGGCACAAAGAACTCGAGTTCCATCTGTTCAAACTCGCGAGTTCGGAAAATCCAGTTCTGCGGAGTGATCTCGTTACGGAAGCTCTTTCCGACCTGCGCAATACCAAATGGTGGCCGCTTACGGCTCGTCTGCAACACATTGGCAAAGTTGGTGAACATGCCCTGAGCGGTCTCCGGGCGGAGGTATGCATCAGCGCCAGCGTCAGCGACCGGACCCGCCTGCGTTTTGAACATCAAGTTGAACTGGCGGGCCTCGGTGAACGAGCCAGTCTTTCCGCAGTTTGGGCACGTGTTGGGGTCATCCAACTTGTCTTGACGATGACGGGTTTTGCACTCTGTGCAATCAACCAGAGGGTCTGAGAAGTTGGCGAGGTGCCCTGATGCCTGCCACACCTGGGGCGGCCCAAGAATGGCGGCGTCAATCAACACCACATCGTCACGCTGCTGCACCATTGCACGAACCCAGGCATCTTTCACATTGCGCAGCAGCAACGAACCGAGGGGACCGTAGTCGTAGGTTGAGCGGAAGCCGCCATAAATCTCGGCCGATGGGTACACGAACCCACGTCGCTTACAAAGGTTGACGATTTGATCGAGATCCGTTGCGGGCATGACTTACAGGTTACGGACAACGATCCGCAACGGCTCAATGCCGCTCAAAGACCCCCACCGTGCGCAACCGCCGTTCAATGTGATGCTCCAACGCTCGTGTTGCAAGCGCCGTCACCTCGCTCGTCGCAGGCGATTCCTCAAGCGCTAATGCTTGCCGAAGGCGTCCACCAAGGATGTCGCGCATGATCTGCAGAGCGACTGGAGAAATCGACGCACCTGATCGACAACGGCGACAGAGAGCCCCACCCTCATTGAGATCGAAGGCAACGAGCTCGGTCTCGCCCTCTTCAGATTCTCCGCATCGAACACATTCATCGAGCACCGGCGACAGACCGGACATTGCGAGCACCTTCCAGAAAAATGCGGCGACATTTAATGGCGACGGCGACTCAGCAATCGTCCGCAACACGCCGACAAGCATCGTGTACAACCGCTCATCAGGTTCACCCTCAAGCGACAACTGGTCTGCAGCTTCAACAACTGCCATTCCCTGGGCTGCTCGATCAAGTGATGACAGCATCGGAGTCAACGCATCAATCGACTCCGCCTGACTCACCAGATCAAGGTCACGGCCTTTTCGAAGCAACACCTCGACATGACTCATCGGCTCTAAACGAGACCCGAACTTTGAGTTGGTTCGCCGCACACCTTTTGCCACGGCACGGACCTTGCCGAAACGATGCGTCAGCAACACCACAATTCGATCTGACTCACGCAGTTTGTAGGTTCGGAGAACAACCCCTCGATCTCGATACAGCTCACCATTGGCGACCGCAGTTGAACTCATGCGTCTAGTCCCCCGAACCGTCGTCGACGTCGACCAAACTGTGCGACCGCCGCCACGAGGTCTTGTGCGACAAAGTTCTCCCAATTGGTTTCAGTGAACACCAACTCGGCATAGGCCAACTCCCACACCAGCGACGGCGGCAATCGATCGCTTGCGCCGCAGATCACCACCAGATCTGGCTCGCCATCGGCGGGTTCGTATAGCGAACCCGCAACCGATGCCTCATTGATCGGTCCCTCCCCGATCGCACGAAAGGCATCAACAAGACGCTGGCGTCCATCTGGAGTTGGGTCAATCACAACGCCACAGGACTCGAGTTGTACGACGTGTTCGACATCAACCTCGACCGCAGGCTCACTAAGAGCTCCGTACGGACGAAGTGTCAACCATCTCACCCCGTAGGCGCTGGCTGCTGCTGAAAGCTCACGCGCAGATTCGAGCCATTGATCGCGCTGACGATCAACCCACTGCCTGGTTGACCCTCCAACAATCAAGACATGGCGAAGCCCAAGCGACTCTGCCGAAACCTGAGCGGCATTGCCATCGCCAAACGAACCCATGCCGACATTGTTTCACTCTTGACCCCTCCCTAACGGACACAAACCGGGGCAGTATCGTCACTGGTGCGCCATGAACCCTGAACTCCACACCCTCCCCAATGGACGGCACCACGTTGCATGCATCATGGACGGCAACGGGCGCTGGGCAGAGTCTCGAGATCTACCTCGAACCGCAGGCCACACGGCTGGAGAAGAAAACCTTGCAGCAATTGTTCGGGCGTCGGTACAACGCGACATCGGGTGGCTTACCGTCTTTGGTTTCTCAACTGAGAACTGGGTCCGACCTCGAGCAGAAGTTCGGCACATTCTCGGTCTGCATGAACGGCTCTTTGGTCGCGTCGAAGAACTGAACGACAACAACGTTCGAATCAGGTGGATCGGCCGACCATTTGACAGCGCCGAGTCACGAACCCCGCGGTTTGTACAGCGAGCAATCAAGAAGGCCATCGCTGACACCGCCAACAACACCGGCCTCGTCCTCACCGTTGCATTCGACTATGGCAGCCGATTCGAAATGATGGATGCCGTTCGTTCTACCCGACGAGATGGCGCCGACATCGACATCACCTCAGTCACTCAGCGGCTTCACGATCCTGAACTACCTCCAGTTGACGTCATGATTCGCACCAGCGGTGAAATCCGGGTTTCGAACTTTCTCTTGTGGCAAGCAGCCGGCAGCGCTATTCACTTCACCGATACCCCATGGCCCGACCTCAGCGCGAACGAGCTCGACACAGCACTGTCGCTGGTCACAACAGCGTGACTGCTCACGACGACGTCCTCGCAGCCCTCGATGCTGTGACCGCCGCAATACCAAACGCGGAACATCGGCAAGGCCAACGCGAGATGGCGTCACATGTCGCTACCAGTATTCGACGGGGGAAACCCGCAGTCATCAGAGCCGGAACCGGAACCGGGAAAACCCTTGCCTACCTGATTCCTTGTGTGACATCTGGAGCATCGACTGTTGTCGTCACCGCAACAAAGGCACTGCAGGACCAGCTCGCCCATAAGGACCTTCCATTCCTCGAACTCCAACTTGCCACCGCCACCGACCATTCATTTTCGTGGGCGGTACTGAAAGGCAGATCGAACTACCTCTGCCGCCAGCGAGTAGCAGAAATTGGCGGGCTCCCATCGGCCGATCGCGTCCAACTCTCCCTTGAAGGAATCGATGATGACGGTCGCCGCGAAGTCGAGCGTCTTGCCGCTTGGGCTGACAGCACCGTGAGTGGCGATCTCACCGAACTTGACTGGTCACCGAGCGAAAGCACCATCAAAGCGGTCACCGTCTCTTCTGATGAGTGCCCTGGAGCGAACCAATGCCCTCAAGGTGAATCCTGCTTTGCGGAGATCGCCCGCCACAACGCAGCGGCAGCCGATGTCGTTGTCGTCAATGCCCACTTGTATGGCCTCAACATCGCCGCTGACGGCGCAATTCTTGGCGACCACGACGTCGTCATCTTCGACGAAGCCCATGTCCTCGAAGACGTCATGAGTGACACAGTTGGAGTTGAACTCAGCGCCGGCCGGCTTGCACGGGTGGCAACAACCGTTCGACGAATCGTTGTGGATCCCGATCTCGATGTCGAACTCAGCGCTCAAGCAGATGACCTCACTGCGCTCCTCGAGCCGTATTCAGGTGAACGCATCCTGCCTCCGCTCCCGGCCGCAATGACCGAACTCCTCACAAGCGTCCGCACCTCCCAAAACCGTGCCCTCACGCTCGTCACCGAACTTTCGATCGATGACCTTGACGCTCAGCAACGCCGTCTCCGGGCACAAGTGACACTTACCCGAACGATCGACACCCTTGACCGCTTCCTCAGCCCATCTACTGACGATGTCATCTTCGTGTCAGGCGCTCCCGGTTCCAGACGACTCGAACTCGCTCCCCTCGACGTTGGTCCGACACTTGCCGACGGTGTCTGGTCTCAACGCACCGCAATTCTCACCAGCGCGACGGTCCCGATGAATCTTGCAGAGCGAATCGGCCTTGAGGGCGCCGAATTCATTGACGTGGGCAGCCCGTTCGACTACGAATCAAATTCGTTGCTGTACTGCGCAATGCATCTGCCCCAACCGAATGATCCGTCGTTTCGCAGCGCGATGCACGACGACCTCGAGCAGCTCATTTCAGCAGCTCAAGGCAAGACACTCGCTCTCTTCACCAGTTGGTCTGCAATGGATGAAGCCGCCGAAGCAATGCGCGAACGTCTCCCCTTCAAGATCCTCACACAACGCGACCTGCCAAAACCCGCCCTCATCCACGAATTCGCGACCGATGAAGACAGTTGCCTCTTTGCAACCGCAGGGCTCTTCCAAGGAGTTGATGTGCCGGGAAGGGCCCTCTCGCTTGTCGTCATTGACAGAATCCCATTTCCGCGACCAGACGACCCCCTCTTGGGGGCGCGTCGAGAACTCATTGGGCAACGCGCATTCATGGAAATCGACCTCCCGCGTGCCGCCACGATGCTTGCCCAGGCAAGCGGTCGGCTGATCAGAAACGATCAGGATCGGGGCGTCGTTGCCGTCATGGATCGACGACTCGGAACAGCTCGATACCGATGGGACATCATTTCTGCACTTCCACCAATGCGGCGCACACGAGACCGCTCAGAGGCAGAATCGCTCCTGCGTTCAATCGCTCACGAATAGGCGCAGACGGCTACCGTCGACGTCATGACCGAAGCCCAGATCGTCCGACATGAGTCGTCCAATGGGATCTCAACAATCACCCTTGACTCTCAACACAACCGCAACGCGCTGTCACGGCAGTTGCTGGCTGAGCTTCATCTGGCACTTGATGAGGCAGAACAACAAGATGCCCGGGCGATCATTCTTCGGCACGAGGGGCCAGCGTTTTGCGCCGGAGCCGACCTGAAAGAACGTTCATCGGGACCCCCAGATTCTGGCCCAATGGTCTCCGCTCTCGAGCGGCTCATGGATACGCCTCGGCCAACCATTGCGGCGGTCAATGGCGCTGTTCGGGCCGGTGGACTCGGTCTAATGGCGGCTTGCGACCTAGTTGTTGTTGATGAGTCAGTCACATTCGCTCTCACCGAAGTTCGAATCGGTGTTGCCGCGGCAATTATCTCGGTACCGATTCTCCGTCGGGTGCCGCCGGGGAAAATCGCGGCAGCCATGCTCACCGGCGAGGTGTTCTCAGCTAACGACGCAAGAGAGATGGGTCTCATCACCCACGTCACCAACGATGTGTCAGCCACGATCAATGACCTCATCAACGGAATTCTGGCGGGCGCTCCTCGGGCGGTGGCAGCAACAAAAGCAATGCTGCACCGGGTTCCCACTCTTGACCGCAACACCGGATTCAGCGAGATGCGCTCACTCAGTGAAGAATTTTTCTCTGGACCCGACGCCGCCGAGGGCATGGCCGCATTTATCGAGAAACGACTGCCTTCTTGGAACCCAGCCGCCCAGTAATTAATGAGAAATCAGTCGGTAGCCCAACCCACGTACGGTGACGATCCGCTGCGGATCGTCCGGAGTGTCTTCAACCTTGAGCCGTAACCGTCGAACGTGGGCATCGACGAGCCGCGAGTCGCCGAGATATTCGTAACCCCACACGTGCTCAAGTAATTGGTCGCGACTCAGAACCGCATCTGCATGCGCAGCAAATTCGCACAGCATCCGAAACTCAGTCCGGGTCAATGAAAGTTCAACCCCGCCTTTGAGCACAACACCTTGCTCGCGTCGCAACTCAATGTCGCCAAAATGAAGAACCTCAGCATGAGCTTCATCAACTGGCGACGAATAACTCACACGCCGCAACACCGCCGCTATTCGCGCCGACAGCACCTTTGGAACGACCGGCTTCGTGATGTAATCATCAGCACCCGCTTCGAGGCCTGCCACCATGTCAGCAGCCTCAGTTTGGGCGGTCACCATGACGATTGGCACAGTCGAGGTTGCACGAATCGCCTTGCACACCTCAAACCCAGAGAGGTCAGGAAGTCGAAGGTCTAGCAACACCGCATCGGGCCGATGTTGCCCAAACTGCACAAGTCCGCTTGCGCCATCATGGGCTTCCACCACCTCATAACCTTCGTCCTCCAAGGCCATACGTAACGCAAGGCGAATAGCGTCATCATCTTCGATAAACAGCACTTTGTGCACCCACTCAGTGTGCCACCTTCGCCACCTTGGCTAGTGACGCTCCACTGCGGCGCCCCATCCGCAGGCCCCACTACGCCTGTTTTGTTACACAAATCGCACAAATCTCGCAAGAGTTCGCAATATGCGGCGGTCACACTCAATGTTGTTCACGCTGCACCGGTGGGGGACCGACCTCCCCCTGGTGTCCCACCGGCAGCGGAGCAACGGTCTCGCCTAGTCTGTCGACATGATTCGGTTGCGTTCTCCCCGCCTTGCAACTCGGGTGGCCGCATTCTTCGGAATCATCGGGCTGCTTTCAGGGCTTGGGTTGACCACTGCCGCATACTCGGTTGCTCGTCAGTCGCTTGTTGACCAACGTATTGCAGGTTCCCGAGCGACTACATTCGACCATGCATTGGAGCTGCGTGATGCGTTCGAACGTGGAACCATCGCAGAGACCTTCCAGGGGCTCGATATCGAACCCGGAGGGTTTGCGGTACTCACCCGCCCATCGCTCACCTTTCTCCTGCAATTCCCTGCCACAGCATTCCCTGAATCGCTTCGAGCTGCTGTTGAGAACGGTAATTCTGGGCAACAGCGATTTGAATACGAAGGCGAGAACTACATCGGAATCGGTGTTCATATCGAAGCCAGTGACTCAGGGTATTTTGAGGCCTTTCCGCTCAGTAGCACTGAACGAACCCTTGCGCTTCTCGTCACTGCACTCCTTATCGGCTCAGGCCTCGCTGCTCTACTTGCAGTGTTCTTCGGCTTCAGTACGAGCCGCGGACTCCTGCGTCCACTCACCCGAGTAACAACCACCGCCAGCACAATTGCCAGTGGTTCGCTTGATGCTCGCCTTGAACCCACCGATGACCCGGAACTCAGTCGCCTTGTGACAGCGTTCAACAACATGGCCGATGCAGTGCAATCGCGCATCGAACGCGAAGAACGTTTTGCATCAGAGGTCAGTCACGAACTCCGCTCCCCCATTACGGCCATGACAGCTGCGGCCGAGGTGCTCGCTACTCGCCGCGATGAGCTTTCAGAACGTTCACAACAAGCACTCGACCTCCTCCTTGCGCAGGTGCGCAGGTTCGATGCCATGGTCATTGATTTGCTCGAACTTTCCCGGCTGGAGGCCGGAGCGGTTGATGGTCATTTAGAAGAGGTCGACATCGGTGATCTCTCCCGCCGCATCATTGCGCGCTCGTCGACTCCTGACGTTCAACTCACCGTAAAGCCAGAAACACCTGTCATTGCCGTGACAGATCGTGTTCGGTTCGAACGAATTCTGTCGAACCTGATTGAAAATGCGCACGTTCACGCCGGAGGCGCCACCGAAGTCACCATCGATACGCAACGGGTGGGCGACGTTGTCATCACAGTGGATGATGCAGGTTCAGGTGTCGACCCAAATGATCGCGGAAGAATTTTTGAGCGCTTCACCCGCGGAGGAGCAGCCCGCCACCGCGAAGGAACAGGACTTGGGCTTGCACTCGTTGCCGAACATTCATCGGCGCTCGGCGGGTGGGCATACGTTGACGACGCGCCCTCAGGAGGCGCCCGCTTTGTCGTCGTGCTGCCAAAGAGCGAACCCACACTCGTTAACCACGACATGCCGACGGTGACCTCGTGAATCAGAAAAAACAACTTGTAGGAATACTTGCCGTGATCCTCAGCTTTTCGGCCTGCGGACTCCAAACCGATTCTGAGGCTGTACTGTTCGACGATGTCCCTTATGGTCTCGCACAGACGAGCACGTCGACAACCTCGGTACCAGACGCCAACTCTGAGCCAGACATTCCGACAACAACTGTCGCTGTCAATCAACGAGCGGTTGACGTCGTCTTCGTTCGACGTCTCAGTCGAGAGCTTGAGTCGATCAGCGTCGACCTCCCCACACCGGTTTCGAACCGAGATGTCATCGACCAGCTCACACAACCACCTCGAGATGCTGAACCAGAGCTACAAACCGAGGTATCCGAACGACTTGTTCTGAATGTCCAGGTCGACCGCGGTCTTGCAACAGTGAACCTGTCGCGTACCGCGATTAACCAACTGGGCAGTGCTCAGCAACGTCGAGCGATCGCTCAGATCGTTCTCACGCTGACCCTCTTCACATCTGAAGAGGGCGGTATCGGACAGGTCGAATTTCTTGTCGGAGGCCAACCGATCAGCGTCTATGTGCCACTGCTCAATGCAAACAACGAGCCAGGCGAACCGGTTGCATGGGCCGACTTTGCACAACTACTCGTTGGCGTGGATGCCCCGCCTACAACGACAACCACAACAACCGAACCGCCATCAACCAACACGACAGTGCCAGCAACTCCTCCTTCGTCAACCAGCTCAACAACGATCCCTGCAACATCGGGTACGTCTACGACGACTACGTCGACAACAACGCCGAGTTCCTGACGATTACCTGACGCAGCGCCTAGTACCCCAGTCGTTCGACTCGATCAGGCCGCCGTTGCCAGTCTTTGTCAACTTTGACCTTCAGCTCGAGAAACGCACCCTCGGGTAGCTGTGCACGCGCCCGGCTTCCAACTTCACGAAGAATGGCACCACCCTTGCCAATAACCATTCCTTTCTGGCTCTCACGCTCAACGATGATGTCGCAACGAATTCTGGGCCACTCCCACTCAGTGACTCGGGTGGCAATTGAATATGGAAGTTCATCTCGCATCACCGCAAGCAACTGCTCGCGAACTAACTCTGCGACCCACACCTCTTCGCTCATGTCATTGCGCTCATCGGCAGGGAACCACTGCGGACCCTCGGGCAGCTGGTCGAGGAGATACTCAACGAGAGCATCAAGACCTTCTCCACTTTTTGCCGAAACCGGGAAATACGCAGAGGCATCTAATCCTGATGATGCTCCAAGCATCGCAATCACCTGGTCACGGGATGCGATATCAACTTTGTTCACCACCACGACAAGCTGCTCACGACGAAGCCGACCGGCAACCCACTGATCACCAGAACCGAACGGCTTGGTGGCATCGAGCACAAGGCACTGGAGATCAACATCTGACGCACTCTCTAACGCAGTTGAGTTGACACGCTCACCTAAGGCTGAAACCGGCTTGTGCAGCCCAGGTGTGTCAACGAATACAAGTTGGCTGTCGGGCCGCGTGAGCACACCCATCACTCGATGCCTTGTCGTCTGCGGTTTATCCGAGACGATCGAGACCTTGTGACCGCACATTGCATTCACCAACGAACTCTTACCGACATTTGGACGACCAAGGAGACCTACGAGTCCAGAGCGGTAACCCTTGTTGTCCCCAGTCGTTTGTGCCACCCCTCTAGTCAACACCGCTGCTTCGTTAAATCGGTGCATGCTCTGACATGCTGGCGTCATGAGCCCACGAATCATCAATGGAGGAGACGAACTCAAAGGACTGATCGGGGAACACCTCGGTTACAGCCCGTACGTCTCAATCTCGCAAGAACAAGTGAACCAATTCGCCGATGCGACAGGTGACCATCAGTGGATCCACGTCGACGTTGAGCGAGCAACTGCAGGACCATTCGGTGCGCCGATTGCCCACGGCTACCTCACTCTTTCTCTCGGACCAACTCTGTACCCGCAGGTGGTCTCCATCGGCGGCTATTCGATGGGCGTGAATTACGGGACAAACAAGGTGCGGTTCATGTCACCTGTAAAAGTCGGTTCGAACGTCCGTCTCGGGGTCAAGTTGGTCGACGTCACTGACATCGCTGGCGGCATTCAAAGCACAATGGAATTCACCTTCGAATGTGAAGGCTCCGACAAGCCAAGCTGTGTCGCCGAGGTTGTCTTCCGCTCTTACGAGTAACCGGATGCCGCATTGACGGCGACCAATTCATGACAACCGCCAACGTGCACGACAGCGGTGATGTTGCCATCATCGACATCATCCGGGCAGTGGCAGACGCTCGCGGGGAAGCAGCCTGCGTACGCGGGCCAGGCCACGATGTTCGCACTTGGCAGCAGTTCATCGATCGCGTTGAACGAGCCAGCGCTGGTCTCACCGCTCTCGGGCTGGGTTGCCATCGCGAACGAGGTGACCTCGCCGACCACGAATCGGGCCAAGACCATCTTGCCTTGCTGATGCACAACTCAGTCGAGTGTCTTGAGCTCATGTGTGCCGCGTTCGCAAGTCGCGTTTCTCCAATCAACGTCAATCACCGCTACACAGCAGATGAATTAGTCGACATCCTTAGTTATACGCAGGCAACCGCGCTGGCGGTTCATACCGAGTACGCAGAAGTTGTTGCAAGAGCCCTGCCTCGACTCCCAAATATCAATGTCGTGATCGAGGTCACCGGGTCACTTCCGGCGGCGCTTGCAGATGCAGTCGCCTATGACAACCTCATTGCAACACACCAACCTTGCGACGTTCCGCCCCGCGCAAGCGGCGACGATTTGTACCTTGTGCTCACAGGGGGAACAACAGGACGACCCCGGGCAGTGATGTGGCGAAATGCTGACGCAGTGATCGAGTGCTTCGATGCCGCCCGCCAACCGCAAACAGTTCAGGACTTCGTTGACACGATGCGACCAGAGCTGATCACACTGCCTTGCGCTCCGCTCATGCACGGTGCCGGTCAGTGGATGGCGATGAGAACGCTGCTTGCAGGCGGGACGGTTGTTATCCCCGACCACGCCGAACATTTCGATGCCCGACATGCCTGGTCGGCGGTTGAACGTCACCAGGTCACGCTGCTCGGAATCGTCGGTGAGTCGTTTGCACGACCACTTCTCGAGGTGCTCGATTCAGCACAGGTTGATGCCCAAAGCCTTAATGTCATCCTTACGGGCGGGGCACCGCTCATCAGTGCCACCAAAACTCAACTTCTCAACCATCTTCCAACCGTGATCGTCGTCGATGGATTTGGGTCATCTGAAACAGGTGGACAGATGTCAGTCGTTTCATCTCATGGGTCAGCAACCTCGGGGACGTTCCGTCCCAAGCCAGACCGAACCGTCGTGCTGAGTGAACAATTCGACAGCATCCTCCAGCCTGGAGATCCGACAGTTGGCTGGCTCGGAACAACTGGCCGGCTACCACTTGGCTACCTGAATGATGAACTCAAAACCTCACAGGTTTTTCACTTTATTAATGGAGTTCGATATTCCGCTCCGGGCGATCATGCTCGCCATCTCGCTGACGGATCCATCGAGGCGCTCGGCCGAGAAGCAGTGTGTATTAACACCGGCGGAGAAAAAGTGTTTGCAGAAGAAGTTGAAGAGGCTGTACTTCGGCACCGCTCCGTACGCGACTGCATTGTTGTTGGTCGGCCAAGCGAAGTATGGGGCAGCGAAGTGACCGCCGTCATTTCGCTGAGCGCAAGCGGTCTTCCAACTCCAACGATTGATGAACTCACCGCCTCAATGCGACATCTGGCTCGCTACAAACACCCGAAAGCAGTTGTTGTGGTCGATGATATTCGGCGCTCCCCTGCTGGCAAGGCCGACTATGGCTGGGCGCGAGCGGTTGCTAGCTCGCAGGTATAACAACTTCGCTACCTCACAAGGGAAGATTGCCTGTTGCTGCCTTTGTTGTGCCGGAGTCGTTGAAGGCAGCGATTGTGCGCTGAGCAATTCTCATCTGGTGAATCTCATCAGCACCATCAGCAAAACGTGCCCAGCGCGCCTGTTGCAACATGTTGGCAAGCGGCGTGTCCGTCGAGTACCCGAGTGCTCCGTGGACTTGGATTGCTCGATCAATAATGCGCCACAAGCTGTTAGCGACGAAATGTTTTGCCATCGATACCACGGCTGTGAAATCCATCTTCTGCTCAATCTGATAGGCAGCGTGAAGCACCATCAATTTGCATTGGTACAACTCCATTGCTGAATCCGCTATCAGCCACTGGATTCCTTGTTTCTCAGCCAGAAGCGATCCGTGCGAATATCGCTCCATTGAGCGGCTCACCATCAAGTCGAGGGCTGTTTCGGCTTGCCCGATCCAACGCATGCAATGTGCTAGCCGAGCCGGACCTAACCGGTATTGGCCAAGGAGGTGACCTTGCCCTCTCCCACCGAGCATGTTGGCTGCAGGAACCCGCAGATCAGTAATACGAATCTCGCAATGGTTGTGCCCACCCGACATCGTGTGCACGTCTCTAACAATCTCCCACCCCTCTGACGGCAGGTCGACAATGAAGCAGCTGTTTGCTGCTTGAGGAATTTCTGGATCTTCCTCCGTTCGAGCAACCAGCAACGCGAACTTTGCACCTCGTGCCCCCGAGATAAACCACTTGTGACCGTTGATGACCCATTCATCCCCGTCTTGGTAGGCGGTTGTCTGAATTAGCGTTGGATCTGAGCCAGCAACTTCAGGCTCTGTCATTGCAAAACATGAACGCGCTGTTCCCTCACAGAGTGGTTTCAGATAGTTCTCTTTCTGCGCATCTGTGCCCCAGTGCAGCAACGTGTGCTGATTTCCCTCATCCGGAGCCTGCGCATTGAGAACAAAAGGCCCGATCGGCACCTTTGCGGCCTCAGCTGAGACCGCAGCCATTGCGGTAGGCCCAAGTCCCATTCCTCCCCACTCCGGCGGCATATGCGGTAGCCATAACTTCCAGTCGTCTTTCGCCTCTGCCCGCAACCGCACAATGCACTCGACGACCTGCCGGCGTTCAGATTGGTCGACGTTTTCCCATTCCGGTCGGACACGGGTATCCATAAATTCACGGACTCGAAGGCGGACGTCGTCCACATCAAGCGGAAAACTGAAATCAATCATGAGTTGAGTCTGGCCTCACTCAAGTAAGCGGTGCGAGCCGGGTCGTCGTAGCCTGCAAACTGTGACCGAGAACAAACCCCTCGAGACGACGTCGAACGCCAAGCCATGGGACAGTGAAACGTTGCCGCAAGGTGACGCTAAGCGTGCGGCAATTCGAGAAATGTTCGACACGATCGCTCCTCGATACGACATGGTGAACCGCATCATGACCTTCCGCCTTGACACTCGGTGGCGTAAACGTGCGGTTCGTGATCTGCGTCTGCCACCCGGCTCAGTAGTGCTCGATCTGGCGTCAGGAACCGGTGATCTATGTATTGATCTTGCAAACGCGAATCTGCGACCAATTTCGATGGACCTCAGTTTCGGGATGCTTGCGGCCGACCGGTCGGGCTCACCGCGGGTACAAACCGACATTCTTCGTCTTCCGACGTCCTCACACTCGGTTGACGGCGTGACCTGTGGGTTTGCACTACGTAACCTCACGAATCTTGAAGAGTTCTTCGTTGAACTCGCCCGAGTTGTTCGCCCTGGAGGACGCATCGCACTGCTCGATGTTGGTGTGCCGAGCAACCCGCTAATTCGCTGGGGCAATTCGATCTACTTCGGGAAAATGGTTCCATTTATTGGTGGGCTGCTATCAGATCGGGGCGCCTACCAGTACCTCCCGAGAAGCGTCGCGTACCTTCCCTCCCCTAGTGAAATGGTTGCGGCACTCCAACGTGCTGGGTTCTCCGACGCTCGACACGACGAACTCACCGGCGGACTCACCCAACTGCTCACCGGAACAAGAAACCCATTGTGATCGCTGTTACCCGCAACCTCGACGACACGCCCCTCGCTTCTGCGGCTCTCGTTGACATTGCCGGAGATACCGGACTGCTATTTCGAAGCGCTACCGGTGGACTCGTTGGCATTGGTTGCGCAGCAGTAGTGGACGCTGATCGCGCAGTCACTGAGCTCAGCAGCATTGAATGCCGTAACGAGTCAAGTTCAGAAGATGCACTGCAGCCCATTGCAATCGGATGTGTTGATTTTCTTCCACAAGCTTCTGCAACGTTGACGATTCCTCAGGTAACGATCATTGACAACGGTGCGGGTGACCGATTCGCAATCGTGTGCGCAGATAAGTCAGCGATTGACGAAACATTGGAATCCGTCGTGGTGCACCCCGCGCCTCATCCAGTTGCGAACAGCTATCAAGTTGACTCGCCGATATCCATCTCGACATACCTCAAGGCGGTAGAGGGGGCTCGAGACGCCGTTCGAGCGGGCAGCCTCCACAAGGCAGTGATTGCTCGGCCTGTGATGGTGAAAGCGATAGAACCAATGAGCATTCACGCCGTGCTTCGGCGCCTCGATGCCACCTTTGGCTCAACGTATCGATTCTCGATCGACGGTTTCATCGGAGCGTCGCCCGAGCTACTTGTCAGTGTGAATGGTGCAATCGTTCGGTCACATCCGCTCGCAGGCACAACCCGCACAACCGGAAATGACGCTATCGATGCACAACTTGCCGCAGAACTCCTTGCAAGCGAGAAAAACCAGATCGAGCACCACGCAGCGATTGAGATGGTGCGCGACTCGTTATTGCCATTTTGCAGTTACCTCGATTGGACTCCGGAGCCGTCGGTGATCAAAGTCGCGAACGTGCAACACCTTGGCTCTCTCGCAGAAGGCCATCTCAGCGATCCGCACCCATCGGTCGTCGAGCTGGTTCGAGAGCTTCAACCAACTCCTGCAGTCGGGGGCCACCCGCGGGATGCAGCGATCGACATGATCGTGAACTCTGAGGGCTTCACTCGCGGACGTTACGGGGGTGCCGTCGGATGGGTGAACGCGGCCGGAGATGGCGAGTGGGCTGTTTCTCTACGTTGTGCAGAATTCTCTCAGGACCGACGTGAAGCTCGACTTGTCGCCGGAGGCGGCATCGTTGCCGATAGCGATCCTGAATCAGAACTCGCTGAAACTCAGGCGAAGTTGCAGGCGATGCTCGGAGCGATCATCCGGCCTTAAGCACTGCAGCCGCCTACTTCAGCCGATTGCTTTGCGAACCTCTTCGACGAGCAACTCGTGAACTGCAACATTTCGCCTGCGATTGCTCGGAACCCTGATCACCCGCGGACCCGGAGTTGACATCTCTCTCACGAGCTGATCCCTGCTCTGAACAGTCAATGATTCGACACCATGCGCACCAGCGAGAGCACAAAGATCAGTGTTATGCGGGGTACCAAACAGGCGCTCGAACTCTGCCGATGGCAACGTTGAGGCCTGCGGAAGAAACGAGAATATGCCGCCACCATCATTGTCGATCACGATGATTCGTAGGTCAACAGCATGAGAATTGATACCCCAGAGCGCATTGCTGTCGTGACAAAACGCAATGTCGCCGATGACGGCGATCACAGGCCCTCCACGAAGTGCTAGGCCAAGAGCAGTTGACAGCACGCCATCAATTCCATTTGCACCACGGTTCGAATGAGCAACTGCACGTCGACCACCAAACCATTCGAGGTCACGTACAGGCATTGAAGAGGACACCACCACACGGGCATTACTCGGAGCATTGTCAGCAACGACTCGGGCAACGGTTGGCTCAGATAGCTCTGGGGCAAGCAATAACTCGCTCAGCGTTCGTTCTGCAATCGCATCAACCTCAACCCACGAGGCGCGCCACGATTCCGCCCATCGAGATCCAGTCGCCCCAGAGAAGCCATCTGCAATAGCCGCCTCTACATCGGTGACTGCGCAATGGACCGCCACATTGTGATCTGGGTCAATATGTCCCGGTCCTCCAACTTGAATGACAGGTGCCCCACTGCTCTTTACCCACGTCGACAGCACCTTCGATGCCGGAGGCCGACCGAATCGCAGCACGGCCTGCGGAGCGTGACTCTTTGCAAACTCATCGTGACGAAGAATGACATCAAAGTTGGCGACGGCCCGGACATCTGAACGTACCCCCGATAGCGGATCCGCCAGAATCGGCCACCCCAGCGCCTCAGCGATGCGCGAGATGGTGAATGCGTCAACACCCGATGCCCCTCCAGCGATGATGACACCGCGGTCAACCATCACCTCTGCAGGAAGATGCACAGGCGCAGATGTGTTCGGGCTGGCGGATTCGTTTGGAAGCGGTGGCGGAAGGGCGTCAACTTCTCCAAGCAACGGCTCACGGAATGGAAGATTGACATGCACCGGGCCGTCATGCGACGCATGGAACAATTCGCGAGCGAGAGGTCTCCAGTCGCTCGGGTCCGAATCGTCTGGCACCGGCGCGTCAATTGATAGCCGGACGGCGGTTCCGTAAATTCCTATCTGGTCGATCGTTTGAGGAGCACCGACTCCGCGCAATTCAGGGGGCCGGTCAGCTGTACACACGAGCATTGGTACCGCTGATAGCCCTGCCTCCACTACCGCTGGCATGAAATTTGCGGCAGCAGTCCCACTCGTACAGATCAGAGCAGCCGGGGTTCCACTTAGCCCTAAACCAAGGGCGACAAACGCAGCCACTCGCTCATCAATCACCACATGCGTGCGAAGCCGATCATCTCGCGTTGCGGCGACCGCAACAGGGGTGCTGCGTGATCCTGGCGCGATCACGACATCGGTGAGCCCAAGTGAGACCCACTCATCAAACAGAGTTGCAGAAAAGGTTGCCGACGCCGACACAGCCACGACGATACGGCCTTCTCGCCAACGACGTATCGTCGTGATATGACAACTTCTGAACCGGCAACGATCAACATCGACATTTGGTCAGATGTTGTGTGCCCGTGGTGCTACATCGGCAAACGAAAATTCGAGTCTGCCCTCGCCAATTTGGGCGACGAAATAGCGGTGAATGTCACGTACCGCGCCTATCAACTTGACCCCACCGCTTCACCCGGAAAGACCGAGCCAGTTCGCGGTGTGTACGAACGAAAATTTGGCGGCCCAGAACAAGCCGACCGAATCATCTCTCATGTCAGTTCGGTTGCAGCCGACGCAGGGCTTGAATTTCGAATGGATGACGCTCAACGTGCAAACACCCTGCTGGCTCACCGCCTGATCTGGCGTGCGGGTCAACCTGACTCTCCCATTGCACAGTCCGACGTCAAAGAATTACTTCTCGCCTCGTACTTCACGAACGGAAAGAACATCGGTGAACCTGATGAACTCGCGTCACTAATGGAGACACTCGGAGCACATCGTGATGAGGTCATTCAGTTCCTCGAGAGTGACGAAGGTGTAGATGAGGTACAAGGCGAACTCGCAGGAGCCTCACAACTCGGTATCACCGCAGTGCCGACCTATGTCGTGGAGGGACAGTGGTCGATTCCGGGCGCCCAAGAAGCCGAAACATTTGAACGCGTGCTCCGGAGACTCGCCGAACGCATGCAGGACAGCTAGTTGAGCATCATGCAGTTCAACCTCCTGCACGGGTTTACGCAGACGTCGACAAGTTGGGCTGAACCGATTTCTGCCCTTCGACAACGCTTTCCAGCGGCTGAGTTTTGGGTACCAGATATGCCCGGCCACGGAACCGGAACAGGACTACCTCTCCCCCTTCATGACGGAGCCACCGCACTCGCTGAGTTATCAACACAAGGAGTGTGGATTGGCTACTCGATGGGAGGCCGTTACCTGCTGAACATTGCCGTCAAGCATCCGGAGGTTGTCGAGGGCCTCGTACTCGTCAGCACAACGGCTGGGCTCGATCTTGAATCGGAACGCTCTGAGCGTTCAGCAGCAGATGGCGCCCTCGCTGACAGCATCGAACAGCAGGGAGTCTCCGCATTCCTCGAACGATGGATGTCGCTACCGATGTTTAGAGGGCTTGAGGCATCTGAGGATGACCTCGCTGCTCGACAGCGCAACAGTCCGATCGGGCTCGCTGAGTCGCTGCGGCAAGCAGGCACCGGCCAACAAGAGCCACTATGGGACGCGCTCGCTGAAATTAAGGTACCGACGCTGATCGTGACCGGCGAGCACGACACGAAGTTCTGCGAAATCGGAGCTCGTCTTCACGACGCAATCGAAGGATCCCAGCACGAAGTCATTGCGAATGCTGGCCATGCGGTTCATCTCGAACAATGCTCAACATTCGCTGAGATCGTTGAAGCGTGGACTCACACACATTTCAACGTCTAGCCACTGAGCGCTGAGAGAAATCTACAAGACGACAAGTCCGACACTCAGCAGCAAACCAAACAGCAGTTGCAACCGCCCAGTTGCTCCAAGCACCGGAATGAGTTCTCGTCCAACCGCACCTTGACGAATCTTTTGAATCACTGACCACGCCGGAAGCACCACCGCCATCGCAAGGAGCGCTCCAAGGTTGCGCATCGCAATCACAGACACAACGGCGACCCCAATCAACGCGACATAGAAAGCCCGTGTCCGTTTGTCACCAAGACGAACAGCAAGGGTCTTCTTCCCCACCTCCGAATCGATTGGAAGATCGCGAAGATTGTTCACCACTAACAGTGCGCAGGCGAGGGCGCCCACACCGACTCCCGCCACCCACGACCGCCACGGCAGGTTGATAACCGCTGCGAACGTGGTACCCACCGTGGCAACAAGACCAAAAAACACAAATACAAACAGCTCACCCAAACCGAGATAGCCATACGGCTTCGGGCCACCGGTGTAACCCCAAGCCGACAGAAGAGCGGCTACACCAACCACAATCAGCCACCATGAGGTCATCGCCGCAAGCAAAGCCCCGACAACGGCTGCAAGTCCGAGACTCAACAACGCAGCAGCCCGCACCTGATTCGCAGATGCCAATCCCGATGCCACCAGCCGAACAGGGCCAACTCGCACATCGTCGGTGCCGCGGACACCATCGGAGTAGTCGTTCGCATAGTTGACCCCGATTTGCAGCAGCAGGCTCACCGCCAACGCAAGCAACACACGCGTCCAACACACCGCTGACCAACCGTCTGCATCAATCGCTACGGCCGTACCCACTGCGACTGGAACCACCGCTGCAGGCAGCGTTCTCGGACGAGCCCCAGTCAGCCAGATACGTAGTGATGGCGTTTCACTCATACATCGGCCATGATGGTGCATGAACCCCCCGTTCACAACTTCATCTGAATCGGACCATGCCCAAACTGACCGCACTTGACCTGCCCGGATCAACCGAGTTCGTTCACGCCCTTCAGATGGTCTGGGAACGCGGTGATGCGGTCTTTCCTCTTGACAGGCGGCTCCCGACGGCCGCTCAGGAGTCACTGCTGCAACGATTCGGAGCTGCCAGCATCATTACTGAACAGGGCGAGAGCTCTCTCAGTGGCGGTACACCAGTTGAGCCAGATGATGCACTTGTCGTCGCAACGAGTGGTTCATCAGGCCCACCCAAAGGTGCAGTTCTCACCCACTCAGCAATAGAGGCCTCAGCCCGAGCAACATCTGCTCGACTCGAAGTGTCCACCGATGATCATTGGCTTGCCTGTCTCCCACTTGCCCACATTGGCGGACTTTCGGTCATCACGCGGTCGCTCATCATGGGAACAGGGCTCACCGTGATTGATGGTTTCGACGCCGACCTCGTTGACCATTCCGAGGCATCGCTCGTCTCGCTCGTCAGCACCGCATTGCAGCGCATTGATGCATCACGGTTCCGATACGTCGTTCTAGGTGGAGCACGGCCGCCAGCCGACCGGCCAGCGCACTGCATCGCTACCTACGGTCTGACCGAAACAGGCAGCGGTGTGGTCTATAACGGCATGCCACTCGATGGCGTTGAGATTGAGATTCGAAATGACGAGGTACACCTGAAAGGGCCGATGTTGCTTCGTTGCTATCGAGATGGCTCCACGCCGCTCACGGTCGACGGGTGGCTCCCCACGGGCGATCTAGGCGTGCTCAGAAGCGACGGGAGCCTGCACGTCGAAGGTAGGCGCGGCGACGTCATCAACTCGGGCGGAGAAAAGGTGTGGCCTGAAGATGTTGAGAAAGCGCTCATTCGCCATCCCGACGTCAGCGATGTTGCAGTGGCAGGGACACCCGACAGCGAGTGGGGCCACCTCGTTACCGCCTTTATCGTCACCTCAAGAGACGATCTTGCACTCGACGAACTGCGAGACTTCTGCCGCGATCAGCTTCCTGGCTATTCGCTGCCGAGAAAACTTGAGCGTGTGTCAACGATTCCGCGCACGGCACTTGGCAAGGTCCGACGAACCGAACTTCGCTCCTAGGAATGTTTACCCTGCTGCGTCTTTTACGCCAGCGCCACCATCGATGACATAGGTCTCTCCGGTAATCCAAGACGCAAGGTCTGACGCCAAGAAGGTTGCAAGATTCGCGATGTCTTGCGGTTCACCCAACCGACGAACAGGCAATTCTTTGGCCAGTTTGTCCCCAAAATTATCGACGAGCACCTGAGCGAAATCCGTGACGACAAGTCCGGGAGCGATACCAAGAACTCGAGTCGGGCCAATTTCGCCTGCGAGTTGTTTCGTGAGATGGATTAGCGCTGCCTTCGTCAAGTTGTAGACACCGAGGTGCGGCCCAGAACGGAGTCCGCCAACCGATGCCATATTGATGATGACGCCCGGCTTCTCCGCAAATGCGGCCCGATATGCAGCAGCCGACCAGAACACGGGACCGCGAAGATTGACCTCAAACGTTTTATCCCAGCGAGCCTGGTCAACCTCAAGTACTGGTCCGTAATACGGGTTGGTGCCAGCGTTGTTCACCAAAATGTCGAGCGAACCAAATCGCTCGATAGTTGCAGCAACTGTCTTTTCACCAGAATCTGCGTCACCCACATGAGAGGCAATGACATCAACGTCACCCTCCATCCCAGCTTGGACTTCTTTCAACTGGTCAAGCTTGCGTGAGGTCAGCATGACCTTCGCACCCGATGCGGCCATGGTCGCCGCTACGGCCTGCCCAATGCCTCGTGATGCTCCCGTGACCAGTGCGACTTTTCCCTCAAGTGATACATCCATGACCTGAACTTACTTGAATGCGAAACAGCGCCCGTTAGTCGGATGCGCCCTCGTCTGCGACCCCTTGATCTGAGTCATCTATCGAACGTGGGACGATACGTACCCGACGCACTCGACGGCCCTCGACCGACTCAGCAATAAAGGTGAAGCGTTCGAAGTCAACAGCGTCACCTGGTTCAGGGACACGCTCAAGAGAAGAGAACACGAACCCACCGACACTGTCGAAGTCTTCGTGAGGAATGTCAATACCGAGCTCGTCAGAGAGGTCTCCAATATTGAACCCACCCTCAACGAGAAGAGAGCCATCCTCTAAGCGTTCAATTTCGCTCTCCTCAGCGTCGTATTCATCAACGATCTCTCCGACGAGTTCCTCAAGACAGTCTTCAAGGGTAATCAGACCCGCAACGTCGCCATATTCATCTGCGACGATCGCAATATGAAATTTGCTTTCTTGCATTTCTCGCATGAGACGGGCAACTGGTTTGTTCTCCGGGATGAACGTCGCATCTCGAGCAAGATCGAGCACGGGAAGATCGCCACGCCCCTCACGCTCGGCACGCATGAGATCTTTTGTGAATGCCAGGCCAACGATGTCGTCCTCATCACTTCCTGAAACCGGGAGCCTGCTGAATCCGTGCGCAATGCCAAGATTCAATGCATCTGTGATGGTTGCGGTGTTCGCCACGATCACCATGTCCGGGCGAGGAACCATCACCTCTCGGGCAACGGTGTCACCGAATTCGATAATCGACTCGATGAGTTCTCGTTCTTCGTGCTCGATGACTTCGTCTTCAGCCGCCGCTTCAACGATTCCTAAGAATTCTTGCTCACTGACGAATGGGCCACTTTCAAGCCCACGGCCTTTCACAATGACATTCGTCAATCCGATGAGAGCAGTCGAGATAAGGCGAAGCGGTGGGAACGCTGTTAACGCCCGAATAGGGCGTGCAGCAAGCAACGCTGCACGGTCCGGATTGAGTACTGCGTAAGTCTTCGGCACCGCCTCAGCCAACACAAAGAACACGACGACGTTGAGCGTCACACCGACTGCAACCCCCACCCCACCGAAGAGATTGCCAGCGACGATGCCGGTGAGAGTGGCCTGGACTGTTTGACAGATATTCACCATCAGCAGGAGCGGATTAATCCACCCTTCTGGATTTTCGACAATCGCAGTCAAACTCTGCCCGAGCCGCGGTTTGTTCTCAGTGATTGCAGCGGCCCGAGGTTTGGTCATCTTCGACAGACCCATCTCCGCGATCGCAAGGAAAATGAGCACAACTAACAGCAGCAAAATGACGACGAGCATCACAAGGTTGGCGCCGGTCATGACCCAACCTCCGATCGGTGATCAAAGCTAAAACCCTCTGGCATGTCGCCTTGCCAGAAGGAATTCATGAGATGCTCACGTTCACGGGCCTGCATCTCTGTTTGTTCTGATTCTGTTGCATGATCAAACCCAAGGATATGAAGGACTCCGTGCACGACAAGTAGCGCTACTTCATCATCGAAAGTGCCTGCATGCGCAGGTGCTTGACCCATTGCGACTTCGGGGCACACCACCACATCGCCCAACAAGCGAGGAACCCCGTCAATTACGGGATCCTCATCATCAATCGGAAACGAGAGAACATCAGTTGGGTATTCGCCTGCGTCACCAAAGTGCTCAACCTTGAGTTCGACGATGTCAGCAATATCAACAAAGGTGAGTGTGAGTTCACCACTGGCGCCCTCAGCACGCAACACATCTTCAGCAAGAGCACCCCATCGGTCAAGATCTATCTCAACAACGTCTTGTGCATTCTCGGTGACGACAACCGCTTGAAGTTGGTTGCCGTCGGTGGGACTTGATGGCTCCTTCACGACGATGTCCGTTCTTCGTAGGCCGCAACGATGTCCGCCACAATTCGATGCCGAACGACGTCACCTGCACCCAAACGAACAAAACCCAGGCCGTCGATGCCATCAAGCACGTGTTGCAACCCACTTAGGCCACTACGGCCATCAGGGACATCGACCTGGGTGGCATCACCAGTGACAACCACCTTGGAGCCAAACCCAATTCTGGTCAAGAACATCTTCATCTGCTCTGGGGTTGTGTTCTGAGCCTCGTCAAGAATGATGAACGAGTTATTGAGTGTTCGGCCGCGCATAAACGCGAGAGGTGCCACCTCGACAACTCCTCGTTCAAGAAGTTTCTGTGCTCCGTCGGTGTCGATCATGTCGTAGAGCGCGTCATACAGCGGGCGTAAATACGGGTCGATCTTCGCCATCAGGTCGCCTGGCAAGAAACCAAGCCGCTCCCCTGCCTCGACGGCCGGACGAGTGAGGATGATCCGCTGCACTTCTTTTGCTTGCAACGCTCTCACCGCCATCGCCATCGCAAGCCAACTCTTACCGGTACCGGCAGGACCAATTCCGAAGGTGATGACATTGCGTTCAATCGCATCGACATAACGCTTCTGACCGGCTGTTTTTGGACGAACATGTCGCCCACGCGAGCCTCGCAACACCTGATGAGTAAGCACCTCAGACGGGCGTTCATCCGCTTGAACCATCTGAATCACTCGACCCAATGTGATGTCATCAAGCTCTTGCCCGCGCTCGATAAGCGCAATGAGCTCCTCGAAGAGTCGACCAACACGATCAGATTCCTGCCCCCTGATGAGAATCTCATCTCCACGCATCTGAATTGATGCGGCGGGAAAGGCTGACTCAATTGCTCGCACGTTGACGTCCCGAGGGCCACACAGCGGCGCAAGAAGATGCTGGCCTGGCACAACAACCCTTGTGAGGGCATCTGTGGATGTCATTCGGGTGCGTTCATCTGTGGTGTGAATAATCCTTGGTAGTCACACGCAGTGACAACCGATTCCACAACGGTAGCGGGTATTCACCGAGTACGGCGACCGGAAATACACCCCAAACGGCAGTATTTGCTGAACGCCGAATCACAACAGGTCAGGAATTCCCTCATCAACCACTACACCAGCCGTGTTCAACAACATCGAAACGAGTGTGTACTGACCAACGGTGAACACGATGTCGAGCAGTTGTTCGGTGCTGTACGCATCAGAGAGTGTCGCCCAAGTGGTGTCGTCAATCCGCTGGCGCGCATGTAACTCATCGGCTGCCGAAAGCAACGCTTTCTCTAAGTCAGATCCTGGCCACTCATCGACTGGCCCCTTGGTCGCTTCAATGTCACTGTCTGATAAATCGCACTCTTTTGCAATCTGTGCGTGCTGAGCGAACTCATACCTTGATCCACAACGCACTCCGGCCCGAAGAATAAGGATTTCCCGATCACGGGGTGACAGCGTGTTTTTCGCCATGATGTGTCCGGCAAACACCATCCACCGGCGGAGCAAGTCGGGATGATGTGCAAGCGTCCCGAAAATATTGATGGGTTTACCGTTTGGCCCCTTTAGCCCAGCGCGCTCAATGAATTCCGCTACTTCTGGTGATGGGTCCTCAATAGGGAAAATGCGAGGTGAGTCTCCGGTCATGTTCTGACAGTAGAGACTCACCTCCCGTTCGGGAGGATCGGAACGACATACGTTCCGAACTCCTAGAGGCGACGATGGGAATCGAACCCATGTACAGGGCTTTGCAGGCCCTTGCCTAAGCCACTCGGCCACGTCGCCAGACCAAAGACCCTACCCGCATGCCTTGCCCGACACTCCGTTGGCGGCCAACATAGGCAGATGGGATTCAGACCCGATGCACGATGCCACCTCGCTGTGGCAGCGGCATTCGTCGTCGCCCTCACCGGGTGTAGCGCGGAAAATCAATCAGCAGTGCCCATCGACCCTTGCCAGCGGAGAGTGGATGCTGCTGCTTTGGCAATTGACATCGACGAAACGGCCCAACTCGTTGACCTCGCAATAGGGGTATGTGGCTCACTGTCGGCATTCGAAACAGCCTTCGCGCAGCACCCGGGGGTTCTCGGATTCTCCACACTCGAAGTTGCGGCGCGGCGATGCCTCGATAGCTCAAACACGCAGCTCACAAACTCAAAAATCTGCGGCGAAGCTCCAGTCATCGCCCTTACCGGCCTCCCCCCATACTCCAGTGACGCCGGTAACGAGGTACACACCGGTGTCGCTCTTGATGGCAGAGCAATCGAAATCACAGCAGAATCCGGTGTGGAATTTTTGCGAGGAATTCCAGCTGAACTGATCACCATCGCTGACCTTGCCTCCCAGAACGACTGCTCTGCTCTGTCAGCATCAGCGAATCGCTGGCGAGGGGAAGCAGAGTTCGAGGGTGAGGGTGACGCCGCATCGATCTTTGCTCACGCTGCCGAGGTACTTGCCATCCATCGAGGCTGCGCGTTATAGCTGCTTGCAGCGACGGCGCTCGTTACATGAGGCCAACAATTTCGTCAACGACCTGGGTTGACGACTGGGTATCAGTTCTTACCTGAGGAAATTTTGCGTATGCGGGAGTTCGCTCAGCGACAAGCTCTGCAATTCGTTCTTTTGGCCGTTCAACAGCAAGCATCGGCCGCCTTTTGCCAGCATGTTCGCCGCCAACCCGCTTGTAAATCGTCTCAACATCAGCAACGAGACTGACGATTAATGAACCCGCACCTTTGAAGACATCTGCCACGCTCCCATCGACGAGCATGCCACCGCCGGTTGCGATCACCAGTGCCGGCAGCGGGGCAAGTTCAATAGCGACGTCACGCTCGATAGCTCTGAACGCCGCTTCACCTTGATTCTCAAAAATGTCAGGGATTGCCCCAAAGCGTTCTTCGATTAAACGATCGGTGTCGACGAACCCGTAACGCAAGCGGGCGGCCAAACGCCGACCGATCGTTGACTTGCCGGTCGCCATGAATCCCGTGAGGACGACACTGCGCTGACGGTTCTCCCCGCTGATTCGATCGTTTTGCCCACTCACGTCCTGTGCTCCTCCAAGGTCAAGGCTACGCGCCTTCACGCGTGTTAGGGGTACATCGCTTTCGATCAGGAGGAGCAGTGCCCAGCGAACGCCTGCAGAGCAGCCGCAACGTCAGCGGGCCGTTGAGCATGAACATCATGGTGCGCCCCCTCAAACCAGATGGCGTCAACAGAGGATCCAGTTGATGCCATCAGCGACTCAATGGCCAGTCGACGTTGCCGCCTGCGGTCATCATCCCCACTGTCGGCGACAAAGAAGCGAACGGGCACATCGACGTTGACAAGCGCTTCCCGCGGCTCGTGTCGCCAGAGGCCAGCCAGAACGTCTCGGTGGTCATCTCTGGCCAACCGAGGCGAAATCGTGCCATCGGAGCGGATGTGGAAATTTGCGAGGGTTCCTCTACGCCCCTCCTCAGGCCAATCAGCTGCGGATTGTGCTAACCACTCCGTGATTCGCTGGAGCGGCACACCTTCAAGCACTGGAGGAGCGAGCGCCTCCCAGCACGACTCCCATTCGGGGTAATGATCGCGCAGTCGGATGAAACCGCCGTCGATGCCGACCACTCCAGTTGCGAGCCCAGGGTGTCGTGCCGCACACTCGACGACCACATTGCCTCCCCATGACTGTCCAATAAGAAATCGTTCAGAGGCCGCAACTGACCGCGCTAATTCTGCGAGGTCATCAGCAACCGTCGCCATCTCGTACCCATCGCTCGATCGCGGCGAATGTCCATGTCCACGTTGATCGACTGCGATCACGCGATCGCCGCGCGACGACAAGCGGCTGAGAACTCCATCCCAGAGCCGAGCATTCGACGACAACCCATGAACAAGAAACCACACCCTTGCCGCGTCATCGCGCTCATTGTCAATAACGGAGAGTTCTGCCCCAGACTTGAGGACAATCGTTCTACGAGATGCCCCAGCTGGCGCAAGGTCCAAATGCTCCACGTCGAGAACGTATCTACGAAACCGAATAAGTGCCCAACCGAAGGTGTTCCAATACCTGTTATGGGAGCCGCCACCTCGTAGGGTCACCTTCGTGACAGCCCACAATTCCCCCACTGTGGCGAAAACAGAACACGACCTCGATCCCATCTACGCAAAGCGTGTTCTCATCACCGTTGTCTCGACGGTGATCGTCTTTTCGTCGTCGATGACCATTGTTTCAGCATCGCTGCCAACCATTGCCGAAGATCTCAATTCATCAGAAGGATTTCTTGCGTGGGCCGTTACCGGCCTGTTCTTGGTGATGGCGGTGACCACTCCGATCATGGGGCGACTTGGTGACAGCCACGGACACCGGAAGGTGTTCCTCAGCGGCGCAGTACTCCTCGGCCTCGGAACGCTCGCCTGCGCACTTGCTCCGACAGCAGAGGCGTTCGTTGCGGCACGAATGGTTGTCGGACTTGCAATCTCGTCAACAATGCCAAGCGGAATGGCCCTCATCATGGCTGCCCACCCCCCAGAGCGCCGCGGAGAGGCCATGGGATGGTTCCAGATGACAATGACCGGTGCGCCAGTACTTGCCCTAGTTGCCGGCGGACCACTCATCGAGGCATTCGGATGGCGCTCGGTGTTTGCAGGCCTCTTTCCGCTTGCAATCATCGGCACAACGGCCTCATGGAGAACCCTCAAGAAAACCGGCGGCACCAGCGATGTCCCTATCGACTGGATGGGTGCAGGCACTCTCGCTCTTGGAACCTTGGGGTTCCTTCTCTTCCTCGAGTTTGGCGGCCGCTCCGGCTTCACGTCACCGCTCCCACTCGTTCTCGCCGCATGCGCCGTGGTCGGAATCACCTGGTTTTTGAGAGTTGAACGCAACGTTGAGTACCCGATGCTTCGGCTCGATTACTTCAAACGCAGAAACTTCACCGGTCCACTCATCTGTCAACCACTTAGCCAATTTGCGTATATGGGCGGATTCCTCATTGCACCAATCTTGCTCGCCAGCATGTTCGGGTACTCCGTTGGCACCATCGCCCTCATCTTGCTGTTCAGACCAGCGTTCTACAGCCTCTTTTCGCCCATCGGCGGAAGGCTCTCAGGGAAGTTCGGTGAACGCATGTTTCTCCTCTCCGGCTCCATTCTCATGGTGCTCTCGATGGCAGCGTGGGTCGGCGGTGCTCACTGGACCAACCTGACACTCGTCATCATCGGTCTCTCACTATCGGGTATCGCCATGGGCTTCGCATCTCCCTCATATTCGACAGCGGTGGCAAATGCAGTCGAGGTTGCTGACCTCGGCATTGCAAATGGAATGAGCTCAACACTCATGAACATCGGCATGCTCACCGGAATTCAGTCAATGTTCACGGTTCTCGGCGAGGGACGCGCCCCCGACGACTTTGCCCGCACGTTCATCGTCGGAGCATGTGTCGCTGGCATCGGCTCAATTGGAGCCCTCATGATGACGAAGCCAAGCGCTACTGATAGTTGAGTCGCAGACCGGGACGATCCCACGGGATCTCGTACAGCAGGCCCCAACCCGACGACGTCACATAAGCCGTTTTCAAATCTGGTCCGCCGAAGCACACATTTGTGACATACGCATCCCACTTCGGTACATGCACCTGGTCAAGTAGTTCGCCCTCGGGGCTGATCACGCTGATCGCTCCGGTCACCAATGTTGCAACGCAAACATTGCCATCGCCGTCAACAGCCAGTGAGTCGAGCATCTGATAGCCCTCAAAGCCATAGAGAAGCGTCCCGTGAGCGAGTGGTGTGGTGCCTCGCCGAACGACTCCAGGCGACTCGATTTCCCACTTCCAGACCCGCCCAACCGACGTCTCGGCAACGTACACAGTTGAGCCATCTGGTGAAAGTCCCACACCATTCGGTTTTGTCAGGCCGTATGCAGCACACACGATTGAGGAACCATCGGCCAGTGCGTAATAGAGCCCTCCGTTATCAGAATCGCGCGACCGACTCTTTCCGAGATCGGTAAACCAGAATCCACCACGGTCATCAAAGACGATGTCATTGGGGCCGCACAATCGATGACCGTCGCACTCGGTGTACAGCGTGGTCACTTCGCCCGAATCAATGTCAACTCGCTGTATCGAACCGCCCTGATAGTCATCTGCCTGATGGCCAGGAGCCGTCATTCCGTCGACCTCACGCCAAGCGAACCCACCGTTATTGCAGACATACAGGGCGCCATCGGGCCCAATGGCCATACCGTTCGGACCGCCACCAGTCTCTGCGACAATCTCAGTTGAGCCGTCGGGCCAGCAGCGCGTAATCGTCTGTCGTTTGATTTCGACCACGAGGACACTTCCATCGTCAAGGGCAACAGGCCCTTCTGGGAATTCCAAACCTTCGGTCATTACTCGAGTCATTGCGCATCCTCCTCAACTTGCCTAACCGAATCCTGCCCGTTTCGTGCCGCCCCGAACGAGCGCAAACCCAACTCGCATCGTTGCTCCCATCACGGCAAGGATGAACACATGATCAGACTTCGACAAGTTGCCCTCGTGGCCAAAGATCTTGAACCTGTTGCGCGCCAACTCTGCGACACGTTCAACCTCACTATCGCGGTACGTGACCTCGACGTCGCCGAATTCGGGCTGACGAACGCCCTCATGACCGTCGGCGACCAGTTCATCGAAATCATCTCACCAACGACCGAGGGCACGGCCGGAGGCCGGATGATCGAACGTCGAGGCGGCGACAGCGGCTACATGGTGATGCACGAGGTCGATGACCTCGATCATCGGCTCTCTCACCTGGCCGATAACAACGTACGAATCATCTGGTCTGGAGACTTCGACGACATTCGCGGGCGTCACCTTCATCCGAAAGACACCGGAGGCGCCATCGTGTCCCTAGACGAGGCGATCCCCGAGGGATCGTGGCGCTGGGCAGGAACAACTTGGACTCCGCATCGACAGAATTCAGTGGTTTCTTCGATCGCTGGTGTGACTATTGGCGCTAACGATCCGGCCACAATGCGGTCTCGTTGGGACGAGCTCAACATTTCTACCGCTATTCATTTTGAACAAGCAGGTTCCCGCGGAGAAGGAATCGATCGAGTTGATCTCGTTGCAACCGATCGGC
>JBMTDQ010000019.1:0-30299 GCA_049432165.1 Ilumatobacteraceae bacterium
CTCGAACTCAAGCTGTTGCAGTTACTTGTCCAAGACGCTCAACAACACAACACCCCCGAAAAACCCTGAACAACGTGTGAAAATACGACTGCGGTCAGCACCATCTACGCAGGTTCGAACCCTGCCGACGGCAACGCTGTCGTCACCGCAGAGCGAACAAGTCGTACACGACCGACATTGCATTCCGCCCAGCTGAGGCTACGAACACCGTCTTGTTGAGCCACTCAAGACCTGGGCCACCGCTTTCGAGTCGCACAATCAAGCGGAAGTAATACTCGTCTCGCCCAACAGCCGCGCCGTCGGCCACTCGTGCCAACACCTCTGCGGGTCCATGTCGATATCCCGAGGTTGCCAAATAGATAAGCGAACCGTCATCTGTGCGGGCCGTGTACCGAGTATCGATAATCGCGGTTCCATCCTCGGCAACAATCTGCCAATCGGCCCCACCATCAAGAATCTCTGCATTCAACAATGGACCGACGATCGAACCACCAATAATCGGGATCACGCGACGAGTGCCAGTGAGCACCTCACCAAACTCCATTGGCGACGCAAGTTCAACCTCAACATGAGCAACAAACTCGAGCTGAGGAACGTGTTCAGGATGCTGCATTCGAAATGCTGCGACTCACAAGGCCTGACGGTGCGGGAACGTGACCGGAATATTCCGAGGTCCACGAACCTGACCGCCTGCCCACGTGACCGCGTCTGCGTCAGCAATCTCGAACTCAGGAATCATCTTCAAGAACTCTTCGATGGCGACCTGCATCTCCATGCGAGCAAGGTTTGACCCCGCACAGCGATGGATTCCTGAGCCAAACGCAATGTGCCGATTGTGCTCACGATCGATGATGACCTCTTCAGGGTTCTCAAACATCGCAGGGTCACGGTTCGCTGCTGGGAAGGTCAGCATCACGCGCTCGCCTGCTTTCACTTCACGGTCGCCGAGCATCGTGTCACGTGTTGCGACACGGGCCATCGTCACCGGTGAATACGCACGCAAGAACTCCTCGATAGCGGTCGGAATAAGTTCGGGTTCATCGACAAGACGTTGACGATCTTCTGGGTGTGTTGCGAGATGCAATAACGCCGAACCAATCGACGACCAAGTCGTGTCGATACCTGCGATCAGCATGAGGCCAACATTGCCGCGAATCACCGGCATTGGAACGGGCTTGCCATCGAGCTCTGCAGCAAGCAAGAACGAGATGAGGTCATCACCAGGGTTTTCCTGCCGGTCTGCAATCTCCTCAACAAAGAACTTGCGGATGATCGAGGCATAGTGCTCACGAATTTCATCATCTTGTAGTCCAAGTTCAAGCGCACCCTGCACCCAGGTGGTGAATTCATCAGCCATCTCTGGCTCGATGCCAAGAATCGCGGCAATGATGCGCGGCGGAATCTGCCGAGCGTATTGCTCAGCAATGTCGGCCGAACCGTCCTCAATGAACTCTCTAATGAGACGTCGGCATAGCTCCTGGGTGTGCTCGCGGTACTTCTCTACTGCCTTCGGAGAGAAAAACGGCAACATGAGACGACGCTCGGGCGTATGGTCAGGCTCATCAGTCGCAATGATCGAACGAATGCGATCACCATTTGCGTCGTACGACTGAGGAACCGGTGTCACCGTGATGGAAAACGATGACCACGTGTCGGTGTCGGCAGCAATCGAACGAACACCTTCATATGTGGTCGGCATAAACGTCACATCTCGACGTTCCGTTCGGGCGAACGGACAACCCTGCTCGCGAAGATCGCTCCATACCGAATACGGATCTTTCACAAAATCTGGGTCAAAGATTTCAAAATCGTTCGCCCAATCTGACACTGGATCAACTGCAGTCATCATTCCCCCCGGATGACGTTGCGGCAACCTTGCCGCCAACCAAATGCTAGCGCGCACTAATTCACATGTACAGCGTCCAGGATTCGCTACAAACGTGACGGGTCGAACCCGAGCGGAAGCTCCAAGCGGTGCTGAGCCAAAAGGGCTTCATCGGCGAGCAGTTCTGCGGTTGCACCATCTGCAACGACTTGACCACCGCTCACGATGACCGAACGACCACATAGCTGCAGAGCGAGCGGGAGGTCGTGAGTGACGATGAGTTGTGTTTGGTCCAGGCCAGCAAGCAAATCAATAAGTTCCCGCCGGCCCGCCGGGTCAAGACCAGAGGTTGGCTCATCAAGAATGAGCACGTCGGGGTTCATCGACAGCACCGTTGCAATCGCAACCCGACGCTTCTCGCCGCCACTCAAATGATGAGGGTTGCGGTCTGCGTAGCCTGAGGCTCCCACTCGAGCCAAGGTCTGTTCTACAAGTGCGTCGAGTTCGTCACCAGTCAGACCAAGATTCGCCGGACCAAACGCCACATCTTCACGAACCGTCGTCATAAACAACTGGTCATCAGCATCTTGAAAAACTGCGCCAACTCGGCGGCGAATCTCACGCAGATGATCCTCAGTCACCGAAGTGTCCCCGATCGTGATCTCACCCGACTGGATCGAGAGCAGACCGTTCAAGTGCATGACAAAGGTCGTCTTACCTGAACCATTTGGGCCAAGCACCGCAACTCGCTCTCCGGCGCTCACCGACAGCGACAGTCCAGTCAGCGCATCATGGTGCTCACCGGGGTATCGATAACAAAGATCGCGAACCTCAATCGATGACGACGGCATCACACCACCGCCAACATCAGTACGCCGAGACACAACGCCGGATACACCATCACGACAACCCATTCGTTCAACGGGGCCCGCCGAGATGCCATTGTTGGCATCACCCCTGTGTAACCGCGGGCAAGCATCGCTTGATGCACCCGCTCACCACGCTCATACGACCGCACAAACAACGCACCTGCAGAGGACGCAATCGGCTTCACTTGCCACAACCAGCGCGGATCATGACCCCGGGCCACCATCGACCGCCGCATACGACCAAGTTGCTCAACGAGCACATCGATGTACCGCAACATGAACGAGATGATGGCCACGAGAAGCCGTGGTACTCGAAGTCGAGTCAAGCCGTGAAGCAAATCAGCAACCGGCGTTGTTGACGACAGCACAATGCTCATCGTTGCACCAAGACCCGCCTTCACCAGCACATTCCACATGGCCCACAACCCATCAATTGAGAGTGCGATTCCTGCAACATTTACCGATTCCCCGCCGCTGATGAAAGGAATCACGAGAGCGAAGAGCACGAACGGCACGATCACCGCCAGACGTCGTAGATACCGCGCGAACCCGATACCTGACATCGCAACAACAATCCACGCTGCGACCACGTACACGCTGAAGGCAGCGACCTCGGTACGTGGCGTGACGGCTCCGACGACAACAACTGCGAACACCGCCACCAGTTTCACTTCGGGAGAAATACGATGAATCCGGGAATTACCAGCGACGTATAACCGCGTCACCGTTGAGCCATGGGCACCTGACATTGCAGCTAGGTCAGACCATCTGGCGGCGTCGAGCCGAGCGGGACGCGCTCACCACTCCGCCACCGACCAACAGGGTCACCGCAATTCCTGCAATTCCAGCAACTGCAAGACTCAGCGTCTCGTTTGACACCCCAGCAGTTGCGTAATCAGAGAACAGGCTCGAACCAAATGCGTGGTCATTTGCCGATTCGGCGAAACCCTGGTCAATTGCAACTCGCTCAAGACCATCCGGACTCGATGCTGCAAACTGGCTGATCACGACGCCGACAACCACAGCTGCAACGACGCTGCCAATAAGAAATGGGCGCATACCGACACGAGACTTCGCTTGAAGCTCGTCGGAAGTGAGGTGTCGGGCACCAACGACAAGGTCGGGACGCGATGCCATTACTGCAGACAGCACAAGACCGGTCAGCACCGCTTCGCCAATTCCGATGAGGACATGAACGCCGACCATCGCTCCGAACACGGTGTCGAATGCGACCGGTGCAGATGCTCCGAACAGCCACTCAATCGAAAACGCCGCAGCGGAGAGCACAACCGAAACACCGGCCGCTAGCGCTCCCGCTCCGACGACACCGCCGCTTGTTCGTGGCATCAACTTTCTCACGGCGAGATATGTCGCCCAGCCACCAAATGCCGTCACAATTGCCATGTTGAGCGTGTTGTACCCGAGAGCGGTTAAGCCACCATCTGCAAACAGCAGCGCCTGAACGATCACCACCACTGAGACAACGAGCATCCCGACCCAAGGCCCGAGCAACACTGCGGCGAGTGCTCCACCAAGTAAGTGGCCTGTTGTGCCTGCCGCCACCGGAAAGTTGACCATCTGGGCAGCGAAGATAAACGCAGCGGCAACGCCAGCAAGCGGAACCTGCCGGTCACCGAGCTCACGACCCGCATGACGAAGGGCGAATGTCAGCAGAACAAGCGAGAGAATTGCAGTAACAACCGCTACCGAAGGCTGCAGAAACCCGTCGGGAGCATGCATTGCTAAAAGTGATGTCACATTGGAGACCGTACTGAGTGGTTTTCACTACTGCAAGTCGTTCGCAATAAATTTCGACGCGCTGCGACAGTCCTCGCATCGTGAACCGTGACTTCTCGCCACAAAGAATCAGCCATTCAATGTCGGGCAGGAAACGACATTACGACTCGAAAGAGACGTAGGGTGACTCCATGTCGATTGACGAGGTGCTGAGGGCTCGTGATTTTCGAGTAACTCGCGCTCGCCAGCTCGTCTGGGAGGTGCTGACGAGATCTGACAGCCATCGCAGTGCAACAGAAATTCTTGAAGAAGTTCACCAACTTGATGACTCCATTAACGCGTCATCGGTGTATCGGGCGTTAGCCCTCTTCTCTGATCTTGATCTCGTCCGTGAATCACATCTCGGAGAGCTCAGCACCTGGGAACCGGCCCATGAGGATGAAGTGATCCATCTCATTTGCGAGAAGTGTCATACAACAATTCACTTCAATACCTCGGTGGTTGATCGGCTCCGTACCGAGGTTGCACGCGACACTGCGTTCTCCCCTACAACCATTGATGTCCAAATTTCAGGGCATTGTGCACGCTGCTCATCAACGAAATAAAGTCGAGAACATCTCGCAATTGAGATGAGGAGCACTTGATGGGGCACGAAGTTCTTGTTGTTGGTGGTGGCATCGCTGGTCTTGCTACGGCACTCAGCCTGCACGCAGAAGGAGTAGATGTCGCTGTCCGCGAGTCTGTTCCAAAGGTCGAGCCCCTCGGTGTCGGCATCAATCTGCTTCCTCACGCAATTCGCGAACTCGACGCACTCGGTCTGCTCGGCGAACTTGAACAGGTTGGGGTAGCTCCAACCAACCTTGCGTATTTTTCGGCTCGCGGCCAAATGATCTGGGAAGAAGCCCGCGGTCGTGCAGCCGGTTACAAATGGCCACAACTCTCACTTCACCGCGGAACCCTTCAGGTAGCACTTCATCATGCTGCGACCGAACGACTCGGCGCCGACCGGGTTGTCACCGGCCGGCATCTCATCTCGATTGATCAACGTGACGATGGGGTAACCGCACATTTCGAATGCCGAGACGGCAGTGGCCAGCAAGAATCAATTGACGCAGCGATTGTTGTCGCCGCAGATGGCATCCACTCCACAGTTCGACAGCAACGCTTCCCTCATGAAGGAATGCCGCTCTGGAATGGCGCATTGCTGTGGCGCGGAGCAGTTGAGTACGACCCGATCCTCGACGGAAACACCATGGTCTGGGCCGGCCACCCGGATCAGAAATTTGTTGCCTACCCCATCAGAAATCTCGAAAACGGCAAACAACTCATCAACTTCATTGCCGAATATCGCACCGACGATAGAGAACTACTTGAACGCGAAGACTGGAACCGAGCGGGCAACCTTGATGACTTCGCACCACGTTTCGATGATTGGGTCTTTGACTGGCTCGACATTCCGACGCTGCTTCGTGCAGCACCGGGAACCTTCCTGTTCCCGATGGTTGACCGAGACCCACTCGACCAGTGGACCCAGGGTCGCGTCACTCTGATTGGAGACGCCGCACACCCGATGTACCCGATTGGTTCAAACGGGGCATCCCAAGGAATCCTTGATGCGCGGGTGCTCGCAGGATGTATTCGAACTCACCGCAACGACCCCGATCGTGCGCTGGCGATCTATGAGGCACATCGTCGGCCGCCGACATCAGCGATCGTGTTAGCGAATCGGGGTCTCGGACCAGAGATGCCGATGCGACTCGTGCAAGAACGCGCTCCCGACGGTTTCGACAGCATTGACGACGTCATTTCCCAAGAGGAGATCCTCGAAGTCACCGACGGATACCGACGAACCGCGGGCTTTGCGCTTGAGGCTCTGGCAAGCGGCAAGTCACTTATCGATGGCGACTACGCAGAACTCCCCGCGTAACTCACTCAGTTTCACCCACCGGTAGCGCCGAACGCCTCCCACTCTTCATCTGTCCATGGGGCACGAAGCTGGGTGGTGACAAAGTCAGAAGTCCACCGCACCATGTCGATCCATGGGAGATCAGCACTCATCACCTCGGTAAATGCCATTCCATGAAGGATGAGTGCTACATCTTCCATCGACAGTTCGATTGAACGTTCATCGCCTTCACCTCGAGATAGCTCCTCGGCACTCCAGATATCTCGCAGCCGCTGCTCAAGTTCAACGACGTGTTCGACATCAAAACCCCACCCGAACGCCCCCACGTGGGCCGAGGGTGAACTGCCCATAAACGAGTCGAGCACGATCCCCAAGATTTGGTCGATTGACGATGCCGCCTCTCCTGGCAACTCGACAAGGCGAGGTTCTGTCATGACAACTCGCTGAAATCGTTCGGGCCAACAACAGCTTCGTCACGTTCAATTGCCACCCAGATTCGCTCTGCAACCGCATCAGCCGATAGCCCTGCACCTAGCTTCGGAGCAACACCAAATAGTGGGCGGTCAGAGAGTCCGGTTTCGGTGTGAGGCGGACGAACATCAATGCACTTCACCCCCTGGCGGCGCCAGTCACGAGCCATCACCGCAACAGCTGCTGACAACCCGGCTTTGGCTGCCGTGTAGACACCGGTTCCCAGCATTGTCGAGTCGACTACCGCACCCGTGATAACCGCTATTGATCCACCCTCGGTCATCACTGGAGCAACAAGACCGCAGACGGCAAGTGGACCCACCAGGTCAACATCAATCATCGACTGCAGCGCATCAGACCTCACACGGTCGACAGGGCCAAAGCCAACAACACCACTCGCAACAATCACGACATCTAGGCGACCCAACTCTTCAAGAGCAGCATCAACCACCCGCTCGCGGTCTTCAGCCGAGGTGATGTCACCAGACACATGCAAACGCTCTCCACCGGGACCCGAAGCCGAACGGGAAGACGTCACCACTTGCGCCCCCCTCGCTAGCGCGTTCGCAGTCAGCGCCGCACCTAACCCTCCGGTACCGCCGAATACTAAGACCGTCGCATTTGCTACATCCACCCTCACAGTTTGTGGCTTCAGTTCATCACCCTGCACTTCGTGCTCACGATCTCTTTCGAGTTACCGTCACACCCATGAGAACTTCAGTGAACGATCTTGTGCGAGCGGCAAAGGCGCGCATCGAGGAACTATCTGTCGAACAACTACAGGCCGAAATTGCAGCCGGGACGTGCACCGTCATTGACATCCGAGACTTCCGTGAGCGCCTCGAAAAAGGTGCCGTACCAGGAGCGGTCTCAAGCCCTCGCGGGATGCTCGAGTTCTGGTTTGATCCCGATAGCCCGTACTACCGGGACCAATTCAAGTTTGATGACCGCTATGTGCTGTACTGCGCGGGAGGCCAGCGATCTGCTCTTGCGGCTGCTGTGCTCAACGACATTGGTTATACCAACATTGCGCATCTCGAAGTCGGCTTCAATGGTTGGGCCGACGCCGGTGGAGCCGTTGAAGATGTCAGTGCCGACTCGAAATGGGTAAAACGCTCATAACTGATCTGCCTCTCAACGGCTGCCCGCAGGGGTAGGCAGAGTGTCAACAATGCCGGTAAAACGAGGGAGCACATTTGTCTACATGCTCTGGTGAGGACCCTCGATGAATTTGGTTGATCTTTCTTCTCGCACGCTTGGCCAACTTGGTGATGTCGGCCCATTTTCATTTGGGATGTGGCGTTTCACTGACGCTGACCTCAATCGCCGAACAGAACTTGTCGATGCCGCGTTGTCCGCAGGGATGAATCTCATCGATACCGCCGACGTCTACGGACTCGATTGGAATGGAACCGGATTCGGCACGGTCGAGTCGGCACTCGGCGAGGTCCTTCAAAACCGGCCAGAATTCCGCGACCGAATGGTGCTCGCAACGAAAGGTGGCATTGTTCCACCAACACCGTATGACTCGTCACCCGCTGCGATTACAGCAGCTTGCGAGGCATCGTTACGGCGTCTTCAGGTCGAGACCATCGACCTTTACCAAATTCATCGTCCAGACATGTTTGTGCATCCCGAAGCGCTCGCCGAAGCGCTTTCATCTCTTCGGGATGCGGGGAAAATTCGTGAAGTCGGCGTGTCGAACCACACGATTGCTCAGACGACAGCACTTCAAACCTTCCTTCCATTTCCGATGCTCACCACCCAACCGCAGTACTCGGCCCTCGACCTCACACCGCTTCGCGATGGAACGTTCGATCACTGCATGGCATCTGGCATGACACCAATGGCGTGGAGCCCACTTGCTGGAGGTCGACTCGCGACCGGGGAAGGTGTGTCACCTGAACTTCTCGGCGTGCTTGACGACATCGCCGCACGCGAAGACACTGACCGCGCCGGAGTCGCCCTTGCGTTCGTGCTCGCCCACCCTTCGCGCCCAATCGCCATTGTTGGAACCCAAAGCGTCGACCGGCTGAGCGGAACGGCTGCCTCAGCAGATATCAACCTTGACCGCAACGACGTCTACACAATTATTCAAGCCTCAGAAGGAGTTCCGCTTCCATGACAACTCAGCCAGTAGAAGTGGCATGGTTCGGGGCGCTATGCGACGACGACTACGAATTCTTGGGCGTCCCTGAGCCACACCGCGCAAGTTCTTGGACACACTGCTCAGACATTGTTCGAACAGCCGATCGAAACGGATTCGACAACGTCCTGCTTCCATCTGGATACGACCTCGGTATCGACTCAACCGCTTTTGCCGCAGCGATTGCGACCCACACCGACAACATCCACCTGCTGCTTGCCGTTCGGATCGGTGAGATGTGGCTCCCACAACTTGCCCGCCAGCTTGCATCCATCGATCAATTTGCAAATGGTCGGCTGACGATCAACATCATCTCTTCTGACATTCCGGGTGAAACCTTGGCCTCAGCACCTCGCTACCAACGGACGCGGGAGTGGATGCGCGGATTGCGATCACTTCTCTCAGGTGAACAACTTGAGATGCACGGCGACTTCGTCGACCTGTCAGTTGCACCACCCCGGGCCGCAACCGTCGACGGCACATGTCCTCCGCTGTACTTCGGAGGATTCTCTGAAGACGCCAAAGACGTTGCTGCTGCCGAGGCCGACGTCTTTCTCACCTGGCCTGACACCGTTGCTTCTGTCGCTGCGACCGTCCGAGAAATGCAGGACCGCGCCGCTGCATATGACCGCGAGCTTGTTTGCGGATTGCGCACCCACGTCATCGTTCGAGAAACAGAACAAGAAGCACGACTAGCAGCAGAGCGGCTCATCTCTCGACTCGATGCGGACACAGGTGAAGCCATCAGAAACAAGTCGCTCGATTCCGCCTCGGTTGGTGTACAACGGCAAGCGGCTCTGCGTGATTCTGCAACCGATGACGGTTATGCGGAAGAGAATCTTTGGACAGGAATTGGACGCGCTCGAAGCGGCGCCGGTGCGGCAATTGTTGGTGACCCCGATCAAGTGCTCGCAAAGCTGAAGGCCTACGAAGATGCAGGAGTTGGAGCCTTCATTCTCTCGGGCTATCCACATCGCGAAGAATGCGATCTGTTTGCGAACTACGTATTACCTCGAATGAACCACGCCCCATTGAAGCCACGGTGGACACCCTCGCACTGAACTTGTAGCGCAACCTCACTGCGGCCATCACCGGCCTGGCAGCAAACGACAGTTAGCGAATTGCGAGCCGTGTCTCGATGTCAAAGAAGTGCAGATTCTCCGTTGACACCGCAACCGATGCAGTGTCGCCTGATTTCACTTGCGAACGCGGACTAAAACGCCCAACCGCATTCGCTTGACCCTCAACCGGTTGAGTGTCGAGGGCGTCCGGGTCGCCTGAATCAACCGTTGCAGCATCGATTGAGAAGTGGACCATCAGCTCAGAGCCCAGCGCCTCAATAAGTTTGATCGGGACCGACAGTTGCTGTGATTCAGGAATATGCGGTGCCTCTGCGGCATCCTCAAGGTCTTCAGGGCGAATACCAACCACGAGCGTCCGGCCGGCGTATTCACGCAATGCGGGGCGAGATTTCAACACCTCATCGCTCAACGTCAACTGCTGGGATCCGAGCGTCAACATCGCTGAGTCACCGTCGACTGACAACGTTGCAGCAAACAGGTTCATCGAGGGAGAACCGATAAATGCCGCAACAAACACGTTCACCGGAGAGTCATACAAATTTTGTGGGGTATCAACCTGCTGCAACACACCATCTTTAATGACCGCAACACGATCACCCATCGTCATCGCCTCGACCTGGTCATGCGTGACATAAAACGTCGTCACACCAAGGGACCGCTGCAGGGCAGCAATTTCGGCACGCATCTGGACCCGAAGCTTCGCATCAAGGTTTGACAGTGGTTCGTCCATGAGGAACGCAGCCGGCTCACGCACGATTGCTCGCCCCATCGCAACGCGCTGGCGCTGCCCACCTGACAATTGTCCGGGCTTGCGATCGAGATAGCTGGTGAGTTCAAGGATTTCAGCAGCCCGAGCAACACGCTGCGCGATCTCGTCTTTCGACACTTTTGCCAACTTGAGCGCGAAACCGATGTTCTCTGCGACTGTCATATGCGGGTACAGCGCATAGTTCTGGAACACCATCGCGATATCACGGTCTTTTGGTTCAACATCGTTGACCACCCGGTCACCAATACGAAGTTCACCGCCACTGATCTCTTCGAGCCCAGCGATCATCCTCAGCGCGGTTGACTTTCCGCAGCCAGATGGCCCCACCAAGACAAGGAATTCGCCATCGACGATGTCGATCGAAAGATCCTGAATCGCCTGGAACCCATTTGGGTACACCTTGCTTACGTTGTCCAGCGTGACAGTCGCCATTGGGGAGCATCTCCTCGTCTGTGTGTATTCAGCAACCGCAACCACTGCTGAACGCCGGATCTCATAGTAATCGCAAACTTTCTGAGCCTGCTACGTGCTGCGAACAGTGATTCCACTGACGCAGGTAGCCTAAATTTCGTGAATCAGGTGAAGAACCGTCTCCAAACCCTTGGCCTCCTCGATCGAACCTTTTCAGTTGCCACAGATGAGGACGTGACTGCGCTCGTTGCGACTCTCGATGAGGATCATCTAGAGGCGCTAAACGAACTTGTCGGCGGAGAACCAGATGTCGTCCGAGTTCGAGATGCCATCAGCAGAGGCCGGCTCGACGGAACCATGGAAGGCATCGCCATTGTGCTCACTGATGCGTGTCTCGCAGACTGCATCGAGCAACTTGGAGACGCTGCTGACTACCCCAGCACCGACGACCTCAACGGCGTCCTCCCGGGCATCATCGAGCGTCACGGCATCGCAGCAGCACGCATCATGCTCGCCGCAACGATTGCTGGCGAAGCGCCCGCTGCAGCCATCATTCGTGAGATTCTGAAATCAGACGAAACGCTTGGACTTCCAGCAGTCGAATCGAGTTCAGTTGTACCGCTTCGGGCCGAAAACGCGTCTGACGATCGAGACGAACTTAAAGCTCGCCGCAAAGAGGCGAAAGCGAAGAAGCAGGCTGAAGCACGGGCTCGAAAAGAGCAGGCTCAGCGCGCCAAAGGTCGCTGAATCGGGCGTCGCGGCAACGCAGTCCACAGCATCACCAAACCACCCACGGCGATTACCGCAGCCCCACCAAAGCCGCTGCGCTTGCCAAAGAACTCAGCGAGTGTTCCGAGCAACAGTCCGCCAGCCACGCTTCCGATTTCAAAAAAAGCGGTGAATGAGCCAACTGCTGATGCTCGTTCAGATTCAGGGACTGCGTCAATTACCGCAGCCATCAATGGCGGGTAGTTAAAGGCCATCGCCACACCCAGCAATACCGCCGATGTCCATAAGGCCCAGATCGCCGGAACTAACGCAAGCAGCAACATTCCCGCTGTCATGAAAATCAGAGCAAACGTCACCATTGGGTGCGCTCCGAGCATGTCAGGAAGTCGTGCGGCCAGTAGGCGTAGCACGACGCTCGTCAAGCTGTAGACGAGAAAGAGCCCTCCTGCGCTTGTCAATCCAACCGACCGAGCATGATCAGGGATAAACGCTCCATAGGCAGAAAATGCTGCGAGAGTGCACATGAGAACCAGCCCGGGCGCAATCGCCGCCCGGTGAAAGAGCGGTGCCTTGCTGTCAGTTCTCGGAGCACGTCGATCAACACGAGGCGGAACCGCTCGAGACACAACAGCTGCCCCGAGCGCAAATATTGATGACACGGCAAACAGCAAGCGATAGCGGTCGCCAGCGAGAATCCACTCACCAATTACTGGTCCAATGCCGATCCCTGTGTACACCGCAATCGACAGATAGCTCGCCCCTTCGGCGCGTCGACCTTCAGGCGATAGATCTGCGATCAAGGTTGCTGCCGCAACAAAGATTGCAGCTTCGCCAACCCCGGTCAGCAGTCGAAACACCAAGAACACCCCAAGGTTGGGCGAGAATCCTGCGAACACGCCAGCGACTGCAGTAACGATCGCTCCAAGGGTCATCAACGACCGACGGCCGTACTGGTCACTCAGCCGCCCGATATACGGTCGCACCGCAATTGCCGCAACCGCAAATGCTGCGATTGATAACCCAATACCAATTTCTCCCCCGCCTAACTCAAATTCAACAAATCGAGGAATAGCCACTATCGCCATTCCGACATACAGAAAGAACAGCAACATTGAAGCCGTCACGGCCACGAATGGCAGGGTGACAAGACGGGAGGGAGCCCCCGTCGGATCAGCGACCGGTGTCGCCGTTGGCATCTACAACCTCAGATCAGCCGGGTTGCGGTTCTTTTGGAAGTCCGAGGACTCGCTCACCAACAATGTTGCGTTGGATCTGGCTGGTTCCACCCCAGATCGTTTCCGACCTCGAGAAGAAGAACGACGACATCATTGCGCTCACCGGGTAACCCTCGCGACGACGATCTCGCAAGGCTCCAGGCCACGAACCGCTTTCAGGGCCAGCATCAATCAGCATTGACTCAGGGCCAAAGATGTCAAGAGCGAGTTCCATTGCCGCCTTGTGCATCTCAGACCAAAACATCTTGTTCGTTGCACCAAGGGCAATCGTTCCCATGTCTTTGCTCTTGTTCAAGGTGCTCGTCAAATTGCGTAGACCATTGACTTTAAGAATCTGCACTTTCGTGTAGTACTCCATCAGTCGCTGACGGATCAGCGGGTCATTGATTTGACCATTCTCTTTTGCGACACCGACGAGGATGCGGTACTCCTCTTCGAAACGTCGATAACCGGTTGTTGCTGACTGTCCACGTTCAAAAGCGAGCGTCGAGTTCGCAACCTTCCATCCGTTATTAATGCCACCAACAACGTTCTCCGCTGGGCAACGGGCGTCGGTGAAGAACACCTCACAGAACTCGGCGGTGCCATCAGGCTGGGTAATTCCTCGAACCTCAATTCCTGGTTGACGCATTGGAACAAGCAGATAGGAGATTCCTGCATGCTTCGGCGAGTCAGCATCAGTGCGGGTGAGCAGGAAGCAGTAGTCGGCGTGATGACCCTGGGTCGTCCACACCTTCTGGCCGTTTATGACCCACTCGTTGCCATCAAGCACCGCAGTCGTCTTCAGGCTGGCCAAGTCTGATCCTGAGTTTGGCTCAGAGAAGCCCTGACACCAACGGATTTCACCCTTCAAAATTCCGGGTAGGAACTGCTGCTTTTGCTCCTCGGTTCCCCATTGCAAAAGCGTAGGCCCAACAAGCGTGTCGCCAAAGAAGTCACCGCGCATTGGGGCACGCGCCCGGGCGAATTCTTCTGCAAGCACAACACCTTGCATCGTGGTGAGGCCCTTACCGCCATACTCAGCAGGCCATGTCGCGCAAATCCAGCCACCTTCGAACAGCTTCTTCGGCCACTCGCTATTGAACTTAGATTTCTCTTCCTCGTTCATTGAGAACCCTGGCTCAAACCAGCCATCTGGAAGGTTGTCCTTCAACCAGGCGCTGATCTCAACGCGAAAGTCCTCGGCCTCTTGGGGGTACGTCAAATCCATAGGGATATTCTGCCCCGCTTCCCGTAAGAAGAGGCAACTGACCTCGAAACACAGCGTTCATTTTTCTCCAACATTCGCGTCATGAACGCGCGAAACGATGTGGGCATGCCATCGCCTAGCACCCTGCTGTCTCCCCAAGAATCAGCCGTCTACGCAGTGTTGGAAGCGCACAAGGGCCGTGTCGTCAGTCGCTTCCACCTCATTCGTGAAGCGGAGCTCTCCGACCTCAGTGACCGCAGATGTGATGCATTGATCTCTGCAATCCGAACCCACATTGGCGCTGATCGCATTGTCACTGTTCGTCGTCGAGGGTGGATGCTGACCAACTGAACAAACTGGTCACAAACTAGAAACAATTCGGCGACACTTGCGAAAACTTCATCGCATACCTTCTCTCTCGTCCCGGGCAGCGTGGCCGGTGGGACGCCCCTAATCCCATCACTACAGAGGAGGTTCACGTGAACTCACGTGCTCTACGAATTATCTCCGGTTTGGGCGGAACGGCAGCGTTAGTTGCCCTCATGCCTTCAATCGGATTCGCTCAAGAACTCACCCCCGACGACGTACAGGTTGTTCTCAACAACCTCTGGGTGTTCATCGCCGGAATTTTGGTGTTCTTCATGCAGGCAGGCTTCGCTCTTGTTGAAGCAGGTCTTACACGGGCAAAAAATGTTGTCAACATCTTTGCGAAGAACATGGCCGATGCAATCGTCGGCATCCTCGCCTTCTTCGCAACTGGATACGCCTTCGCGTTCGGTTCAGGCGGAAGTAAATGGCTTGGAAGTGACAACTTCTTCCTCAGCGGTTTCGATGACTACTCCGCCTTCGACGGAGGACTCAGCCCCGCAACAACATTCTTCTTCCAGGCCGTGTTCGCAGCTACTGCAGTGACCATCGCTTCAGGCGCAATGGCGGAACGGACGAAGTTCACCGCATATTTGGTGTTTAGCCTTGTCATGTGCGCCTTCATCTACCCAGTCGTCGTTCACTGGACGTGGGGCGGCGGACTCATTGCGCAAATGTCGATCGGTGACGCCGTTTACTCCGACTTCGCTGGCTCAGGCATCGTGCACATGGTTGGCGGTATCGCAGCCCTCATGGGAGCGATGTTTCTCGGTCCTCGCATCGGCAAGTACGCCGCTGACGGAACACCCCGAGCCATCCCAGGCCACAACATCCCCTTCGCAATTCTTGGTGTCTTCATCCTGTGGATGGGATGGTTCGGGTTCAACCCGGGCTCCGAACTTGCTGCCGACCAATACGTGATGTCAGTCGCTGTCAACACGATGATCGCAGCTGCTGCCGGTGGCCTGTTCTCAGCTATCACGATCTGGTTCAAGGCAGGCAAGCCAGACATTGCAATGGTTGGAAACGGCGCACTTGCTGGCCTCGTCGCCATCACCGCACCATGTGGAACTGTCGATCCGCTACCCGCTGCTCTCATCGGCGGTATCGGTGGCATCATCGTCGTCTACTCGGTGTACTTCTTCGACAAAGTCAAGGTCGACGATCCTGTTGGCGCAATCTCCGTTCACGGCGTCTGCGGCATCTGGGGAACGCTCTCAATCGGTCTCTTCGCTAAGTACGACGATGCGTTTTTGGGTCGTGAGAATGCTGGCCTCTTCTACGGTGGAGGCGTTGATCAGCTGCTCATGCAGGCAGTCATGCTTCTCATCATCATTGCGTGGGTGTCGATCACCACGGCCATTCTCTTCAGCATCATCAAAGCCACCATTGGGCTTCGGGTGTCGGCAGAAGAAGAAATTGAAGGTCTCGACGTACTCGAGCATGGACTTGCTGGCTACACCGGCGACTCAGTCACGGTCAGCTCCTGAGAACTCCCTGAAAGGAAACGAATCTCATGAAACTCATCACTGCAATCATCAAGCCGTTCAAACTCGACGAAGTAAAGGATGCGCTCAAAGCGATCGGTGTCACCGGTATGACGGTGACCGAAGTCCGAGGCTTCGGTCGTCAGGGCGGACATACCGAGACCTATCGAGGTGCTGAATACAAGATCGACTTTGTCCCCAAAGTCAGTATCGACGTCGTTGTTGACGATGCCGTCGCCAACGATGTTGTCGATGCGATCTCATCAGCTGCGAGCAGCGAAAAAATTGGTGACGGAAAGATCTGGATCACCGATGTCGAACGCCTCGTACGAATCCGCACAGGTGAAGAGGGGCCTCAGGCGGTCTAACACCGACAGCCAAGGGCACCGTCGCCCGCCCCTTTCCACCCGTGTGCGGAGTAGGGGCGCTCCCGGACCGTTCTACGGTCCGGGAGTTGCGCGTCTATGAACAAATTCGAACATTCCTGAAACATTCCAGAAACATCTCGCACCTAGGTTCGGGACCATGTCAATTGATACCGGAGATACCGCATGGGTGCTGATCTCAGCTGCCCTCGTCCTGTTCATGACGCCCGGCCTCGCATTCTTCTACGGAGGAATGGTCCGTTCGCGACACGTTCTCGGAATGCTGATGCAGAACATTTTCTCAATGGGCATTATCAGCGTGCTGTGGTCGGCCATCGGCTACTCAATCGCATTTGGTGGTGAAGGTTCACTCATCGGAGATTTCAGTCACGTCTTCCTTGCCGATACCGCCGGAGCATCAGGATCAATTCCTACCCTCGCATTCGTTGCGTTTCAGATGATGTTCGCGGTGATCACCCCTGCCTTGATCACCGGCGCAACCGCCGATCGACTGAAATTCAGTGCGTACGCTGTGTTGATCAGCGTGTGGGCGCTACTCGTGTACTTCCCGGTTGCCCGATGGGTATGGAATGAAAATGGCTGGATTTTCTCGATGGGCGCTCTGGACTTCGCCGGCGGCGCAGCAATTCACATCAACGCCGGCGCCGCCGCACTCGCGGTAGTGCTCGTGATCGGAAATCGAATCGGCCACGGTTCAGAGCCGATGCCGCCGCACAATCTCCCGTACACGGTTCTTGGCACCGGAATCCTCTGGTTCGGCTGGATGGGGTTCAACGCAGGTTCAGCACTTGCCGCTAACGGTGTCGCCGCACAGGCAGTGGTCAATACACATCTCGCCGCTGCCGCAGGAATGCTCGGGTGGCTGCTCATCGAGCGCAAAAGGGCGGGTCATGCAACCACATTGGGAGCCGCCTCCGGTGCCGTTGCCGGTCTTGTTGCAATTACGCCATGTGCCGGATTTGTCGGCGGAGCGTCCCCGCTGATCATCGGCGCAATCGCTGGCGTGCTGTGTTACGCAGCACTTGGCTTGAAGTCGAAGTTCAACTTTGACGATTCGCTTGACGTCATTGCAGTTCACCTCGTCGGCGGCATCATTGGCACCATTCTTCTTGGATTATTTGCCTCCACAGATGTCAACGAAGGTGGGTTTGATGGACTCTTCTACGGCGGAGGCGCCGAACTGCTCATTGATCAGACCGTCGCCGCTGTAGCCGTGCTCGCCTACTCATTTGTCGTCACGTTCATCATCGCAAAAGTGATCGACTCAACCATGGGCCTCCGGGTTGAAGCGGTCGCCGAACGCACCGGTCTCGACCAAAGCCAACACGCCGAGTCCGCATATCAGGCATGATGTAGGTATGAGGCTCATTACCGCAGTCATCAAACCGTTCAAGCTTGACGAGGTCAAAGACGCTCTGAAGAGCAACGGCATCACCGGCATGACCGCTACCGAAGTCCGAGGGTTCGGACGACAAGGCGGCCACACCGAGACCTATCGAGGCGCCGAGTATCAAATTGACTTCGTTCCGAAGGTCCGCCTGGAGCTCGTTGTTGAAGAATCACAGGTCGATATGGTCGTTGAAACCATCCAACAAGCTGCGAGCACTGAAAAGATCGGTGACGGCAAGATTTGGGTTACTGCTGTCGACCGAATCATCAGAATTCGTACTGGCGAAGAGGGCCCCTCAGCAATCTAAGAATTCGGTCATGCCAGATACGTTCGCGACCTGCACATCGCCTACGTTGTAGAAATGAGCACGACCGAACAACCTGCCGCTCCAACCCGCTGGACCGCGCAGTGGAAAGAACTCAAAGCCGAAGTCATCGACACAGGTCTTTGCACAGGCTGTTCTGGGTGTGTTGTGACATGCCCGCACGACGTCATTGGATACGAGCATGAAGAGGGCAAGTATCTGCCGTTCCATCTCGAATCTGAACTTGGTCCCGATAATTGCGTTCATGGCGAAAAAGGTTGCACCACCTGTACCCGTGCATGCCCCCGCTACGGCGCTTGGGAGACATCGGCCGATATGCACCTCTTCGGTCGGGTCCGCGAACCGGACGAGATGGCAGGAATCTGGCAGCAACTGCTGCTCACGCGTGCCAGTGACAACATGGTCCACCAGATGGGCCAGGACGGTGGCTTCGTTTCGGCGATGTTGATCTGGCTGCGGGAGAACGACTACATCGATGCCGCCCTCGTATCAGGAGTCGAAGAAGACGATGCCTGGAAGGCAAAACCTGTCGTTGTCTCAACTCGCGAAGAAATTCTTGCAACCGCCGGAAGCCGTTACACCTACTGCGCTAATCCGCTTGCCCTTCCAGAGGCAAAAGCGGCAGGACATGAACGTCTGGCGCTGGTGGGAATGGGTTGCCAAACCTCATCTCCTCCAACGATGTGGGATCGTCGCGCAGGAAAGGTCTCAAAACCCTTCCAATTCAACATCGGCCTGCTCTGTTCAAAAACGTTCGACGACGCCATTTTCACCGAACTCTTCGAAGCCAAATACGGCCTCAAGAAACAGGACATGGTGAAGATGAATATCAAAGGTGCCTTCCAGATCTGGATGAAGGATGGCTCGTATCACGAGATCGATCTGAAGGAGTGCCATGGCTGGACGCGAAAGGGCTGCACCCATTGCCCTGACTTCGCCGCCGAACACGCCGACATTTCGACTGGCGGCATTGGTGAGGACAACGATTGGACCCTCACCATCGTTCGTACCGACCTCGGCGTTGAGGTCATCAACAGAATGATCGCAGATGGAGTTATCGAATCTCGTCCAGCACAGGAGGACGAGAAAGCGATGAAACTGCTCCGGATGCTGTCGATCGTCAGCCGTCGACGTTGGCCGTCTGATGCTGACCCTGCACCTGCTGTCGGCGTGCCACCACCAAAGAAAAAAGCAGCAGCACCTGCTCCAGCGAGCTAATCAGCCGCCGCGACAGGCAGAAAGTTTTGCGCTGAATGAGTCAAGGACGATCTGATCTTCACTGATCGCAATCGTCTCGACCTCTTCTTCAGACATCGCTTGCACCACACCGAGCATGCAATCAACTTGGGCATCGGTAATGGCGACCCCATTGCTGTCGGTGGTGCCGCGGAGTGACTCAATCATTTCGGTTGCAACAAGCCGTGCCGGAGGCGGGCTAGAACATCCGACGGCAACCACCGTGACGAGGGCAGCAAGTGCCATAGAGAGAAGTGGACGCCGTTGAGTACTCACGAGAATGTGAGGCTATCGGCGATCACTATCGCCTTCTCTACCACGTCATCAAACATCTGCTCGGTGAGCCGACCCGTGAAGGTGTTCTGCTGGCTGGGATGGAACGAGCAGACGAGCGCAGGATGCGAGTCAGAAGCAGGTACAACAACACCATGGCCAAATGCGGGACGCGGCGATATTCCAAAATGACGACACGCAGCCTGGTAACCAAATGCTCCTAAGCACACGACCACTAAGCAGTTGGTGAGTAGCGAAAACTCTCGATGGAGGAAGGTTTCGCAGGCGTCACGTTCCTCTGTCGTCGGTTTATTCGCCGGAGGGGCGCAGCGAACCGCCGCCAGAACCCAAGCATCAGTGAGTTTCAGGCCATCATTCAGCGACAGCGATTCCGCCTGATTTGATAATCCAGCGCGATACAGCGCCCGAAATAACCAGTCGCCGCTGCGATCACCCGTAAACACACGGCCGGTTCGATTTGCCCCATGAGCAGCAGGAGCCAATCCGAGAAACACAATTCGGGCTGCTCGATCTCCAAAACCTGGGACTGGCCGACCCCAATACTCCTCATCTCGATACGACGCCCGCTTCTCGACTGCGACCTGTTCTCGCCAGGTCACCAAGCGCGGACAGGCCCGACAGTTCACGATGTCAGATTCGAGTAATTCAAAGCTGTCAGATGGTCGACCTGCTTGCTCGCTCATGCGTCCTCCCTGCCTCCGAAGTAGGTTTGCAGATCGATGGCAAAATCTCGAACAGCAGCTCCAGCGTTTACGACAATTCTTCTTGTCCGCCATGGCAACACTCCAACAACGGGCAAGGTTCTACCCGGCCGAGCGAAAGGCCTCTCGCTGTCAGACAAGGGCCGAGAGCAAGCCGAAAATGCTGCCCAACGGATTGCCGCTCTCAAACAGGTTGATGCTGTGTACTGCTCACCCCTTGAACGCGCTCGAGAAACCGCAGCCCCAATTGCAGCTGCTCGCGGGCTAAAGCCAAAAATTGACCGCGGTCTGCTCGAATGCGAATTTGGTGACTGGACCGGAGCACAACTGTCGAAACTGTACAAACTGCCCGAGTGGTCAACGGTTCAACGGGCACCATCGACATTTCGTTTTCCGAACGGTGAAAGCTTCACCGAAATGCAGGTTCGAATTGTCTCAACCCTTGACCGCTTGCGCAATGCACACCCCGGTGGAACCATCGTTTGCGTCTCGCACGCCGACCCAATCAAGGCAGCTGTTGCGCATGCGGTTGGTACGCACCTTGACCTCTTCCAGCGAATCATCATTTCAACCTGTTCGATCTCTGCACTTGCATGGTCATCGCACGGCCCAGCAGCGCTTGCGATCAACACGACAGGTGGGCCAATTGGAGAACTCGCGTTGTCATGAACCCGATTGACGCTTCCCTTGATCAGGTGGACGTGTTCACTACCGGAGCAATTGGTCGGCCTGGACACCGAACCTTCTTCCTCCAGATGTCGGGAGAGGGCTCACGGTTTTACGTGAAATGCGAGAAGATGCAGGTCGCTGCGATCTCCCAATATCTCATGAACGTCCTTCAAGACCTTCCACCCGCCGATGAACGACCGATCGCAAGCTCCATGGCACTGTCAACGCCCAGCGACCCAGCGTTCGTACTAGGTCGCATCGCTCTCGGTTACGACACCCACAACGACCGCCTGATTCTTGAGCTCGCAGAAATGGGAGAAACGGAGGATGACGAATTCGAGGATCTTGGTCGGATTCGACTTTCAATTACCCGGGGCCAAGCAACTGCATTCTGCGAACATGCCAATGCTGCAGTATCTGCCGGACGCCCACCATGCCACTGGTGCGACGGTGTGGTCGACCCTGACGGGCACGTATGTCCACGGATGAATTAGACCGCATCGATTTCTTGCAGCATGCCGACCTCGAAATTGAAGGTCGAATGCCGTGGAGTTCGAATGCGACATTTGCTGTCTTTTTGCGCTCCGACGAGGTAGAACATCGCGCAATCTACAAACCGATTCGCGGTGAGCGCCCTCTTTGGGACTTTGAACCAGGGCTTCACCGTCGGGAGCGAGCAGCGTACGTAGTGAGTGAGGCGCTCAATATTGGTGCAGTTCCTCCGACAATTATCCGAGATGGCCCGCTCGGTGTTGGGTCGGTGCAGTGGTTTGTCGACGCCGACCATTCAGAGCATTACTTCACCATTTACGAAGCGCGTGAAGATCTTCATGACGAACTACGAGGCATTGCTGTACTTGACCTTGCGGCAAATAACACCGACCGCAAAAGCGGACATTGCCTGCTTGCGCACGACCATGTGTGGGCAATCGACAATGGCTTATGTTTCGCCGCAGAATTTAAGCTGCGAACCGTCATCTGGGATTTTGGTGGTGAACCAATCGCAACTCATCATCGAGAAGCCCTCGCTGAGCTTGCTGACCAACCGCCAGAAGAACTTGAGGAGTTGCTCGATCGTTACGAGATCGATGCCATGCGTGATCGCTGCCGACAGACTGCAGAAGTTGGAGAATTCCCCATTGACGAAACTGGCCATCGCTACCCATGGCCACTCGTGTGATGTCTGACGAACTGCAACCAGACGACGAACTCGACGCCGCTGTTCACCGCGCAGACCTTGACGAACTTATTCGCCTCATCGACAGGCGCACGTCGACCCGAGATTGGGGTGGGCTCAGCAGAGTTCGTCGCTCTTGCGCTGCCGCTGTCGATACCGGGCGCCAACTCTGGCCTGCTGCAACTCTTGCCGAATACCGGCTTGCATTGTGGGCTCCCAACGAATGGTGTGTCACCGTCATGGAGGAAGACGCCGGGCGTTTCACTCCTGGACCGCTCAGTGAGGTCGCAGCTGTGCATCATTCGTGGGATGGCCTCGGAACGCACTTAGGGCTTGGCCCGCTTGCTACCTACTTTGCACATGAACGCAGCCTCCGAGGCGACCAGATTCCGCTCGAAAGTCAGGATGTCCTCGTTCCCGTCATCGACATCCCGATTGACCTCCAACCGTGGGAGCCAAGGTATTCCGTTGCAACCTATGACGACAATGGTGCGCACCACGATCGCCCCACCGTCGTTGCCCCAATGGTCAACCTCGAATTGCCAGCCAGCATCGAAACGGTAGAGGACTCCGAGTCAACCCTGGCGTTTGCCCAACTCGTCGAAATGTGGACAGAGAAATCCAACGGTCGTTCAGAGGTGACCTGCGTTGAGGGATCACGCTCGGACGCCATTGCGGCAACCGGTACCTCACGAGCTCGAATCCGAGAACTGTCAACAGCAGAAGCATTGAATCTGTTGCTCTGGGCTGGTGCTTCTGGAGGCGCCCATGGTCGAAGGCGCGGATCTGCCACCGGACGGTTCAGCGTGTGGTGGCTATTGGCCGCCCTGGTCGATTGCTCGTGGGATCATGACATCACGGAATTCGGCCACGAGGTCTCCCATCTCCAATGGGCGGAGTGGGACGCGTGGGAACCCTCGACTGGTTGGGAACTTCGCCTCGCAGCAGAACACCCGTCAAGCGGTATCGCTTGGGCGTTCAGTGCGAACGATGTCGAATGATTGAGAAAGTTTTTGGCACCCTTTCGGTGCCAAGAACTCAGCCTCGTGACTGAAGAGCTTCGATGAGCTTTGGCAGAACCTTGTGAACATCGCCAATGATGCCAAGGTCAGCGACACCGAAAATCGGAGCCTCTGCGTCCTTGTTGATGGCAATGATGTTCTTTGCGCCCTTCATACCGACCATGTGCTGGGTAGCGCCTGAGATTCCTGCAGCGATGTACACATTGGGCTTCACAACCTTGCCCGTCTGACCAACCTGCATTGAGTAGGGCACCCAACCTGCGTCAACGATCGCTCGCGATGCACCTGCAGCGCCCTTGAGGAGCTTCGCAAGGTCATCGACCATGGCGAACTTGTCAGCTTCACCAAGTCCGCGACCTCCCGACACCACAACATCAGCTTCATCGAGCTTTGGGCCAGTTGATTCTTCGACGTGAACCGCAGTGACGGTTGCGCCACCGGTGGAGCCGAGATCAGGAACTGGTGCAGCGACGACCTCTGCTGCTCCGCCACCTGCTGACTCCGCTGCGAATGACTTCGGACGGAATGCTGCGAGATACGGGGCTGAACCAGAGAACGACGTGCTCACCAACGTGTTGCCACCGAAGACCGGTGTCGTCACAGTCACCGTGTCACCATCGACAGCGACGGCCACATTGTTGGTCAATACCGTGCGGTCGACTTTGACCGAAAGGCGTGACATCACATCACGACCTTCATAGTTCTGAGGGAACAGAATCAGATCTGGTGAATCGCCACCGTCGATGACGGCCTTCATTGCCGACGCTACAGCTGCACCTGGGAGCGCACCTGCGAGGTCGCCAGTTGCATACACCTTTGATGCTCCGTACTCGCCGAGAATGCCAGCGATCGATGATGCGTCGCCACCGACAAATGCCGTCACGGTTCCGCCGAGGGAACGCGCTTTGGTGAGCAACTCAAGCGTGCCCGAGGTTGCTGTTCCGTTTGCTTCCTGAGAAAAAACCCAGATGTTGCTGATGCCCATGTTCAGTTTCCTGTCTTCCGTACTCGTTCGTTACCTGATGCGTGCCTTAGATGACCTTGATGGTCTCGAGGTATTCGACGATCTTGCCGAATGACTCGCCATCGTCTTCGATAATCGTTCCAGCTTCACGGGCTGGCGCTTGTTCAACCGACGCGACTGCTTGGCCCGAGCCTTCCCAACCAACTGGCGTCACGCCAAGGTCAGCTGCTGTCACGGTCTCTACTGGCTTCGACTTGGCGGCCATGATGCCCTTGAAGCTCGGGTAACGGGGTTCCACGACGCCTGCTGTCACGCTGACGAGCGCAGGAAGCGGGCAGGTGACTTCGTCGTATCCGGCCTCTGTCTGACGATCGACTTTCAATGTTGAACCGTCGACGGTGACCTTCTTCGCGAACGTGACTGAAGGAAGTCCGAGAACCTCCGCCATCTGCTCAGGAACCGTTCCGGTGTAGCCATCTGAGGACTCTGTTCCGGCGAGAACCAGGTCTGCGCCTCCGAGACGCTGGACTGCTGCGGCGAGCACCTTCGCTGTGGTCAACGCGTCGGACCCTGCGAGAGCGGGGTCGGACACGAGCAGACCTTGAGCTGCACCCATGGCGAGTGCAGTGCGCATGCCTGACATCTCATCGTTCGGAGCCATTGACACAAGAGCGACCTCTCCACCGCCAGCTGCGTCAACAAGCTGCAACGCCATCTCGACGCCATAGCTGTCGGACTCGTCAAGAATGAGCTTTCCGTCACGCTTAAGAGTATTTGTTGAGGAGTCGAGCTCTCCTGGGAGGGCCGGATCCGGGATCTGCTTAACGCATACGATGACCTTCATAGACGACATTCTTACCCATCGGTAGCCCAACCCCCAACCCCACCTCAGAACTCCCTGATACCTTCATGACTCGTGCGCCTTCTGCTCGTCGTCAACTCGTTCGCTTCATCGGTGAATGCGCGCAACACCGTGATCGTTCACCGGTTGCTATCGCGAAGCCACGACGTCGAAATTGTTGAAACAAACCGCCGTGGCCATGCAATTCGTTTTGCACAAGACGCCGCTCGGCGCGAACTCGATGCAGTCGTGGCATTTGGAGGAGACGGAACCTTAAATGAGGTGGCCACAGGCCTCGCTGGAACCGAGACCGCGCTAGCGGTGTTACCCGGCGGGTCGACGAACGTATTTGCTCGAACGATTGGAATGGCTAACGATCCGATTGTTGCAACGAACAGCCTGCTCGCCGGCCTCCATGAGGGTCGTATCGATCCGATAGGACTCGGCCGAGTAAATGGCCGCTATTTCTGTTTCCACGTGGGAATTGGGTTTGACGCCGCCGTCGTCGCGTCGGTCGAGCGCCATGCGTCACTAAAACGCTGGCTTGGCCACCCACTGTTTATGTGGAGCAGTGCCTCGACTTGGGCTCGAGGGTACGACCGGTCGCAGCCACAATTCACCATCCGTGATGGCCAATCCGATCGCGTAGTTGAAGGTCTCTTCACTGTGGTTCTCAACACAGGGCCGTACACCTACTTAGGCAATCGACCCATCGACCTTGCACCCGACGCACGCCTTCAGCGCGGTCTTACGGCGGTGACGTTTACGTCATTGCATCTTCCGGTACTTGGATCCGCCCTCCTTCGAGCACTTCGCGGCCGTCCCGTCAGCAAGATCAACGGCATCGACGAGTGGCCGAGCGCGAACGACCTTCGTATCTCGGCACAACAAGCGACGGCGCCAGTTCCCTTCCAAGTAGATGGTGACTATCTCGGGGAGACCGACTTGCTCGACATCGACTACGTCGATAACGCTATTCGACTGGTCTGGCCTGTCAGCCTTGGCCAGCCTGATCTCTAACCGCAAGCGCAATGTCTGGAACGTCGGTGATCACACCGTCAACACCTAGTGCGAGCAAAGATGCGATTTGTTTCGGCTCGTTACACGTCCATGCATGTACGGCGATCCCGTGATCATGTGCCATTGAGACCAACTCGTCATTGAGGTCTTCCCACCAGGGATGCCAAGCCGAATGACCGTGCTGGATGGTGAGTGCAAGGCCGGTTGTCGGATCACCGGCCGTCAGAAAGGCGGTGGGCACCTCTGGACGCAACCGATGAAACTCATTCACGGTGGCGAGATCGAAACTGGAGATCAGCCAGCGCGACGGGTCGTCATTTCGAACATCCAATTCGTCAATCACTCGCTGGACGACGTCGAAGTTGTCGTCATAGTTCGGTTCATTCGGTGAATGTTTTAGTTCGATATTGACTACTACCGAACCACAGGCATCGAGGGCAGCATGTAGCGAGGGAACAGAATCGGGAAGGTCTCGAAGCGGCAGTTCATACAGATTGCGTCCATCCTCTAAGGCTGCGTCATGGTGGATCACCGCCGAGCCATCGGCTGTGAGTCGAACGTCGAGTTCGATTCCATCTGCACCAAGTTCAACTGCCATCTGAAACGCTGCCTCGGTGTTCTCCGGGGCAACACGTCGGGCTCCTCGATGCGCAAATATCGCTGGCACGAGATCAGCGTAATGAGGGCTGACGAGAGCAATGTGTGATCGGTTGATCACACATCTCAAACCACTAGATATCACTTTTTGAGATAGGGGTATAGAAACTGATGCAGAGATATCCGGCTATCGACCCTTGCCAGATCACCTGACCAGCATCTACGTTCACTTCATCCCTGAAAGTGCGTCGAGCAACAGCGCTTTCGAATTGAGGGCGACAACCGACCCGCCACCCAAGAGGAATGACTGTGACGACCACCGGATATCTCGAGATGCCCTCAACAGCGCAAGACGAATGGCGCGATGACGCTCTTTGCCGCAACACCGATCCCGAGTTGTTCTTCCCGATTGGAACCACCGGCCATGCGATCGTCGCAATTGAAGAGGCCAAGCGACTCTGCACCGAATGCAACGTCATCAACGAGTGCTTGGATTTTGCTCTCGACACCAACCAAGACTCAGGTGTCTGGGGTGGCCACTCAGAAGAGGAACGCCGGGCTATTCGGCGAGTTCGAGCTGCTGAGGCCAGAGCGGCACGACTGTCGAGCTGACACCTGCGACACGAATTAGTCGTCGTTCAACGCTCGCTCAGCACGTCGCACGAGACGCTCACGCTCCTTAGCTTCGAGCGGACGCGACGTTGCAACATCAATTGAGATTTCACCGGTTGCTTCTTGATACGAGGCGATGTCGTCGACAAACAAGACCTCGGTGAGCCCCGGAGATCCCGCAAGTTCTCGCAACGTCGACTCCACCTGACCAACCGACGGTTTGTCACTCACACGAATCCGAAGCGTCGTCACAACTGGTTCCTGCGAAGTATTACGAAGCATGTTGAGTTGCGAATTCGGCACATGCAGGGACCCACTCCCATCCCTGACTCTCGTGGTGAAAATGCCGACGTATTCAACAAGCCCTGACAATTCACTTCCCACTGGAGACTCCCACTCGATGGTGTCGCCAACGCCATAGCGGTCCTCAAGATGGACCAACAAACCAGTGAGGTAGTCGTTCACCTTGTGCTGTCCACCAATGGCCACCGCAGCACCGAGGAACCCTGCGCTGGAGAGATAAAACGCCGCATCAACATCAATAACGTGAAATACGACGATGAGGGAGATGATCCACATCACGAGAGAGACAAGGTGATTCACCATCTTTGACGCGGCATCCACACGTTGGCGCCGTCGCTGCTCTCGAATAGTCGTGGAATCTTCTTGCATTCGACCTGACCGAACACGCCAAGGACCCCCTCCAGCACTCAACGCCCGATTTGCCAGGTGCCGAACAAACCACTTCAGCAATAGTCCGTTAATACGGGTGACTACCCAGGTCCCGACGACAATCAGTCCGGCAACGATCCAATTCTGCACAGGTGGAATTCTGCCAGATGAGAACTACTCGTCGGCGTCGTCTGACACCGGCACCCGAAGCGACACAACAGTGCCACGCGCCGCTCCACTCGCCGACAATCCGACCAATGCGAGATCGTCACTTGACGCCGGGTCAATCGAAATTGTTCCAGCGAGCTCAGTCGTCACGAGCGTTCGAACAATCGACAGGCCAAGCCCAGTCGCTTGATCAAGATCAAAGCCGTTCATCACACCACGACCATTATCTGTCACGCGAATTTGCAGATCGTCTTCGTGGGCAAGGGACACTACGACGTCTCCATCAGCGTCGCCATACCCGAAGCCGTGCTCAACTGCGTTCTGCAAAAGTTCGGTCAACACCACCGACAGCGGGGTGGCAATGCGTGCAGGGATTCGTCCACCATCACCCGTCACGGAGAACCTGACGGGACGATCAGACGACTGCAAACCCTCCTCTGCAAGACGAACCAGCGGACGTACAATTTCCAAAAAAGTGACGTCGTCGCCAGGCTCTCTCGACAGCGCCTCGTGTACCAATGCAATCGTCCGAATACGTCGTACCGATTCGCCGACCGCTGCAACCGCCTCCGGGTGTGTCAGACGCCGAGCTTGCAAACGAAGCAGGGACGAGATGGTCTGAAGGTTGTTCTTCACCCGGTGATGGATCTCACGGATAGTCGCGTCCTTCGACAAGATCAGTCGGTCACGGCGACGCAATTCAGTGACATCACGAACCAGCAATACACCGCCAACAACGTTGCCATCTTCGATGAACGGCACGCAGCGGCACAACAGGGTTGCCTCTGCCCCTTGCTCAAATTCCTCGATCACCGGAACACCACGCTCAAAAGCTTGGCGAACCGGGCCGTCGTGAAATCCCAATTCAGCGAGGCGAACACCAACCGGCGTCGATTGGATACCAACACGGTGCAACGCAGAGGTCGCATTCGGAGAGGCAAATCCGATGCACCCCTCTGCATCGAGGTACATCACACCATCGCCCACACGTGGAGCGGACGACGAATCTCCAACTCGAGAACTTGTTGGGAACTCTCCCGATGACACCATCCGAACAAAGTGCTCAGAAATCTTCGTGTACACCCGTTCGAGCTCACCGGGACGGCGCCCAGTTTGTTCGATCCATTCTTTCGTCATCACAGCGATGATCTCGCCTTCGTGACGGACCGGAATCGCCATCATTCGCGATTCATCGTCTAGCCCTTCGACCAACACTTCGCCATCGATGACCTCACCAGACTCAAAGCATTCGGACAACACCACATTCTCTGATTCGTTGGCTGCCACACCAACGAAGTCAGTCGTGAAAATTGTCTGACCGGTGGCAGGACGAACCTGCCCGACAGTGGTCCAAATACCGGCGTCACTTCTCAGGTAGAGCAACAGGTCGGAGAAACAAAAATCGGCAAGCATCCCCCATTCAGACACAAGCCGATTGAGATGGGCAATCTTGTCACGATCAAGCGAAGTATTCGCTCGTGCGAATTCTGATAGCGACGACATTCCACAAATTCTGCACCACAGGACACCACCGAGTCCGACATACCCTTCACAAATGACTACGGTACTGATATGAACGCAAAGGCTTCTTTTCGCAGTTTTGAGGAATCAACCGAGGCTGACTGGAAGATCATCCAGAATGACTTCCCCGTCACCCAAGCAATGGCAGCCGCCAACATCATTGAGCAGCTTCGAATTCTTGAGCGCGATGACGGCGGTTTCCCCGTGACACGGCTGGAGCACTCACTCCAGACCGCAACACGCGCCGCCGAAGATGGGCGCGACGACGAATACATCATGTGCGCTCTTCTGCATGACATCGGTGACACCCTTGCCCCGATGAACCACCCGTCAATTGCGGCCGGAATCATTAAGCCATATGTTTCAGAAGCCAACCATTGGATGGTTGAGCATCACGGCATTTTCCAGGGGTACTACTTCTGGCATCACATCGGAGCCGATCGAAATACGCGCGAGAACTACCGCGATTCTCCGTATTTCGA